>NZ_QKTC01000009.1:0-153949 GCF_003234435.1 Curtobacterium sp. MCLR17_044 | reverse complement strand
GATGTGCGCTGTATGCCCTCCGGCGGGATCTGTGGAGAGAGGGAGGTCACGACTGTCTCGAGGACGGTGCCGAGTCTCGGCCAGGCGGACTCTCCACGGCTCACCAAGGCGCGAAAACGTCTGCCCAGACGAGACTCGGCACCGTCCTCGAGACAGTCGTGACCTCCCTCTCTCCACAGATCCCGCCGGAGGGCATACAGCGCACATCAGAGTCCGCACACTCGCATCATGCAACTGCACCAGACACGGCCCGATCTCCTCCGCGCCGAGCGGTCGGATCCATCGCAAGCACGACAACTCCGACGGCTCTATGCCGCTGGGCGAGTCGTTCGGCTCCGTGCGGGTATCTACATGGACAAGCGGGTGTGGGATGCACTCGACAAGGCGGACAAGCACCTCGCCATGGCTCGGGCTGTCGCTCCCGACCTGGGTCCGACCAGCGCGTTCTCCCACGTCACGGCTGCGCTCATCCATGGCTGGCCGTTGATCGGACCGGCTCCGGAGCGGATTCACGTCGTCGACTGGGAGCTGGTCGGCGTCGAACACCGGGTCGGACTCATTCGACACGGTATCGACCCCGCTGGCCTGCGCCTCGGCCGCAGCCGATTCGACGGCGTCCCGGTGGTCGATGCGCTTGGAACGGCGATGGCCGTCGCGCGAACGTGTGACCCGGCAGTAGCCGCCGTGGCCATCGACCATGCGGTACGCATGAAGGCGATCGACAGGAAGGTGTTCGAGGAACATCTGCCGCCGCCCGCATCGCGTGGTGGCCGGAGGGCTCGGCTCGTCGCCACTGCGCTCGATCCGGCACACGAGTCACCCGGTGAGTCGTACTCTTCGATCCGACTCGTGCAACTGGGAGTGACCACCATCCACCCGCAGCATGAGTTCGTCACGAACGGGTTTCGCGACCGCGTCGACTTCTGGTTGCCCGACGCCGGAGTCGTCGTCGAGTTCGATGGCAAGCAGAAGTACGTCGACCGCGAGATGCTCGCAGGTCGCGATCCCGGCGACGTCCTCTGGCAGGAGAAGCGCCGGGAGGACCGCATCCGTACCCGACGAGAAGTCCGGTCCGTCATCCGGGTGACCTGGTGGCACCTCGAGAGCCTCGACCGGTTCCGTGCGCTGCTCCGCTCGCACGAGGTGTTGATCGCTCCATGAGCAGCTCCTGCGACGGGTCCAGTCTCGGCCCACCGGACAACTTCCCGCTCCAACGGCCGGCAAAGTGTCCGCACAGCCGAGTCTCGGCGACAGTCAAGCCGCCGCCGCCAGCGCCCCGCACACGACGAAGGCCGCCACCCCGAGGGGCAGCGGCCTTCGTGACCGGAACGGTCGAGACTACGCGAGCTCGATCGTGGCGCCAGCGGCCTCGAGGGTCGCCTTCGCCTTGTCGGCGGTCTCCTTGTTCGCACCCTCGAGGATCTTGGCGTCGGCGGTCTCGACGAGCGCCTTGGCCTCACCGAGGCCGAGCGACGTCAGGCCACGGACCTCCTTGATGACCTGGATCTTCTTGTCACCAGCGGACTTGAGGATGACGTCGAACTCGGTCTTCTCCTCAGCGGCCTCGGCCGGAGCAGCTGCGCCGGCGGGGGCGGCAGCGGCGACCGGGGCGGCCGCGGTGACCTCGAAGACCTCTTCGAACTTCTTCACGAAGTCCGAGAGCTCGATGAGCGTGAGCTCCTTGAAGGCCTCGATGAGCTCGTCCTGCGAAAGCTTCGCCATGATTTTCTCCTACTACTAGCTAGTACGTGTGGTTGATGAACGCGAGCCTGATCAGGCCGCGGACTCCTGCTTCTCGCGAAGGGCGTCCACGGTGCGGACGGCCTGCGAGAGGGGTGCCTGGAACAGGTACGCAGCACCGAACAGCGAGGCCTTGAGTGCGCCGGCGAGCTTGCCGAGCAGCACTTCACGGGACTCGAGGTCGGCGAGCTTGTCCACCTCGGTCGCGGTGAGCGGGTTACCGTCGAAGTAACCGCCCTTCACCACGAGCTCGGGGTTCGCCTTGGCGAATGCACGCAGCGACTTCGCGACGGCGACGGTGTCACCGTGGACGAAGGCGAGAGCGGACGGACCGGCGAGCTCGTCGTCGAACGACGAGATGCCGGCGTTGTTCGCCGCGATCTTGGTCAGCGTGTTCTTCACCACGGCGTACGTGGCGTGCTCACGGATCGAGTTGCGGAGCTCCTTGAGCTGCGCGACCGTGAGACCGCGGTACTCGGTGAGCAGAACGGCGTTCGAGCTACGGAAGGACTCCGTGAGCTCGGCGACCGCAGCTTCCTTGTTCGCCATGGTTCTCCTTGGGGGTCTTGCCGGCAGCCCCAGGTCCACGAACGAAAAAAGCTCCGGCGCAGAGGCTCGGAGCTGCTCTCACCAGATGGTGGGAGTGGTTCGGAACACCTGCGCGGGATGCCTCACGAGTGAGGACCTTCGGTCACGATGTTCACAAACACGTTGCGAGCAGCACGACATCCGGCGGTCTTTGGCTTCGAGAAGAGTAGCAGATGCCGTGGACGAGACCAAACAGCGGTCGGGAGGCGCGGGGCGGCCCCGCCCCGCGCCTCCCGACCGTCAGTGGGTGCGGTCCACCGCAGCGGGTGTCGCCGACCAGTCCGCGGACCCCGCCGGGTCAACCGGCGACGACGCGACAGCCCCGGCCCCGGCCCCGGCCCCGGCGGCAGCCGAAGCCGGGTCGCGGGGCAGGTGCACCGTGAACACGGTGTCCCCCGGCTCGCTCGTGACCTCGACCCGGCCGCCGTGCGCCTGCACGACCGCGTCCACGATGGCGAGCCCCAGGCCGGTCGACCCGACCGTGCGGGACCGCGAACTGTCCGCCCGGGCGAAGCGCTCGAACAGCTTCGGCAGGAACTCCGGGTCGATCCCCTGGCCGGTGTCGCGCACGGTCAGGTCCACGCCGCCGTCGACCGGGGCGAGGCCCACCGTGATGCGGGTGCCCTCGGGCGTGTGGGTCCGGGCGTTCGTGACGAGGTTGACGATGACCTGGTGCAGGCGCGCGGCGTCGCCCGTGATGGTGACCGGCTCCGGCGGGACGTCGACCTCGATGGGGTGTTCGGGCGAGGCGGCGTGGGCGTCGTTCACGGCGTCGAGCACCAGTCCGGTCAGGTCGACCTCGGCGAACTGGATCTCGCGGCCTTCGTCGAGCCGGGCGAGGAGCAGCAGGTCCTCCACCATCGAGGTCATCCGGATGGACTCGGACTCGACCCGGCTCATCGCGTAGACGACGTCCTTCGGCAGGTCGCCGCCCATGCGCCGGGTGAGCTCGGCGTACCCGCGCACCGAGGCGAGCGGGGTCCGGAGCTCGTGCGAGGCGTCGGCCACGAACTGCCGCACCTTCTGCTCCGAGCGTTCCCGCGCCTGCATCGCACTGCCGATGTGCCCCAGCATGCGGTTGAACGCGCTGCCGACCCGGCCGACCTCGGTGCGGGGGTCGGTGTCGGGCACGCGGACACCGTCGAGGGCGTCGCTGCGGTCGAGCGGCATGCGCGCGACGGTGGACGCGGTCTCGGCGACGCGCTCGAGCGGCCGGAGCGACTGTCGGACCACGAACGCGGCGACGACCGAACCGGCGACCAGTGCGGTCGCCACGACGGAGAGGACGACCCCGAAGAGCTTCCAGACGCTGTCGTAGACGGGGGCCATCGGGAGTCCCACGACCAGGACGGCCGGGCCGACGTTGACGGCGGCGAGGCGGTACCGCCCGACGTCAGAGCCGAGGTCGATCGTCTCCGGGTCGGCGTCCACACGGACGGACCCCAGTGCCTCGGCGCTCGTCTGCGGGACCCCGCTCGGGCGGCCGTAGTCGTCGAGCACGTTCGCGATGACGACCTGCCCGTCGACGAAGTACGCCGTCAGGGTGCCGGCGGCCTGCCCGGACGGCCGGGACAGGTCGATGCTCGGCTGCCCCGACTGGTTCTGCTGCAGGTACCGCTGCGCCCGGTGGGTGGCGCTCGTGATCTGCTTGTCGATCGCGCTGGTCTGGATCGAGAAGAGCGCGATGATGCTGGCCGCCCCGATCACCGCGCTGACGGCGACGACGAGGGCGACGATGCTCAGGACGAGCCGGCGCCGCAGGGTCACGAGGTCGGCTTGATGACGTACCCGACGCCGCGCACCGTGTGGATCATCGGGGTCTCACCGGCGTCGATCTTCTTGCGCAGGTAGGAGATGTAGATCTCGACGACCGACGACTTGCCGCCGAAGTCGTACGACCACACCCGGTCCAGGATCTGCGCCTTCGAGAGCACGCGACGGGGGTTCCGCATCAGGAAGCGGAGCAGCTCGAACTCGGTGGCGGTCAGTTCGATCGGGCGGCCGGCGCGGTGCACCTCGTACGACTCCTCGTCGAGCACCAGGTCGCCGACGACGATGCGGGAGTCCCCGGCCTCGGAGATCGAGATCTGCGAGCGGCGGATGAGCCCACGCAGCCGCGCCACGACCTCCTCGAGGGAGAACGGCTTGGTGACGTAGTCGTCGCCGCCCGCGGTGAGCCCGGTCACGCGGTCCTCGACGGAGTCCTTCGCGGTGAGGAACAGCACCGGGGTGTCGTCGTTGTTCTGCCGCAGCCGGCTCAGCACCTGCAGCCCGTCGAGGTCCGGCATCATCACGTCGAGCACCATCGCGTCGGGCTTGAACTCCCGCGCGGTCGTCAGGGCGTCCTGCCCGCCGTTCGCGCTCTTGACGTCCCAGCCCTCGTAGCGGAGTGCCATGGACAACAGGTCGGTGAGGCTGGCTTCGTCGTCGACGACCAGGATGCGCAACGGGGTTCCGTCGGCACGCGTGAGGCGCGGGGCTGCTGCGGGCTGGGAGATGGTCACGTCTTCGAGTATCGAGAAGTTCCTATGAGTCGTCTGTGGCACGGCCCAGTGCGTTCTGTGGATCGAGGAGACGTCCACGTCTGCCGCTCCGTACGTTGGGAGCATGTTGCGATCTGCAGCCTGGCCCCCGTCGGCCCGGCACCTGGACACCGCGCGGATCGAACGGACGACCGGGAGGCCCGGCTCGCCACCGACGGACCGCCTGACGGTCGCGCGGGCGGTCGCCGCCACCACCCCACCCCTGTCCGCCGGCACGGCCGGCGGGTTCTTCGGCACGCTCGCCGCGATCGCCGCGGCGGACGTCGCCACCGCCCGCACCGTCGAACCGCACCTGGACGCGCTCGGGATCCTCGCGCAGGCCGGGGTCGACGCCCCGGACGGCTCGACCTGGGGCGTCTTCGCGGCCGAGGGGCCGGGCCTCCGGCTCGACGCCGCACCACAGCACGACGGCACGGTCCTGCTGCACGGCACGAAGCCGTGGTGCTCGCTCGCCTCGACGCTCTCGCACGCCCTGGTCACCGCGCACCTGGGTGACGAGCGGGTCCTCGTCGCCGTGGACCTGCGACAGCCCGGCGTCACCGTGCACGACGAGACCTGGGTCGCACGCGGGATGCCGGACGTGCCGAGCGGACCGGTCGACTTCGACGGCGTCCGGGCACGACCCGTCGGCGCGCCCGGCTGGTACCTCCGACGTCCGGGCTTCGCCTGGGGCGGCATCGGCGTCGCGGCCTGTTGGTGGGGCGGTGCGGTCGGGCTCGCCCGGGTGCTCCGTGACACCGCGGCCGCACACCCGGAGTCCGAGCTGCTGCAGGCCGCCCTCGGCGCCACCGTGGCCGACCTCGCCGACGCCGAGGACGCCCTCGCCGACGCCGCCGCCCGGATAGACGACTCCGACCCGGCCTCCGACGACACCGACTGGCGGTTGCTCGCCCAGACCGTCCGGTCGCGGGTGCGCCGTTCGGTCGACGCCGTGCGCGAGCGGGTGGTCTCTACGATCGGCCCGGCTCCACTGACCGCCGACCCCGCAGTCGCCGCGCGGGTCGCCGACCTCGAGCTCTACGTCCTGCAGGACCACGGCGCGCGGGACCTCGCCCGCATCGGCCGGATGGTGCTCGAGCGGGGCGGTGTCGCGTGGTGAGCTTCGACCACCGCGAGCCGGGCACCGACCCGGCGGCGTGGACGGGATTCCTCGACGGCCTGGACGCACCGGCGATCGACCTGGCCGGTACCGGGTCGGTGGTGGTCGTCGCGCCCCACCCCGACGACGAGACGCTCGGCGCCGGTGGGCTGATCGCGGCCGCTGCAGCGGTCGGCGTCCCCGTGCACGTGCTGCTCCTCACCCGCGGCGAGCGCTCCCACCCGGACTCCCCCACGACGACCCCGGAGGCACTCGCCACCGCCCGTGACGCGGAGTTCGTGGCGGCCCTGCGCACCCTGCACCCCGACGTGACGTCGACCTCGGTGGGGATCCCGGACGGCGCGACCCGTGAACACCGAGACCGTGTCGTCGAGAGCCTGGACACGGTGCTCGCCGACGCCGCCCGCCCCGTGCTGCTCGTCGCGCCGTGGCGCGGGGACGGGCACCGTGACCACCGCATCGTGGGCGAGGTCACCGAGGCCGCGGCGGCGAGCGCCCCCGACGTCGACCTGCTCGCGTACCCGATCTGGGCCTGGCACTGGGACGACCCGGACCACTCCGTCGCCCCGTGGGACGACGTCCGGGCCCTCGCGCTGCCCGACGACCTCGTCGCCCGGAAGCGTTCCGCTGTCGACGCCTATCCGTCGCAGACCCGGCCCCTGTCGGACGCACCGGGAGACGAGGCGATCGTCGACGACCGGCACGCCGCCCACCACCTGCGGACGACGGAGTGGTTCTTCGCACCGGAGTCCGCCGCGTCGCGGTCGCGCGAGTCGTTCGACGCCCACTACGACCGGAAGCCCGAGGGGTGGGACTTCGACGGATCCTGGTACGAGCAGCGCAAGCGTGCCGTGACGCTGGCGGCGCTCCCCCGCCCGCGGTTCCGGTCGGCGCTCGAGCTCGGCTGCGCGACCGGGGTCCTGACCGCTGCCCTCGCCGACCGCGCGGACGACGTCCTCGGCACCGACATCTCGGCGGCGCCGCTGGAGCGTGCCGCCCGGCGCGCCCCGACCGCTCGGTTCGTGCAGGCTGCCCTGCCGGCGGAGTGGCCGGACGGGCGGTGGGACCTGGTGGTGATGTCCGAGGTCGGGTACTACCTGTCACCAGCCGACCTCGACGCGACGATCGACCGGGTGCTCGGGTCACTCGACGACGACGGTGTGCTCGTGGCTTGCCACTGGCGGCACCCCGACGACGAGGCCGTGTCGAGCGGTGACGCGGTGGACGCGCGACTGACCGAACGGTGGCCGCGTCCCGCTCTGCTCCGGCACGTGGAGGAGGACTTCGTCCTGAGTGTCCTGCCCGGCCCGGCGGTCACCTCGGTGGCCCGGGCCGAGGGGATCATCCGGTGACGCGACCGGAACAGCGTGCACGCATCGACGTCGTCGTCCCCGCGCACGACGAGGCTGACCGGATCGCCGCGTGCCTCGACGCGCTCCTGGTGGCCGTCGACCGGCTCGCCGCGGAGCGACCCGGATTCGACGCCGCCGTCACGGTGGTGCTCGACGGTTGCACGGACGGCACCGCTTCGGTGGTCGATCGGTACCCGGTCGACGTCCTGACCACGGACCGTGTCGGGGTCGGTCGGGCACGCACGATCGGGGCGACGCACGCGCTCCGTGCGCACGACGGCGACCCGGCTGCCCGGTGGCTCGCCCACACCGACGCCGATTCGCGCGTGCACGAACGGTGGCTCCTCCAGCAGTCCGACGCCTTCACCGCTGGTGCGCACGTACTCGTCGGTGCCGTCGTCCCCGACCCGGACGACCTGGCGCCCGCGGTGCTCGACCGCTGGACGCGGGCGCACCCGCCCGGTGCCGCCCTCGGGCACGTGCACGGCGCGAACCTCGGCGTGCTCGCCGCGGCGTACGTCAGCCTCGGCGGGTTCGACCCGGTGCCCGAGCACGAGGACGCGCGGCTGGTGGCCCGGGCGCGGGCGCTCGGCTTCCGGGTGGACGCCACCGTCGACCTGCCGGTGGTGACGAGCGGGCGCTTCGCCGGCCGGACCCCCGGCGGCTACGCGGAGCACCTGCGCCAGCGGTACGGCGACGTCGGCTGATGCGCCCTTAGTCGCCTCATAGGTCCGCGATGGGCCGGTCATCGACAGCGTGCCTAGGTTCTCCTCCGTCGGCCCCGCCGCGTGCTCTGCGCGGCCGGTGACCCCAGCCGGCCACCACCGAGGAGAACCATGTTCCTGACCTACCTCAGGCGCGAACTCACGAACCGCAAGAAGCAGACGGTCATCATCGCGATCGGGATGGCCCTGGCCATCGCCCTCGTGGTGATCGTGTCGTCGATCTCGGGTGGCGTGCAGGCAGCGCAGTCGAGCGTCCTGCAGTCCGTGTACGGCGTCGGCACCGACATCACCGTCACCAAGACCGCGACGGCGTCGACGAACGGCGGGCGTCCGAGCTTCGACTTCGGCAGCCAGGGCGACAGCGACGACGACAGCGGTTCGACCGACCTGTCGCAGTCGCGGCTCGCCGTCGCGCGCGGCACGAGCACCCTGAACGCCGCGAACCTGTCCACGATCACGAGCACCGACGGCGTCAAGGCCGCGACCGGTGTGCTGACCCTCGAGAACAGCACGTTCTCCGGCCAGGTCCAGCAGCAGTCGACCGACGACAGCAGCACGGACAGCAGCAGCGACTCCAGCAGCGACAGCACCACCCAGCAGGGCCCGCCGAGCGGGGACACCGGCGGTGGCGGCGGGTTCGGCGGTGGGTCGTTCAGCGTCGACTCGTTCACGGTGACCGGCATCCCGGTGTCCGGCGCGACGGTCGGTCCGCTCACGAGCACCGAGCTCACGAAGGGGCGCACCTTCGCCGCGAAGGACGCGGGCAAGGACGTCGTCGTGCTCGATGCGTCGTACGCGAAGAGCGAGTCGAAGGCGGTCGGTGACACGGTCGACATCGGCGGCACCGACTTCACCGTCATCGGCATCGTGAGCTCCACCGGCTCGGCCTCGACCACGGGCTCGAACACCTACATCCCGCTCGACACCGCGCAAGCGCTGGCCGACCTCGACGGCAAGGTCACCTCGATCTACGTCTCCGCCGAGTCCTCGTCCGACGTCAGCACGATCAAGTCCGCTCTGCAGGCGAAGCTGACGAGCGCCACCGTCTCCACCGAGGCCGACCTGGCCTCGAGCGTGTCCGGGTCGCTCAGCACCGCGTCGAGCCTGGTCTCGAACCTCGGCAAGTGGCTGTCGATCGTGGTGCTCGCCGCGGCGTTCCTCATCGCGATCCTCTTCACGATCTCCGGCGTGACCCGCCGCACCCGCGAGTTCGGGACCCTCAAGGCGATCGGCTGGTCGAACGGCCGCATCACCCGACAGGTGGCCGGTGAGTCCCTGGTGCAGGGCCTGATCGGCGGCGTGCTCGGCGCCGCGGCCGGCCTGATCGGCATCCTCGTCGTGAACGTCATCAGCCCGACGATCTCGGCGAGCGCCTCGAGCACGACCGGCGGGGGTGCCGGTGGCGGTGGCGGCATGCCCGGCGGCGCAGCGACCGCGGCCGCGGGCAGCGGCACGACGGGCGGTGCGCCGGCAGGAGGCTTCGGCGGCGGCGCGAGCACCGCGTCGACGACCGACGTGGTCCTGCACGCCCCGGTGACCGTCGAGATCATCCTGCTGGCGATCGGCCTCGCGATCCTCGGCGGCCTCATCGCCGGCGCGCTCGGCGGCTGGCGTGCGAGCCGGCTCCGTCCGGCCGAGGCGCTCCGGAGCGTGGCCTGATGCCCGGCCGCACCGACACGACCGAACCGACGACAGGAGCAACCGTGACCAGCACCGACACCGCGACCGGCGAGGCGGAGGCGAGCCGTGCCTCCAGTCCGATGTACCGGCTGACGAACGTCAGCAAGACCTACAAGCAGAAGAACCGGACCGTCACCGCCCTGACGAACGTCCACCTGACGATCCCGCAGGGGCAGCTCGTGGCCGTCCAGGGGCCGACCGGCGGCGGGAAGTCGACCCTGCTGCAGATGCTCGGAGCGCTCGACCGGCCGAGTGCCGGGTCGATCCACCTCGGTGGCGACCGCGACGTGGCGAAGCTCGGCGACGGCGCGCTGACCGACCTGCGGGCGACCGAGATCGGCTTCGTGTTCCAGAGCTTCAACCTGATCCCGACGCTGACGGCGCTCGAGAACGTCGAGACGGCGTTCGCGGGGTCGATCGCGAACCGGTCGCGGAGCGAGGTCCGCGAGCGTGCGGTCGCCGCGCTCCGCGAGGTCGGTCTGGGTGAGCGGATGGAGCACCTGCCGGCCGAGCTGTCCGGCGGACAGCAGCAGCGCGTGGCGATCGCCCGGGCGCTGGTGAAGAACCCGAGCGTGCTGCTCGCCGACGAGCCGACGGGTGCACTCGACGAGTCGACCCGCGACGAGATCATGGCGCTCATCGAGAAGCAGTGGCGGGAGCGCGGGCTGACCGTCGTCATCGTCACGCACGACTCGTGGGTCGCGAAGCGTGCCGAGCGGCGCCTGCACATCAAGCAGGGGCAGGTGCGCGAGGTCTAGCGGGGCGGGCGGGCGCAGGCGCGCGGGCAGGCGCGGGGCGTCCGATCGCGTTTCGCGCTGAGCGACAGTCCACGCGTCCGGCGGAGCGTGGACTGTCGCGCAGCGCGTAAAGACGCCGCCGATCCCGCTACCCCGCCGCCGGGTAGTCGCAGTACGCGAACCACGTCGAGTCCGGGGCCCACGGCGGCACGTTGACCGTCCCCTGACCGCCGTCGAGGGCCACCAGGGTCTCGGGCTGGACCGCGATCCGGGCACCCCGGACGAGCGACCCCGGCAGCAGGCGCAGCTCGACGCGGTGGTCGGCCGGGTGACCCTGCACGCCGGGCTCGTACGACAGGTAGAGCAGGTGTGCGGCGTCCGGGGACAGGTGCGGGAACCAGTTCACGCGGTCGTCGTTCGTCAGGCGGACGGGGCTGTCGTGCCCGGGCCAGCGCACGGCCAGCTGCGCGGTACCGGGGGTGAACCGCTCCGTGTTCCAGAGCAGGATCCCGCCGGCCGGACTGATGGTGCAGCCGTCGTCGGGGTGCTCGTCCCGCGTGACGAACGTCGGCTCGCCGGTCTCCGGGTCGACCATCGCGACGTCGGTCGTCCAGACGCCGTCCTCGGACAGCTCCCCCACGATCGCCGCGAGGGCGCTCCCGTCGGGGGCGATGCCGTGCAGGTAGAACTTCCGCTTGGTGGGCAGGGCGGACGCGACGTCGGTGATCCGGGTCGCGGGGCCGCCCTCGGGCAGCGGAACGCGGTACAGCTCGCCGTCACGGGCACTCACCACGATGGAGCTGCCGGACGGGTCGAGCACGTGGTCGTTGTTGATCTCGTCGACGCCGTCCATCGGCACCGGCACGAGCGCCGTCTCGTCGAGCACGGTGTCGGTGCCGCTGTCGCCCGACGGCAGCCGCAGCAGCCAGAGGCTTCCGTCGCCGTTGAGCACCAGGGTCTCGGCGTCCAGGACGTTCGGCGCCTCGACGAGCACCGCGGCCGACTCGAACACGAGCCGCGAGGTGCGGGACTCGACGTCGTACACGTGCACGCGGCTGGTCTGTCCGGGCAGCAGCTGCCGCCCGCGGGTCTCGTCGCTCATGGTTCCATCCTGTCGGTCGTCGGGTGGTCGGGGTCGGTGGGTCGTCGGGTGGGGAACGGCAAAACACCGGTGTTCGCGCTGCGCACCGCGTCATGCGGGGGCGTCGAGCGCGAACACCGGTGTCTTGCGGAAGGGGTCGTGCGGAAGGGGCCTCCGCCTACTTCACGGCACCCGCGGTCAGGCCGGCGACGAACTGGCGCTGGACCACGAGGAACGCGGCCACGACCGGGATCGACACGACGAGCGACGCCGCCATGACCTGGTTCCAGTACACGTTCGTCTGCGTCGAGTACTGCTGCAGACCGACCGCCAGGGTCGAACCGAGGCCGTTCGTCATGACCGAGGCGAAGAGGACCTCACCCCAGGCCGTCATGAACGAGTAGATCCCCACCGCCACCAAACCCGGACGGGCCGACGGCAGGATGACCCGGAACAGCGCACCCATCGGGCCCGAACCGTCGACCATCGCGGCCTCGTCGAGTTCGCGCGGGATGGTCTCGAAGTACCCGGCGAGCATCCAGATCGAGAACGGGAGCGTGAACGTCAGGTACGTGATGATCAGGCCGAGCCACGACCCGACGAGCTGGATGCCGAGGGAGTTGCCGAGGTTCGTGAAGATCAGGAACAGCGGCAGCAGGAACAGCACGCCGGGGAACATCTGCGTGGAGAGCACCGCGGTGGTGAAGGTGCTCTTGCCCTTGAAGTTCCAGCGCGAGACACCGTAGGCGGCGAACGTCGCGATGATCAGCGAGAACACCGTCGCCACGGTGCAGACCACGAGCGAGTTGATGAAGTACCGACCGAGCGGCACCGTCGACCACATGTCGATGAACGGCTGGAAGGTGATCCGCGACGGGATCCACGTGAAGTTGTCCTGCACGTCGCCGAGGGGCTTGATGGCCGTGGTGATCATCACGTAGAGCGGCACGACCGTGAACAGCGTCAGGACGACCAGGGTGATGATCTTGAAGGACTTGGCGCCAGTTGTCTCACGCACGGACGGACCTCCGGTTGGTCACGGCGAGGTAGATGCCGGTGACGACGAGCAGGAAGAGCAGGAGCAGGACGCTCATCGCGGCACCGGAACCGAAGTTCCAGGTGATGAACGACGCGTTGTAGATGTGGAAGCTCAGCAGGTCCGCGGCGGGTGGCTGAGCGGTCGAGCCGAACAGCACGAACGGCGTGTTGAAGTCGTTGAACGTCCACAGGAACATCACGAGCACGAGCGTCACGTTGACGGGGCGGACCATCGGCAGCGTGATCGAGCGCCACTGGCGGAACGGCTTGGCACCGTCGACCGAGGCGGCCTCGTACACGTCGTTCGGCACCGACTGCAGGCCGGCCATGAGCATCAGGAACGCGAACGGCCAGGTCTTCCAGATCGCCACGACGACGACGGCCACGAACGCGTTGTTGCCGATGAGCCAGAACGGGGCGTTGCCGCCGAACAGCCCGAGTTGGTCGACGAGCAGGTGGTTCAGGGCCCCCGAGTCCCGCTGGAACATGAACTTCCAGGTGATGACGCCGGCGTACATCGGCAGCGCGTAGGGCACGAGGAACAGGGTGCGGAAGAGCCCGCGTCCGGCGAACGGCTTCTGCAGCGCGACGGCTGCGGCCATGCCGAAGGTCCAGGAGAGCCCGACCACGAGGACCGTGAAGGCACACGTGATGAGGAACGAGTTGAGGACTCCGCGGCCGATCGCCTGGTCGAAGTCGACGACGACCTGGTAGTTCCGGAACCCGGCGAAGGGCGCGGCACCCCAGTTCGCGATGAAGTACTTGGTGAGCTGGATGAACGAGATCCAGATGCCGGTGAGCATCGGGACGATGTGGATGAGCAGCTCGAACAGGATGGCCGGCGCGACGAGCGCGTAGGGCAGCCAGTGGGTCTTGCGCTTGCGACCTGGCGGACGGCCCGACATCGTCGGGGCCTTCGTGTGCGTCAGGTCGATGCGCTCCGAGTCGGGCAGGACCGTCGTGGACATCTGGTGGGGCCTTTCGGCAGGAGGGGCGTGCAGGTGCGGTCCGCGCGGCCGTGGCAGCGGCCGGGAGGCGCGGGGTGCGTGGGGCGTCAGCCGCACGGCCGACGCGTGGTCGGCTCCGGGGCGTGTGCCTCACGGCCGACGGATGGTCGGCCCTGGAGCGTCAGGGGCGGAGGCCCGGGCGCGTCCGTCGGACGCGACCCGGGCCTCCAGGGTGGATCAACCGGCGGCCTGGGACACCTGGTCCTGGGCGGTCTGCAGTGCCGACTTGATGTCGGCCTCGGAGACCTTGGAACCGGTCGCGATCTTGGCGAACATGTCGTTCATCGCCTTGCCGACCGTGGACTCGAACTGGTCCTCGGCGGGCACCAGCGGGAGCGGCTTCGCCTTGTTGTTGTAGATGTCGAGGAACGTCTTCGTCTGCTCGTCCGTGACGGAGTCAGCAGCCTCGGCGAGCACCGGCAGAGCCGAGTACGGCTTGTCCAGCGTCGTCTGCGTGTCCATGCTCGTCATGTACTTGACGAACTTGAGCGCGCCGTCCTTGTTCTTCGTGTTCTTGAACACCGACAGGTTGATGCCGGCCGGGAACGACGCGATCTGCTCGCCACCGCTCGGGGCGGGCAGCGCCACGACGCCGTACTCGGACGACTTCATGCCGAGCGATTCGATGGTCGCGTTCGCGTTGTTCTGGTTGAGGATGAACGCGGCCTTCTTCTTCGCGAAGTCCGTGGTGGACTGCGTGGCGTTGTCGTACTGCGCGTTCGACGGGTTGGCGACCTTCGCGTCCTGCATGAGGTCGAGGTAGCGCTTGATGCCGTCGACGTTGGCCTTCGAGGTGAAGGTCGGCTTGCCGTCCTTGTCGAACCACTCGCCACCGTTCTGCGCCGAGTTGATGAACGCGAAGTGCGAGTTCTCGGTGTACGAACCGCCCGCGAGGCTGAAGCCGTAGGTGTCACCCTTGGTCAGCTTCTCGGCGGCCGAGACCATCTCCTCCCACGTGGTGGGCGGGGTGATGCCGGCGTCCGACAGCATCTTCTTGTTGTAGTACAGGCCGTAGGCGAGGCCGTAGAGCGGGACGCTCGTGACCGTCTTGTCGGGCGCGCCACCGGTGGACAGGGCGACCTTGCCGAACTTGTCCTCGCCGCCGATCGCCTTCATCTCGGCGTCACCGAACTCCTGGAAGGCGCCGGTGGCCTGGAGCGAGGTCGCCCAGGTGTTGCCGATGTTGACGACGTCCGGGCCCTGGCCCGAGGTGACGGCGGTCTGGATCTTGTTCTGCAGGTCGTTCCAGCCGATGACCTGGAGGTCGACCTTGATCCCGGTCTCCTTGGTGAACTTCTTGAGGACGGGGGTCAGCACCTCCTTGTCGTTCTGCAGGGACGTGCCCTGGTTGGACGCCCAGTAGGTGAGCGTCTTGGAGTCGCCGGAGTCGCCGGACGATCCGGAGGAGCAGGCTGCGAGGCCGGACACGGTGAGTGCGGCGGCCGCGGTGATGGCCAGTGCGCGGATGGCAGTGCGCATGACTCTCTACTTTCTCGTCGTTGAGATGGTGCAGGGGATGGTGCAGAGGTGGAGCTGGTGCTGCGGATGGTGCTGGTCGGGTGCTGCTGTGGGTTGCGGGCAGCACCCCGGCGGTCAGGCCAGGGTGCGTTCCGCGGGGTCCCAGCCCTCGGGGAGGGTCGGGGAGGGCGACACGGTGCTCTCGACGAGCACCGCCTCGCCACGTTCTGCCGCCTCGGCGATGGAGACCATCACGTCGAGGACGTGGAAGGCGAGCGCACCGGGGACGCGGTTCTCGTCGCCGGCACGCAGCGAGCGGGCCAGGTCGACCACGCCGGTGCCACGCGAGTAGGTGGAGCCGACCGCGGGGATCGTCTCGGGCTCCTCGGAACCGAGGGCGTACAGCTCGGTGTCGCCGTCGAAGTTGTTCGGGTCGGGGAACACGACGGTGCCGGTCTCCCCCGCGATCTCGACGAAGCCGGTGCGGCCGCGGTCGGACTCGAACGAGAACACGCTCTGCGCACTCCCGCCGTTCTCGAACTCGATCAGCGCGGAGTGGTTCGTCGGGACGTCCACCGGGAACTCGGTGCCGGCCTTCGGTCCGGAACCGATGGTGCGGGTGGCGCGGGACTTCGACGCGGTGGCCGTGACCTTCTTCACCGGTCCGAACGTCTGGACGAGGGTGGTGATGTAGTACGGGCCGATGTCGAACAGCGGACCGGCACCGTACGCGAAGAGGAACTCGGGGCTCGGGTGCCACGACTCGGGTCCGGGGCTCTGGAAGAGCGTCAGGCCGTTCAGGGGCGTCCCGATGCGGCCCTCGCGGATGGTGCGGAGCGCGGTCTGCAGGCCGGCGCCGAGGAACGTGTCCGGGGCGACGCTGACGGTCTTGCCCGCGGCGGCCGCGGCGTCGCGGAGCTCCGCGGCGCTGGCACGGTCGAGGGCGTAGGGCTTCTCGCCCCAGACGTGCTTGCCGGCGGCCAGGGCCTGCAGCGCGACCTCGACGTGGGTGGCCGGGATCGTCAGGTTCACGACGATCTCGATGTCGTCGTCGGCCAGGAGCTCCTCGACGGTGCCCGATCCGGGGACGCCCCACTTCTCGGCCTGGGCGGCGGCGCGCGGCAGGTCGATGTCGGCGATGAAGCGGACGGTCACGTCGGGGAAGACGGTGAGGTTCGACAGGTACTGGTCCGAGATGACCCCGGCGCCGATGACACCGACGCCGACCGGGCCGGTGCGGGTGGTGCTGTCGGTCGCCGTCGCAGCGGCGGTCGTGGTGTCGGTCATGCGCGGGCCCCCTCGAGGAACGTGTAGGAGTCGGCGACGGCCTGGAAGACGTCACCCTCGTGGTCGTCGAGCTCGACGACGTGCAGTGCGTCGGGCGCCGCGGCGATGATGTCGCGGATCGGCATGATGCCGTTGCCGACGGCAACCTGCTGCTTGTCGTCGTGCGAGCCGTCGCCGTCCTTGACGTGCAGGAACTGGACCTTGTCGCCGTACTTGCCGATGACCGCGACCGGGTCCTCCCCGCCGACCTGCACCCAGTAGGTGTCGAGCTCGAGCACGACGTCGTCGGACAGGGCGTCGGCGAAGACCTCGTAGGCGCTGACGCCATCGATGCGGTTCGAGAACTCGAACGCGTGGTTGTGGTAGCCGAGCACCAGACCGTGGTCGGCGGCGCGCGGGGCGAGGGCGCTGAGTTCGCGGGCGATCGCCTCGACGTCCTCGCGGGTGGTCCAGCGGGACTCATCGATGTGCGGGTCGATGAGGGTCCCGAAGCCGAGGGTGGTGGAGGCGTGGAAGATGCGCTCGAGGTCCTGCTCGCCGGCGTCCAGCAGACGGGCGTGGCCGCTCGGGGCGGCGAGGCCGGCGTCGCGGAGGGCGGCGGCGAGTTCGTCGGCGTTGTCGACGAAGCCGAAGGCCTCGACGTTCGTGTAGCCGATGTCGGCGATGCGCTGCAGGGTGCCGGGCAGATCGGCACTGAGGGCATCGCGGACCGTGTAGAGCTGGACCGAGAGCGGTTGGGTCACCAGGGGTTCTCCTCGTCGAGATGGTGCGGTCGTCACTGACCGATCGTCACACTACGAGCACTTTTGTCGGCGGTCAAGCAGAAGTCCGAGGAATGTCGACGGACTTCATTGCGTGGCGCGAACGATGTGTGCTTCACTCCCCACATGGTCGACTTGAACCGGACGGCAGCGTCGCCTCCGGTCGGGACGAGCGAGCTCTTCCAGATCCTCCGCGACGGCGTGCCGCGCACCAGGGCCGAGCTCGCCGCACTGACAGGACTCGCACGCTCCACCATCGGCGTGCGCCTCGACTCCCTGATCGACATCGGGCTGGTCGGCGCCGTGGACACCGCCGTCTCCACCGGCGGCCGTCCGCCCGCCCAGGTGGCGCTGAAGCCCCGCGCCCGCCTCGTGATCGCCGCCGACCTCGGTGCCTCGCACGGTCGCGTCGCCGTCACCGACCTGGTCGCGGCACCACTCGCCACCCGCGAGGCCCGGATCGACATCGCCGCCGGTCCGGTGCCGACGCTGTCCTGGCTCGTCGAGACGATCGACGACCTGCTCGCCGAGGTCGGGCGCAGCCGACAGGACGTCATCGCGATCGGCATCGGCGTCCCCGGACCGGTCGAGTTCTCCACCGGCCGCCCGGCCAACCCGCCGATCATGCCCGGTTGGGACGGCTTCGACGTGCCCTCGTGGCTCCGTCAGCACATCGCCGCCCACGTGCTGCTCGACAACGACGTCAACATCGCGGCCCTCGGTGAGCGCGAGCACGGCTGGCCGGACGTCGACCACCTGCTGTTCGTGAAGGTCGCCACCGGCATCGGGTCCGGCATCGTCTCCGAGGGCCGGCTGCAGCGCGGCGCCCAGGGCACCGCGGGTGACATCGGCCACGTGCGGGTCTCCCGCGCCGGCGACGTCCCCTGCCACTGCGGCAACACCGGCTGCCTGGAGGCCGTGGCCTCCGGTCCGGCGATCGCCCGCGCCCTCCGCGCGAAGGGGCACGACGCGCACACGGGTGCGGACGTGATCGACCTGGTGAACCGGTCCGACCTCGACGCGATCTACGCCGTGCGACAGGCCGGTCGGGACATCGGCGAGGTCCTGGCGACCTGCATCTCGCTCATCAACCCGTCCGTCATCGCACTCGGCGGATCGATCACGCAGGCCGGTGAGCACCTGCTCGCCGGCGTCCGCGAGGTCGTCTACTCCCGCTCGATGCCCCTGGCCAGTGAGCACCTCGTCATCGTGCAGTCCCGCGCCGGGTCCCTCGCCGCGCTGCAGGGCGCCGCGGCCCTCGCCATCGGCTACGCCCTCTCCCCCGCCGGGGTCGACGAGCTGGTCGCCTTCGCCGAGGGCCGCGAGCTCGTCTCCTGACGCACACCCGCGGTCGCGTGAGCGCGTCGGTTTCGGTCTTGCCGGTGGTCGGGGGGACAATCGTCGGGTGACGATCGTGCAGCCCACCCTGTGGGGCGACCTGGACCCCGGTCTGGGCCCACGCGAGCCGGTACCCGGGCGTCGCGAAGCGGCGGGCGGGCCGAGCTCGTGGGGAGAGGCGCATCCCGCCCCCGGTACGCCGGTCCCGGCTGCGCGTGACGCGTTCACCGCCCTGCGTGGCCACACCGAGCGCATCGTCGCGCACTCCTCGGACCGCGTCGCCTGGCTCCGCGCCCGCGCCATGGGCATCACCGCCACCGACGTCGCTCGGCTGGCCTCACTGCGCGCCGTCGAGGCCGTCGTCACCGAGAAGCGCTACGGCTCCCGGTTCTCCGGCAACGCGTTCACCGAGCACGGCAAGGACCGCGAACCGGTCATCGCCGCCTGGGTGGCCGCCACCCACGGCATCCAGCCCTCGGCACACCTCTTCCACGCCGCTGCGAACCGCGCCCACCTCGCCACCCCGGACGGCGTCGGGGTCGACGAGTCGTCCCGCGTGGTGCTCGCCGAGATCAAGACCACCGGCAAGGCCTGGCGGAGCATCCCCCGGCACTACCTCCGGCAGATCTGGTGGCAGCAGTACGTGCTCGGTGCCGACCGCACCCTGTTCGTCTGGGAACGCCACGACGGGTTCGTGCCGGTCGCCGACGAACCCGAGTGCCGCTGGGTCGACCGCGACGACGACCAGATCCGCGGGCTCGTTCAGCTCGCCGACCTGGTGCTCGACAAGCTCCGCGGCTTCCGCTCCTAGACCTTCACCAGCCGCAGCCGACTCATCCCGACGACGAGGATGCCGAGCAGCGTGATCGAGACCGCGATCCCGACCACGTAGATCGCGACGACGCCGTAGCCCTGCGCCGGATCGAGGAACGGGTACGGCACCCACCCGTCGGTCGCGCCGCGGACGAGCACCACGGTGGTCCAGACCGCCGGGTAGAGCAGGAACCACCACACGTGGCGGAGCAGCAGCCGTGCGCGGTCCGAGAACAGCAGCCAGTCGAGCACCGCGTACACCGGGATGATCTTGTGCACGATGTCGTTCGACCACGGCACCGAGGCCGACACGTTTGCGCCCGTGAGCAGCGTGTTGTAGACGATGCCCGTCGTTGCGATGTACACCGTCGCGGCGCCACGGAGCACCGAGACGGCGAGGTCCGCCCGCTTGCGACGGGCCGCGGCGACGAGCGTCACCGCGAGGGCCACGGCGATGATCAGGTTCGACTGGATCGTGAAGTAGCCGAAGAAGTTCCAGAACGAGTAGGTCGGGGTCTGCGAGCTCTCGAGCCACTGCGCCACGACCGCGACGACGATGGCGATGACGGCGATCAGTCGGAGCGAGTTCACGAGGGTGCGCACGGCTCCACGCTATCGGGACACGGCGACGACGTGCAGGAAGGGCCCGCACCGTTGCCGGTGCGGGCCCTTCCATGGGTCGGAGGACCCGTGAGTCAGTGGACTCAGATGCTGTTGACGTCCAGCGGGATGCCGGGGCCGAAGGTCGTCGAGACGGCGCCCTTCATGACGTAACGACCCTTCGAGGACGACGGCTTGAGGCGGTTGATCTCCTCGAGCGCGGTCGAGATGTTCTCGTCGAGCTGCTCCGGCGTGAACGAGGCCTTGCCGACGACGAAGTGCACGTTGGCGTGCTTGTCGACGCGGAACTCGATCTTGCCGCCCTTGATGTCGTTGACGGCCTGCGCCACGTTCGGGGTCACGGTGCCGGTCTTCGGGTTCGGCATGAGGCCACGCGGGCCGAGCACCTTACCGAGACGACCGACCTTGCCCATGAGCTCCGGGGTCGAGACGGCGGAGTCGAACGAGGTGTAGCCCTCGGCGACCTTGGCGATGAGCTCGTCGCCACCGACCTCGTCGGCGCCGGCGGCGATGGCGGCCTCGGCAGCCGCACCCGTCGCGAAGACGATGACGCGGGCGGTCTTGCCCGTGCCGTGCGGCAGGATGACCGTGCCGCGGACCATCTGGTCGGCCTTGCGGGGGTCCACGCCGAGCTTCAGCGCGACCTCGACCGTGGAGTCGGTCTTCGAGGAACCGGTCTCCTTGGCCAGGGCGACGGCCTCGGTCGGGGTGTAGAACTTGTCGGCCTCGATCTTCGCGGCCGCGGCCTGGTAGGCCTTGGACTTCTTCGCCATGGTGGTCTCCTTGCGAGATACGTGGTTGGCGAGCCGGCGAGGCTCTCCCACGGAAAGGTGTCTGGTGGTGGGCCGGAGCCCGATCGGTGCTTAGGCCTCGACCGTGATGCCCATCGAGCGTGCGGTGCCGGCGATGATCTTCGCGGCCTGCTCGATGTCGTTGGCGTTCAGGTCGGCCTGCTTGGTCTCGGCGATCTGACGGACCTGGTCCATCGAGATCTTCGCGACCTTGACCGTGTGCGGGGTCGAGGACCCCTTCTGCACACCAGCAGCCTTCTTGATGAGCTCAGCGGCCGGCGGGGTCTTCAGGACGAACGTGAACGAACGGTCCTCGTAGACGGTGATCTCGACCGGCACGACGTTGCCACGCTGCGACTCGGTCGCCGCGTTGTACGCCTTGCAGAACTCCATGATGTTGACGCCGTGCTGACCGAGCGCCGGACCGATCGGGGGGGCCGGGTTGGCGGCTCCCGCGTTGATCTGCAGCTTGATCAGGCCCGTGACCTTCTTCTTCGGTGCCATGACTTGTCTTCCTCCTGGAATCGAACACACGGGGATCCGTGCACTCTCCCGCTGGTCCGGCCGTTCCGGACAGCGGTGAAGGCCCGCTCGCACGAGGCGCGCGGGCCCAAACCCGTTCAGTGTAGTCGATCTCGGTGATCGCTACAGCTGGGTGGTCGCTAGAGCTTGGTGACCTGGTCGAAGCTGAGCTCGACCGGGGTCTCGCGCTCGAACAGCGAGACGAGGACGGTGAGCTTGCCGCTCTCCGGCTTGATCTCCGAGATCGAACCCGGCAGGCCCGCGAACGAGCCTTCCTTGATGGTGATCGTCTCGCCGATCTCGAAGTCGACCTCGGCCGCGGGCTGTGCCTGCAGGCCGCTGCCCTTCGCGCCACCCTTGGTCGGGGCGGCCTCGGCGACCTGCACGAGGGACTTGAGCATGCCGAACGCCTCGTCGAAACGGAGCGGCGTCGGGTTGTGCGCGTTGCCGACGAAGCCGGTGACGCCCGGGGTGTGCCGGACGACGGACCACGAGTCCTCGTTGAGGTCCATGCGGACGAGCACGTACGAGGGGATCCGGACGCGGGTGACCAGCTTGCGCTGCCCGTTCTTGATCTCGACGACGTCCTCCATCGGGACCTCGACCTGGTAGATGTAGTCCTCCATCGACATCGAGACCATGCGGTTCTCGATGTTCGACTTCACGCGGCGCTCGAAGCCCGCGTAGGAGTGGATGACGTACCACTTGCCCGGCTTCATCCGCAGCTCGGCCTTGAAGGCCTCGTACGGGTCGACCTCGGCGGGCTCGTCGTCCTCGTCCTCGGCGTCGAGTGCCTCGTCGGCGGCGAGCGTCTCGTTCGCCTCGGCGGCGGTCTCGGACTCGAGTTCGACTTCTTCCTCGTCCTCGACGGCCTCGACGGCGGCCTCGGCCTCGTCGGTGGAGTCGATCTCGAGGGCGTCGTCCACGACGGCGTCGGCCTCGGGGTCGCGGGCTTCCTGCAGGGCCGTCAGTGCTTCGTCGAGGCCGGCGTCGACGGTGCCGTCGTCGGGCTCGGAGCTGAGGCCGAGGGACTCGTCGTCGTCGCCCTCGATCGAGATCGCACGCTCTTCAGCGGACTCGACGGAGCGTCCTTCGCCGGTCTCGACGTCGCCTTCCTGGTTCTCCTCGACCTCGGAGGACTGCTCGGCAGCCGTCGCGAGGTCGATGTCATCGCGGGAGTTGTCAGACACAGTCGATTCTTTCCGTTCGGTGGTTCGGGTCGGGGTGGCGTTCGTTCATGGTCACGATCGACGCCGTCTCGGGCGACCGTACTCCTCGGAACGACCGCACACGGCAGTCGACGTCGGGGTCAGGCCGTGGGCCCGTTGCCGAAGACGTACCCGACGCCGAGACCGAACACGAAGTCGAGGATCGACACCAGGATCATCATGACGACGACGAACACGAGCACGACGCCCGTGTAGCTGAAGAGTTCCTTGCGAGTCGGCGTCACGACCTTGCGCAGTTCGCCGATCACCTGGCGGATGAAGAGCACGATGGCAGCGATGGGCCCGCGGCGCTCGGCCCGGTCCTGCTTCGCCTTGGCGACGACGTCGTCCGCCGTCGTCTCCATGTCTTTGCTCGCCAACTTCTACCCTTCCAGAGTTGCAGGGCGGACAGGACTCGAACCTGCAACCTGCGGTTTTGGAGACCGCTGCTCTACCAATTGAGCCACCGCCCTTCGGACACGGTTCGTCACCGATCCGCGTTCCGGTGGACGAGTCTACGGGAGTCCGTCACACGGTGTCCACTTGGCCCCTTCCACGGCGTGCCGCGCCGGTAGGCTGGGCCCCGTGAGCACCGCAGCCCCAGGCCCCGAGTCCACCGCCCACGTGTCCGTCGACACCCCCGCCACCGCGCCGGTCGATCGTCCGCGCATCGCATCCCGCATCGCGGCCATCGCCGAGTCCGCGACGCTCAAGGTCGACGCGAAGGCCAAGGCACTCAAGGCCGCCGGTCGTCCAGTGATCTCGTTCGCCGCCGGTGAGCCCGACTTCGCGACCCCGCAGCACGTGGTCGACGCGGCCGTCGCTGCCGCGCAGGACCCGAAGAACCACCGCTACACGCCCGCGACGGGCCTGCCCGAACTCAAGCAGGCCATCGCCGACAAGACCGCCCGGGTGTCCGGCGTCAGCGTCGAGCCGTCGCAGGTCATCGTCACGAACGGTGGCAAGCAGGCGGTCTACCAGGCGTTCCAGACCATCGTCGACGCCGGCGACGAGGTCCTGCTGCCCGCGCCGTACTGGACCACCTACCCCGAGGCCATCCGGCTCGCCGGCGGCGAGCCCGTCGAGGTCTTCGCCGGCAGCGACCAGGACTACCTGGTGACGGTCGAGCAGCTCGAGGCCGCCCGCACCCCGGCGACCAAGGCGCTGCTGTTCTGCTCGCCGTCGAACCCCACGGGCGCCGTGTACTCCGCCGAGCAGACCCGGGCGATCGGCGAGTGGGCGCTCGAGCACGGCATCTGGGTGATCAGCGACGAGATCTACCAGGACCTGGTCTACGACGGGGTCCGGTTCGCCGGCATCCTGGCCGAGGTCCCCGCCCTCGCCGACACCACGATCCTGGTGAACGGCGTCGCGAAGACCTACGCGATGACCGGCTGGCGCGTCGGGTGGTTCATCGGCCCGGCCGACGCCGTCAAGGCCGCGTCGAACCTGCAGTCGCACCTGTCGTCGAACGTCTCGAACGTGTCGCAGCGCGCCGCGATCGCCGCCCTCACCGGTCCGCAGGAGCCCGTCGCCGCCATGCGCGAGGCCTTCGACCGCCGACGGAAGGCCATCGTCGACGGCCTCAACGCGATCCCGGGCTTCCGCACGCCGACCCCGCAGGGCGCCTTCTACGTCTACCCGGACGTCACCGCACTGCTCGGTCGCGAGTGGGCCGGCACCACCCCGACGACCACGCTCGAGCTGGCAGACCTGATCCTCGAGCACGCCGAGGTCGCGGTCGTGCCGGGTGAGGCCTTCGGCCCCTCCGGCTACCTGCGCCTGTCGTACGCGCTGGGCGACGACGACATCGCCGAGGGCGTCGCCAGACTGGCGAAGTTCTTCGCGTAGACGCTGCGCCCACGACACCCCGCGGAACGCAGAACGGGCCACCTCGTCGAGGTGGCCCGTTCTGCGTGCCGGGAGGCCCGTGGTGCGTCGTGCTCGTCCGTCCCGTCGCGTGGACGATCAGCCGAGCAGGTCCCCCACCACGACGGGTTCCGGGACGAGCGAGACACCGAAGCGGTTCAGGACGGTCACCTGCACGAACCGTGCGAGCTCGGCCACCTGCGCGGCCGTCGCCCCGCCGCGGTTCGTGAGCGCGAGGGTGTGCTTGGACGAGATCGCCGCGCGGGAGCCCGGCACCGCGTACCCGCGGTGCACGCCGGCGTGCTCGATGAGCCACGCGGCACTGAGCTTGACGTCGTCGCCCGCGGGCCACCGGGGCGCATCCGCCGGCAGGGTCTCGGCGAACGCCGGCGAGACGATCGGGTTCGTGAAGAACGACCCGGCGCTCCAGGTGTCGTGGTCGTCCCCGTCGAGCACCATGCCCTTCGAGCCGCGCAGCCGCAGGACCTCGTCGCGGACGGTCGTGGGTGGCACGAGCGCACCGAGGTCGACCCCGAGCGAACCGGCGAGCTGCGCGTACCGCACGGGCACGCCGTGCTCGCCCGCGAGTCCGAGTCGGAACTCGACCGTCAACACGACACCGCGCCGACCGTGCTTGAGGGTCGACGTGCGGTAGCCGAGCGCCAGCTCGGCTGCCGGGAGCCACGCGCGCTCCCCCGTGGCCGCATCGAGGAACTCGACGCGGGTGAGCACGTCGGCGAGTTCGACCCCGTAGGCGCCGATGTTCTGCACCGGGGACGCACCGACGGTGCCCGGGATGCCGCTGAGGGCCTCCAGGCCGGTCCAGCCGTTCGCGACGGTCGTGGCGACGAACGGGTCCCACGGTTCCCCCGCGGCGACGCGGACGGTGACGCCGTCGGCGTCGCGGTCGGCGTCGCGGTCGGCGTCGACGCCCGTCGTCCGGACCAGCACGACGGTGCCGTCGAAGCCCTGGTCGGCGACCAGCAGGTTGCTGCCGCCGCCGAGGACGAGCCACTCGTGGTCGCCGAAGGCGTCGAGTGCGTGGGCGACGAGTTCGTCGGTCGTCTCGGCCGTGAGCAGCCGGGTGGCGGCCCCGCCGACGCGGAGCGTCGTCAGGTCGGCCAGCACCGGCTCGGACACGGTCAGCGGAACACCACCGTGACCTGCGCCTTGCCGAGCACGGTCTGCCCGGCGGCGGTCACGGTGAGGTCGATGCGCTTCGGTCGGCCGTCCTCGTCGACGGTGCCGACCTTCGCGACGATGCCGACGGTGGCACCCTGCTCCGGGTCGACGACGACGGGGCGCGTGAAGCGGACGCCGTAGCCCGCGACCCAGCCGCTGTCACCGAGCCACTCGGCGACCGGCTGCACGGCGATGCCCATCGTGAGCATGCCGTGGGCGAGCACACCGGGCAGGCCGACCGAGGCGGCGACGTCGTCGCGGTAGTGGATCGGGTTGAAGTCGCCCGAGGCGCCGGCGTACCGGACGAGCGAGTCGCGCGTGATGTGCACGTCGCGCTCGGCGACGACGGTGCCGACCTCGAGCGCGGTGGCGGGTGCGGCGGTCATGCGTCGTCTCCTCGGACCACGAGGGTGGAGGTCGCCGTGACGACGTGCTCCCCCTCGGCGTCGTTCATGGTGCTCTGGGCGGTGACCATCGCGTTGCCGCCGAGGGTCTTCACGCTGGTGACCGTCAGGGTCGCGGTGAGCTCGTCACCGGCGACGATCGGCCGGTCGTAGGTGAAGGACTGCTCGCCGTGGACGACGCGGGAGAAGTCGATGCCGGCGTCGGGCTCGTTCAGGAGCTGCGCGAGCGTGGCCTCCTGCACGACGACGGCGAACGTCGGGGGTGCGACCACGTCGTCGTACCCGGCGGCACGTGCGGCGTCCGGGTCGTGGTGGACGGGGTTGGTCGCGAAGACCGCACGCGAGAACTCGCGCACCTTCTCGCGGCCGACCAGGTAGGGCTGGGCCGGCGGGAACGTCCTGCCGACGAGCTCGGGGTTCACTGACACCACGGCAGTCTACCGAGGCCCGTCCGGGGGGCCGGTGATCGATGAGGACGCTTCAGCTAGACTGTCTGAGACCGATTCGGGGGAATCGGGGCGTGCCGTGCGGCACGGGTTCGTTCGGGACGGGGAGGGCCGATGGACACCACGACGGAGTTCGCCGTGCACACGGGAGACCGGTGCACCGCCATGGAGGTCGCGGCCGCCGCGCTGCGCCGCACGGGCCACCACGTCGAGTCGACGGGTGGCACGATGACCGCGACGGCGGGCAGCCGGACGCTCACGATCCTGCTCGGCGCGCTCGTGCAGCCGGCCCGGGAGTACCGCCGGTACGAGCTGTCGACCGTCGTGGACGGTGCCACCACCACGATCACCCTGCGCCGGGCCGGGCACGGCACGGCCGTGTCGGGCGGCAGCATCGGAGCGAACCGGCGACGCGCCGCCTGGCAGCAGGTCACCGCCGCGGTCGAGGACGCGTTCCGTGCGGCCGGGGTGCTCGCGACGCGGACGGACACCGGCTCCCACCGCACGCAGTAGGCGGCCGGACGGCCTCCGGCGGGTGGCCGCGCGGCGCACCGCCACGGGAGCGGTCACCGGGGACCCGGCCAGCCATCTAGGTTGGGCCCGGGGCCCCGGAAAGGAACCGCCATGAGCATGGAGAGCGCAGCCTGGAGCTCGCTGTACAAGATCTCGTCCGCGCAGGGCGGCAAGCACGGGTTCTCCCGCGCGTCCGTCCGGCGGATCCTGACGTTCGCGGTGCCGTACCGGGCGAAGCTGCTGGTGTTCATCGGCCTGTCCGTCGTCGGCGCCTTCCTCGCGGTCGCGACGCCGGTCCTCGCCGGTCAGGTGGTCGACGTCATCGTCGCCCGCGGTGAGGTCGCGACGATCGTCCGGCTGGCCGTGGTCATCGCGCTGGTGGCCGTGGCCGACGCCGCCGTGTCGCTGACGACGCGGTGGTACTCGGCGCGCATCGGCGAGGGCGTGATCCTGGACCTCCGCACCGCCGTCTTCGACCACGTGCAGAAGATGCCGATCGCGTTCTTCACCCGTACCCGGACCGGTGCGCTCGTGAGCCGCCTCAACAACGACGTGATCGGCGCCCAGCAGGCCTTCAGTGGCACACTGTCCGGCGTGGTCACGAACCTGGTGGCGCTGGTCCTCACCCTGATCGTCATGCTCAGCACCTCGTGGCTCGTGACGGTGCTCGCCGTCGTCATGCTCCCGGTGTTCCTGGTCCCCGCGCGCCGGATGGGCAGCCGTCTCGCCGCCCTGCGTCGCGAGGCCGCCGACCACAACTCCGCGATGAGCACCCAGATGACCGAGCGCTTCTCGGCACCCGGCGCCACCCTCGTCAAGCTGTTCGGCCGGCCCGACGAAGAGGCCGAGGAGTTCCGCGTCCGCGCTGCCCGGGTGCGCGACATCGGGGTCCGGACCGCGATGCTGCAGTTCGTCTTCTTCACCGCGCTCATGCTCGTCTCCGCGCTCGCCCTCGCGCTGGTCTACGGGCTCGGCGGCTTCCTCGCGCTCGCCGGCCGGCTGGACACCGGCGAGGTCGTCACCCTGGCGCTCCTGCTCACCCGGCTCTACGCACCGCTGACGAGCCTGGCGAACGCCCGGGTCGAGATCATGAGCGCCGTGGTCAGCTTCGAGCGCGTCTTCGAGGTGCTCGACCTCGAACCACTCATCCAGGAGCAGCCCGACGCGGTCACCATCCCCGACGGCCCGGTCTCCGTCGAGTTCGACGACGTCCGGTTCGCGTACCCGTCCGCCGACAAGGTGTCCCTCGCCTCGCTCGAGGAGGTCGCGACGCTCGACACCCGCGGCGGCGAGGAGGTGCTGCACGGCCTGTCGTTCCGGATCGAACCGGGGCAGACCGTCGCCCTGGTCGGCTCGTCCGGAGCCGGCAAGTCCACGGTCGCGCAGCTGCTCTCGCGCCTGTACGACGTCGACAGCGGCGCGGTGCGCCTGGCCGGGACGGACGTCCGCGACGTCACGTTCGCCTCGATGCGGCACACCCTCGGCATGGTGACGCAGGACGGCCACCTGTTCCACGAGACCATCCGCTCCAACCTGCGGTTCGCCCGGCCCGAGGCGTCCGACGACGAGGTGTGGGACGCCGTCCGCCGTGCGCGACTCGAGCCGCTCATCCGGTCCCTCCCCGACCAGCTGGACACCATGGTGGGTGAACGCGGCTACCGGCTCTCCGGGGGCGAGCGCCAGCGGATGACGATCGCCCGGCTCCTGCTCGCCCAGCCGCGCGTCGTCATCCTCGACGAGGCGACGGCGGCGCTCGACTCGACCTCCGAGGCAGCGGTGCAGGCAGCACTCGGCGAGGCGCTCGAGGGACGGACGGCGATGGTGATCGCGCACCGGCTCTCCACGATCCGCAGCGCGGACGTGATCCTGGTCGTCGAGGACGGCTCGATCGTGGAGCGGGGCACGCACGACGAACTGCTGGCCGCGGGTGGCCGGTACGAGGAGCTGCACCGCACCCAGTTCGCCGCGCAGGAGAACGTCGCGGCCGACGTGCCGGCGGCGGACTGAACGCGCGGCGGGTCGGCCCCGGCAATCGAAGTAGGGCCGGCAACAGAGAAGGCCCCCTGACCCAGGGGATCCTGGACGAGAGGGCCTTGCGTGTAGCGAGGGCGGGACTTGAACCCGCGACCCCACGATTATGAGTCGTGTGCTCTAACCAACTGAGCTACCCCGCCAGAGATCCGGAGCGGCACGCGCACCGGGTCGGAGCCCCGAGTCAGGATTGAACTGACGACCCCCTCCTTACCATGGAGGTGCTCTACCACTGAGCTATCGGGGCGATGTGCCGCGAACGGCACCACACGAGGATAGCAGACCTCCGACGCTGCTCCGGAACCGGGCGAGACGCCCGGGCGTGCCGCGTCGTGGGCCGCTAGTTCGCGTTGGTCTTGAGCCACGCCAGCGGGTCCACCGGGACCCCGTCGACGTGCACCTCGAGGTGCAGGTGCGGGCCCGTGGAGTTGCCCGTGCTGCCGACGAGGCCGAGGATGTCGCCGACCTCGACGTGCTGGCCGGTGACCACCTTGAAGGAGTTGTCCTCCATGTGGCCGTAGACGCTGACGAACTGCTTGCCGTCGACGTCGTGCTCGACCCAGACGTCGTTGCCGAAGCCGCCGTCGTTCGCCTGCACCTTGATGACGGTCCCGGCCGCGATGACGCCGATTGGGGTGCCCTCGCCCGGGGCGAAGTCGACGCCCATGTGGTTCGTCGAGCAGAACGAGCACCCGGCGACCTGGCGTCCGCCGAAGCCTGAGGTGATCGGGACACCGGTCAGGAACGGCCACTGGATCGTGCCGGTCGGGTCGTTCGTGAAGCTGGAGGAGTCGACGTTCGCGTACTGCGTGGCGTCCGAGACCGTGAACTGGTCACGGGCGGTCGACCCGTCAGCAGCGGCACCGACCTGCATCGACTGGGTGGCACCCGAGCTGGCACGGGCCGCGGTCGAGCCGGACTCGGGCACCCAGAGCGCCTGGGCCGGCAGCGAGGTCGACACGACCAGGCCGGCCGCGAAGAGCAGGGCGCCGACCGCGGTCACACGGGAGGCCGACCGGCGGAACGACGCACCACGCTTCGGGGCCGGTGCGCTGACGGGGGTGCTGGAACGGATGTGACGGGTCGCGCGGTCGACCGGGGCCGTCGGCGCCGGACGGCTGCTGCGACGACGCGACGCGGGGACCTGCCCAGCGACCCGACGCGGCTGCGACACCGAGGCAGCGCGAGCGGCCGGCTGCGCGTGCACGACGGGCGAGGTGGGGGCCGGCGGCGTCACGATGCGGGAGGCCGGGCGCACGGGCGACGCCGGTGCGAGGTCGATCGGCGACACGGGGGCCGCGGGGGTTCCCGGCGTGACCGCACCGATCACGTCGTCGAAGCTCGGACCCGTCGAGTCATGCGCCTCCTGCACCACGACCGCGCCCTTCGCCGCGGCCCGCTCTGCCTCGATCCGAGCGCGTCGGGTCTGGTGGACGACCGGGGTGGCGGCGTCGACGGAACCGTCGGTGGGAGCGGACGACAGAGGAGTACGGGGCATGCGTGCGGTGGCGATCCTGATCAGAGAAGGGCTCACTCGTTGGTAACGAGCAGGTAACGGGACCTGAGCACGCTAGCAGGAGACGTCGCAGGTCGCCAGTCGTGGTCATGTCCTCCCGGCACCCCCGGACCTGGGGATCGGCGCGTCCTCAGGCCCGCACGGCTCCGAGTGCACCGGCCTCGAGTCCACGCACCAGGGCCTCGAGTTCGTCGGCGACGGCGGGGCTCGCGAAGAGGAAGGAGCGGGTCCCCCCGGCCTCCCAGATGCGGATCGCCGCGCCGGCCTCCTGCGCGACGAGGGCCCCGCCCGCCATGTCCCACGGGTTGATCCCGCGCTCGTAGTACGCGTCCACCACGCCCGCCCCGACGGCGCAGCAGTCGAGCGACGCCGCTCCCCCGCGGCGGATGTCCCGCACCTCGCCGATGAGTCCGGCCAGCACCGCGACCTGCTCCCGGCGACGGTCGGCCGTGTACCCGAACCCGGTGGCGACGAGCGTCTCGGCGAGCGAACCGGGCGTGGCGACGGACAACGGTTCCCCGTCACGGGTCGCACCCTGCCCGACCGCCGCCCGGAAGACGGTGCCCGTCGCCGGCGCCACGACGACGCCCGCGATCGGCTCCCAGGTCATCGGGTCGGGTGCTCCGCGCACGACGCCGATGCTCACGCCGTAGTCGGCGCTGCCGTACAGGTAGTTGACCGTGCCGTCGATCGGGTCCACCACCCACGTGATGCCCGAGGCGCCGGAGGCCGACCCGGACTCCTCGCCGTGGAAGGCGTCGTCCGGTCGGGCCTCGGCGATGCGGGCGCGGATGAGTGCCTCGACCTCACGGTCGGCGGCCGTGACCACGTCGACGATGCTCGACTTCCGGTCCGCGACCTCGACCCCCTCGGCGCGGCGCCGTGCGGCCAGCGCCGCTGCGTCACGGGCGATCGACTCGGCGAGGTCGGCGAACTGGGACGGGGTGAGGTCGGATGCCATGCACCCATCCTCCCGGAAACACCATCGGCCCCGTCCGCAGTGGACGGGGCCGATCAGATGGTGGCAAGTGAGGGATTCGAACCCCCGAAGGCTACGCCGGCTGATTTACAGTCAGATCCCTTTGGCCGCTTGGGTAACTTGCCATGCGCACCCAGCCGGTGTGATCACCAACCGAAGGCGCGCACAAAAGCATAGCGGATGGCTGACGGTGGTCGTGACCATCGGCCCTGGACGCGACCACACACCCACCAGGGCCCGCGCACGGGGGCCGAACCGGGCCTCCCGTCCGCCGTTAGGCTGTTCCGCATGGCAGACAGTTCCTTCGACGTGGTCAGCAAGGTCGACAAGATGGAGGCGGAGAACGCCCTCAACCAGGCGGCCAAGGAGATCGAGCAGCGGTACGACTTCAAGGGCGCCGACGCCTCGGTCGCGTTCAGCGGCGAGGACGTCCTCATCAAGGCGAACTCGGAAGAGCGCGCCAAGGCCGTCCTCGACGTGCTGCAGAGCAAGGCGATCAAGCGGAACATCAGCCTGAAGAGCCTCGACGCCGGCGACCCGTACCCCTCGGGCAAGGAGTACCGCATCGAGGTGAAGTTCAAGAACGGCATCGAGCAGGACGTGGCGAAGAAGATCGGCGCGTTCCTGCGGGCCAACGCCCCGAAGACGGTGAAGAGCCAGATCCAGGGCGACGAACTCCGCGTCTCGTCGAAGAGCCGTGACGACCTGCAGAACACGATCCAGCTCCTCAAGGGTGAAGAGTTCGACGTCCCGTTGCAGTTCATCAACTTCCGCTGACCAGCGGCCCCTGCGAACGACACCCGACACCGGCACCCCGTGGAGCACTGGCTCAGCGTCGTCATCACCGTCCTGCTCGTCCTGCTGGACCTGGCGATCCGCGTCTTCTCGATCATCTACGTCCCGATCAACCGGAAGCCGCAGACCGCGACGGCGTGGCTGCTCGCGATCTTCCTCATCCCCTACATCGGCTTCATCGTCTTCCTGGTCATCGGGTCGACGAAGCTCCCCCGCGCCCGTCGCGAGAAGCAGACCGAGATCAACGCGTACATCCTCGAGCAGACCGAGGGCATCGAGCGGGTCCGCCGTGACCACCCGTGGCCCGCGTGGCTCGAGAGCGTCACGCGGCTGAACCGCGAACTCGGTGCGATGCCGTTGGTCGGTGGCAACTCCGCGGAGCTCTACCCCGACTCCGAGGAGTCCATCGCCGAGATGACCCGGGCGATCGACCAGTCCCGCCGGTTCGTGCACGTCGAGTTCTACATCGCGACGCTCGACGACACCACACGCCCGTTCTTCGAGGCGCTCGCGCGGGCGCAGGCACGGGGCGTCACCGTGCGGTTCCTGCTCGACCACTGGGCCAGCCGCGGCTACCCGGGCTACAAGGACACCCTGGCGTTCATGGACCAGGCGGGCATCGAGTGGCACCTGATGCTGCCCCTCCTGCCGCTGCAGGGGAAGTTCCAGCGCCCCGACCTCCGCAACCACCGGAAGATCATGGTGATCGACGGCTCGGTCGCGTTCACCGGCTCGCAGAACCTGATCGACGCGTCGTACGACATCAAGTCCCACATCGAGAAGGGCATGGTCTACAAGGACCTGTTCGCCCGGTTCGAGGGACCGGTCGTCGCCGGGCTCAACGCCCTGTTCGTCACCGACTGGTACAGCGAGACCGACGAGCTGCTGCTGCGCGAGAGCGACCCCGTCCAGCGGGCCGACCGCGGCGACGCGCTCGACTGCCAGGTGGTGCCGTCCGGCCCGGGCTTCGACGGCGAGAACAACCTGCGCCTGTTCAACGCGCTGCTCTACTCGGCGCAGCAGAAGGTCTCGATCACGTCGCCGTACTTCGTGCCGGACGACTCGATGCTCTACGCCATCACCACGACGGCGCAGCGCGGGGTCGACGTCGAGCTGTTCGTCGGCGAGATGGGCGACCACGCCATGACCTGGCACGCGCAGCGCTCCTACTACGAGGAACTCCTGCGGGCCGGCGTGCGGATCTGGCTGTACCGCGCGCCGACGATCCTGCACGCCAAGCACTTCACGATCGACGACGAGGTGTCGGTGATCGGGTCGAGCAACATGGACATGCGCTCGTTCAGCCTGAACCTCGAGGTCTCCGTGATGGTGCGCGGTCACCGCTTCGTCGACGCCCTGCGCGAGGTGCAGGACTCCTACAAGGAGCACAGCTTCGAGCTCACGCTCGACGCGTGGGTCGACCGTCCGCGACGTTCCAAGGTGCTCGACAACGTCGCGCGGCTCACGGCGGCGCTGCAGTAGCCGTCGCTGTCGCAGCGTCGCAGCGTCGCACCGTCGCACCGTGCGTCGTCCTCCATCCGGTGCGACCTTGGCCGCACCGTGCGTCGCGACAGCGGGGCACCCGGCGCGCAAGCCCGCGGCGAACGGAGAACCCTGCACCGTGCGGGGCGTTCCGAGCCGGTTCAGGATCCCGTGCGCCACGCGTCGCACAACCAACCACGCACGGTGCGGACGGGAGGCGCGGGTCGCCTCCGCCGCGCACGGTGCGTCGTCCTCCACCCGGTGCGACCTTGGCCGCACCGTGCGTCGCGACAGCGGGGCACCCGGCGAGCAAGCCCGCGGCGAACGGACAACCCTGCACCGTGCGGGGCGTTCCGAGCCGGTTCAGGATCCCGTGCGCCACGCGTCGCACAACCAACCACGCACGGTGCGGACGGGAGGCGCGGGTCGCCTCCGCCGCGCACGGTGCGTCGTCCCCCACCCGGTGCGACCTTGGCCGCACCGTGCGTCGCGACAGCGGGGCACCCGGCGAGCAAGCCCGCGGCGAACGGACAACCCTGCACCGTGCGGTGAGCGTTCCGTGGCCGGTGCGGGTCCGCCAGGTGCGCTCAGCGCATCGGGACGAGGGACGCCAGGGCCCCGACCACCCGCTCGAGCGGGCCGCGGCCGAGGAACCGCCGCCACAGCATCGCGAAGACCACCGAGCCGAGGGCGAACCAGCCCCAGGCCTCGGCCGACTCGGGGTAGCTCGGCAGCATCGCGATGACCACGAGGTGCCCCGAGTACACCGTCAGCGGCATCGACCCCACGGCCGCCAGGGGGAACGCGATCCGCTCGGCGACGCGCCCGCGGCCGTCGAACACGAGCAGGCAGAGGGCGATCACCGCGACCGCCACCCCGGCTGTGCCGACCACGTCGACGACCGACGACGAGTGGTCGCGCGGGGACAGGAAGAGCTGTGCGAGGGCCTGACCGGGGGTCGTCGCCTCGCCCGCGTACGGGACCCCGGGGAACGCCAGGGCCGCGTCGTCGGGGAGCGGGGCGAGGACCGACCCGGTGACGTACGCGGTGGCGGCGACCAGTGTGCCGGACGCCAGGACCAGGATCTGCCGGCCACGGTCCTCCAGGCCGGCCCGGGCGACCGCGAGCCCCACCAGGACGTACGCCAGGAAGGTGACCACGGGGTAGACCAGGCCGAGCTGGACGCCGATCATGCCGGCGTCCGCGTAGGCCGGCGCGATCGTCAGCGCGGCGAGCGGCGACAGCACCGCGCAGAGCGCGGCGATGCCGAGCAGCGCCGCCGGGCGGACGCGGAGCACCGGGACCACGAGCAGGAACAGCACCCCGTAGGTCGGCAGGATCACGTACACGGGGGTGTCGAGCGCCATCAGGGCGAACCCGATGACGACGACCACCACGGCGCGGATCGCGAGCCGGGCACGGATGCGGCGGATGGTGGGCGGCCCGGGCGGGTCGGTGCGGCCGCTCGTCAGACCGATCGAGACGCCGGCGAGGACCGCGAACAGCGTGGACGGGCGCCCGTGGGCAACGGCGGTCCAGGTGGCCGGGTCGGTCCAGTCGAGCTGCTCCGCGATGCCGCCGATGTGTGCGGCCATCATGCCGAGCAGCGCGACCGCACGGGCCACGTCGACACCCTGCAGCCGCATCCCCGACGCGGACGCGCCCCGCACCGCTGTGAACGGGACGGGGCGCGTGTCGGTCATGGTGTCGTCAGCTCGTCGGGGTGTCGACGCGTCCGAGCGAGACCTCGATCATCTCGTCGCGCGGCACCACCTTGATGCGCTCGCGCCCGTCGACTGCACCGAGCGCCTGCTCGTGGGTGTCGAGGTGGTGCCAGCCCTCGAGGTCGGTGTACTCGACACCGCGCTCGCGGAGCAGGGCCGGGATGGCCTCGTCGGAGGGGTCCTCCGGGGTCCACCAGCTCGCCTGGTCGTTGACGATGTGCTGCACGGTCTCCATCGCGTCGGACTTCGTGTGTCCGATGAGCCCGACCGGACCGCGCTTGATCCAGCCGGTGGCGTACACCCCGGGGATCTGCTGGTTGTCGTCGTCGAGGACCTGGCCCTCGTGGTTCGGGATGACGCCGTGGCGCTCGTCGAACGGAACACCGGGCAGCGGGGAACCGAAGTACCCGACCGCGCGGTACGCGGCCTGGATCGGGATCTCGCGGATCTCGCCGGTGCCCTCGACGCCGCCCTCGCCGTTCGGCCGGGTGCGCTCGTAGCGGATGGCGGTCAGCTTGCCCTGCTCGTCGCCGACGAACTCGATCGGCTTCGCGTAGAAGTGCAGGTGGAGCCGGCGGCTGGCCTGGCCGACCTCGCGCGTGCGCCACTGCTCGAGGACACGGTTGATCACCATGACCTGCTTGTTCGTCGCGATCGCGGTCTTCGAGGCCTCGTCGTGGTCGAAGTCCTCGTCGTAGACCACCATGTCGACGTCACGGACCTCGCCGAGCTCGCGCAGCTCGAGCGGCGTGAACTTCACCTGCGCCGGGCCGCGGCGACCGAAGACGTGCACGTCCGTCACGGGCGAGGCCTTGAGGCCCTCGTAGACGTTCGCGGGGATCTCGGTCGGCAGCAGGTCGTCGGCGTGCTTCGCCAGGATGCGGGAGACGTCGAGGGCGACGTTGCCGACGCCGATGACCGCGACGCTCTCGGCGTTCAGCGGCCAGGTGCGCGGGACGTCCGGGTGGCCGTCGAACCAGCTCACGAACTCGGCGGCGCCGTACGAGCCGTCGAGGTCGACACCGGGGATGTCGAGGTCGGCGTCCTTGATCGCGCCGGTCGAGAACACGACCGCGTTGTAGTGCTTCTTGAGGTCCTCGAGGGTGATGTCCTCGCCGTAGCGGACGTTGCCGAACAGCCGGACGACACCGCGGTCGAGGACGTCGCGCAGGGCGTTGATGATGCCCTTGATGCGCGGGTGGTCGGGGGCGACGCCGTACCGGACCAGACCGTAGGGCGCGGGGAGCTGCTCGAACAGGTCGATCGACACGTCGTAGCCGTGGGCCTCGCGCAGCAGGATGTCCGCGGCGTAGATGCCGGCCGGGCCGGCGCCGACGATGGCGAGTCGGAGGGTGGGCACTGATCGTCTCCAGTTCGTTCGGGTGGGGGTTCCCGGGGGGCCTCCCGACCGGGCCGCAGTGCGTGCGCCGTCGGGAGGGGTGTTCAACGGCTTCGGTCGACGACGGAGTCCGCGAAGCGGGTGAGTGCCCGTTTCACGGTGCCGTCGGGGAGCGGGGCGAGGGCGGCGACGGCTTCGCGGGCCCAGGCGACGGCGACGGCTCGGGTCGCCGCGGTGGCCTCGTGCTCGCGGAGCGCGGCGACGGCGGACTGGTACGGCGCGGAGTCGACCACGTCGTCCGGTGCACCGTTGACGTCGCGCTCGATGCGCTCGACCAGGTGCTGCGCGGACGGGTCGGTCGCGGCCATCCGGCGCAGCTGCAGGACCGGCAGGGTGTCGACGCCGGCACGCAGGTCGTTGCCGGCGATCTTGCCGGTCTTGTCCGTCGCGGGGGCGAGGTCGATGACGTCGTCGACGAGCTGGAAGGCGACGCCGACCTTCTCGCCGAAGGTACCGACGGCGTCCAGGTAGGCGCGGTCGGCACCGGAGAACATCACGCCGGCACGTGCCGCGGTGGCGATGAGCGAACCGGTCTTGTCGCTGAGCACCTGGATGTAGTGCTCGAGCGGGTCGTCGTCCGGCTGCGGCCCCGTGGTCTCGTGCAGCTGCCCCATGCAGAGACGTTGGAAGGTCTCGGCCTGCATCCGGATGCCCTCGGTGCCGAGGTCGGCGGTGATCAGGCTGGCGCGGGCGAAGAGCAGGTCGCCGGTGAGGATCGCCACGTTGTTGCCGTAGGTGATCTGCGCGGCGGGGACCCCGCGGCGCACGGGCGCCTCGTCCATGACGTCGTCGTGGTACAGCGACGCCAGGTGCGTGGTCTCGATGCTCACCGCGGCCTTGACCACGGCGTCCGTCACGCCGTCACCGAGCTGGGCGATGAGGAGCGTCAGGGTCGGACGGATGCGCTTGCCACCGGCGGACAGCAGGTACCGGCTGGTGGTGTCGGCGAGGGTGTCGGTGGAGCGCATGGCGTCCTCGAGGCCCTGCTCGACGAGTTCGAGCCCGTCGTCGACCGCGGAGATGAAGCGTCGGTCGGCGGGCGTGGCGAACAACCGCTCGCCGATGCCCAGCGATGCGCGCAGGCTCGGCGCGCGACGTGCGACCGGGACGCTCGGATTCAAGTGCTGCTCCGTCTTCGGGGGTGGTGACCGGTCAGTCGGCGGCCGGGTCGACGCGCGGCTGCTCGCCGGTGTTCTGGTGGTCACGGCGGGCCTTCGCACGCCGTGCCGCGGACTCGCGCACCGTGTCGGCGACGGGCTTGCGGCCACGGTGCAGTGCGACGATACCGGCCGTCAGGTTGCGGTAGGCGACCACCGAGAAGCCGACACCGCGGAGCCACTGGGTGAGCACCTGCTGGTCGGGCCACGCGTCGATCGACTCGGCGAGGTAGCGGTAGGCGGCCGGGTTGCTGCTCGAGAGCCGCGCGATGCCCGGGAGCACGCGCTTCAGGTAGGTGCCGTAGCCGAGGCGCAGCAGGGCGCGGGGCGGCGTCGAGAACTCACAGATGACGACGCGGCCACCGGGCTTCAGGACGCGCAGCATCTCGGCGAGCGCCTGCTTCGGGTCGTTCACGTTGCGCAGCCCGAACGAGATCGTGACGGCGTCGAACGTGTCGTCGTCGAAGGGCAGCTGCTCGGCGTTGCCCTCGACGAAGGTGATCTCGGGGTGGCGTTCGCGGCCGACGGCGATCATGCCGGCGGACAGGTCGAGCGCGGTGACCTCGGCGCCCTTCTTGGCGAAGGCCGCTGCACTGGTCCCGGTGCCCGCGGCGATGTCGAGGACCTTCTCGCCGGGCTGCGGGTCGACCGCGCGGACCGTCGCGACACGCCACAGCGGGGCGTTGCCCGCCGACAGGATGTCGTTCGTGAGGTCGTACTTGGCCGCGACGTCGTCGAACATCGCCGCCACCTCGTCCGGGCGCTTGTTCAGGTCCGCTCTGCTCACACGATCAATCCTAGAGGTCCCGACCGAGCGTTCACCGGACTCGCAGCCACCCGGGCGGTGCGGGATCGGCGCGTAGCATCGGAGCCGTGACCCGAACCACCACGGCGGCGCCCCCGCTGACGGTCTCGACCCGGATCCTCGACGACCCGGGCGCCGTCCTCCGCCACACGCTCCGCGACCGTCCCCTCGCCTTCGTCCGGAACGGCGACGGCATCGTCGGCATCGGTGAGGCGCTCCGGTTCACGTTCACCGGCCCCGACCGGATGCGGGACGCCGCGGCCCTCTGGCGCAGCATCGTCGAGACCGCTGTCGTCGACGACCCGGTGCAGCTGCGCGGTTCGGGGCTCGTCGCGTTCGGGTCGTTCGCCTTCGCCGACGACTCCGCCGACGAGAGCGTGCTCATCGTGCCCCGGGTGGTCCTCGGTCGGCGTCGCGGCAAGGCCTGGCTGACCGCGATCGACACGACGCTCGGCGCGGAGCCCCTGGCCTTCACCCGGACCTCGGTCCCGGTCCCCCACGTCGGGACGCACGTCTCCGTGGCCCTGCGGCCCGGGCACATCGACGAGGACACCTACGCCGCCAACGTGACCGAGGCGGTCCGCCGCATCGTGGCCGGGGATGCCCGCAAGGTGGTGCTCGCCCGCGACCTCGTCGGCACGCTGCCGCCGGGAGCCGATCGACGGGCGGTCCTGCTCGACCTCGCGACCGCCTACCCGCAGTGCGTGACCTTCGCGGTGGACGGACTGGTCGGCGCCACCCCCGAGACCCTCGCCCGCACCGACGGCACGCGGTTGACCGCACGGGTGCTCGCCGGCAGCGCCGCTCGGGGCACCGACGAGGTGTCCGACCGGGCCGCCGCCGAGGCCCTGGCCAGCAGCGCCAAGGACGTCGAGGAGCACACCTTCGCGATCGACAGTCTGCTCGCGGCCCTCGCCCCGCTCGCGACGGACCTGCGCGCCGACGCCGAACCGTTCCGGCTGCAGCTGCCGAACCTGTGGCACCTGGCGACCGACGTGCAGGCCACGCTGCCGCCCGACACCACGTCGCTCGACGTCGCCGACGCCCTGCACCCGACGGCCGCGGTCGCCGGGACCCCGACGGACGTGGCCGTACGGCTCGTCGCCGAGCTCGAGGGCGTCGACCGCGGCCGCTACGCCGGGCCGGTCGGCTGGATGAGCGCGACGGGCGACGGCGAGTGGATGCTCGCGCTCCGCAGCGCCCGGATCGACGACGACGGCACCGTCCGGGCATGGGCGGGGGCCGGGATCGTGGCCGGTTCGGAGCCGGCGCGCGAGGTCGCCGAGACGGCCCTGAAGTTCCGGCCGATCGCCGACGCGCTGGCCTGAGGCAGGCGCGCGATCCAAGCGGTCGCGCGACCCTCGCGGTCGCGCGGTCGCCGACAGCCGCTGGGTGGTCAGTCGGCCAGCGGGACCTCGATCACGACCCGCTCGGCCGGGTCGGTGAGCACCCGCTCCAGGTCACCCCACGTCGCCGCCCGGCGGTACTCCCACCCGAGGCCCGTGACGACCCGTTCGACGTCGACGTGCTGCGGGGTCGACATCATCCGCCGCATGTCGGCTTCGGGCGTGGTCTTCGCCACCTCGAGCCCGCGGAAGATCGCGCCGCCGTGGTCGTTGCCGACGACGACCTGCACCCGGTGGGTGCGTTCCTCGGTGCCGGTGACGAACGCACCGAGGTCGTGCAGCAGGGTCAGGTCGCCGAGGAGCACGCGTGTGGTGCCGACGGAGGCCGAGGACTGCTCGAGCGCCGCGGCGATGCCGAGTGCGGTCGAGACGGTGCCGTCGATGCCGGCGAGGCCGCGGTTCGCGTGCACCCGGATCTTCTTGCCGAGCACCCGGGCGTCGGCTTCGCGGATGAGCTGCGACGCCCCGAGGACCAGCCGGTCGTGCGGCCAGGTCACCCCCCAGACGGCCTCGGCGAGCATGGCCCGGTCGACGGGTCGGCGACGGAGCGCGACCTCGTCACGCAGGAACTTGTTCCGCTCGGCACGGTCGGCGGAGCGCTTGGCGTCGAGGTCCGGGCCGGCATCGCCGTCCCCCAGGATCCGTCGGCTGGCGCCGACCCAGCGGCCGACCCACGCACGGTGCTCCGGCCGGGTGCGGCCCGTCACGCGGACGTCGGACACGAAGGTGGTCACGGCGTCCGGTCGGGAGGCACGGGCCGGGTCGAAGGGGTCGGCCGCCGGTCCGCGGACGACGATCGTCTCGACCCCGTCGCGCTGCAGGAGCGCGGGGACCTCTCTGCTGAGGGTCGGGTGGCCGAGCACGACGGCGCGGCGGACGGCGCCACCGTGGTCGGCGTCGCGCAGGAGTTCGCGGTAGGCCACGACCAGGTTGCGGCCGAAGCGCGCGCCGCTCGAGACCTCGGCGAGGAGCGGCGCCCCGAGTTCCCAGGCGATCCGCTCGGCGTCCTCGCCGGCATCGTGCCCGGCGATGACGACGGTGCCCGGTTCGTCGTCCGGGGTGAGTTCGGCGACCGGCAGACCCGTGTGCGCCCGGCGGGTCGCGAACGCCAGGTCGACCTCGTCCTCGGGCACGGGGCCGACGTGCTCCGGGGCGAGTCCGGCCGACAGCGGCTCGCGGAACGCGACGTTGAGCTGCGCGGGACCGGGCTGTCCGGTGTGCCCGGCTGCGGCGGCGACGGCCTGTCGGGCGAGGGTGCGCAGGGTGTCGCGGACCGAGGCGTCGACGCCGTGCGCCGACGGGGCCTCGACGTCGCGGACGAAGGCGACGGCCTGGCCGAAGATCCCCGGCTGGACGGTGGTCTGGTTGCTGCCGATGCCGCGCAGTTCGTCGGGGCGGTCGGCACTCAGCACGATCATCGGCACACCCGAGTGGTGCGCCTCGAGCACGGCGGGGTGCAGGTTCGCCACCGCGGTACCCGACGTCGTCACCACCGCTGCGGGTCGGTGCGTCTCGACCGCGAGCCCGAGTGCGAAGAACCCGGCGGTCCGTTCGTCCAACCGCACGTGCACGGTCAACCCGCCGGCGCGCTCGAGGGCGACCGCCGCGAGGGCGAGTGCCTGGGAACGCGAACCGGGGCTCACCACGACGTCGGTGACGCCGGCACGCACGAGTTCCTGCAGGAGGGCGAGCGCGGTGTCCGTCGCCGGGCTGCCCGAACCAGCGGGGCCGTCAGCGATCGGTGCGGCCGTCGTCGTCGCGCTCGTGGAACTGGTCTTCGAGGTCTCGGAGGGTCGCGTCGTCCTGGTCCTTGTCCGTGAGGGTGGTGCCCGGCTCCGGCGTAGTGCCGAGGAAGTCCGGGTCGTCTTCGGGTCCACGGTACCGGGCCGAAGCACCGGGGTCGGCCGCCGGGGTGCGACCCAGCAGGAACCAGAGGACGCCGCCCAGGACGGGCAGGATGATGACGAGCAGGAGCCACACGCCACGACGCAGGGAACGGACGCGCTGACGCGGCATCGTGCCGCAGTCGATGGCCGCGTACACCGTGAAGGCGACGGCGGCCACGGCGACGATCAACCACAAGCGGACCATGCGGTGAAGTCTAGGTCGCGACCCTGTGATGCCCCTGCCGGTCGGCGCTCCGTAGACTCACCGTGTGAAAGCGTGGCTCCTGTACACCCTGGCTCGGCTCGGCATCTTCGTGGTGGCGCTCGTGCTCCTCCTGCTCCTGACGCCGATGCCGTGGTACTGGGCGACGATCGTGGCCGCCCTGGTGGGCCTGCTCATCTCGTACATCGCCCTGTCCGGACTGCGCACGCAGGTGGCCCTGAGCCTGGCGAACCGCCGCGGCACCCCGGAGCGGGACGCCGACTCGGACTTCGAGGACGACTTCGTCGATGCCGCCGACTCCGACGCCGCGGCCACCCCGACCGTCCGTCCGGTGTCCGACGCGGACCGGCACGAGGCGCGCCGGGACACCGACGCCGACTGACTCCGAGCGCGAGGGCGGGGCCGTCCGGTCGAGCAGCCGGGACGGCTACGGCTGGATGGCCAGGGTGATCCCGAGCACCACGCCGAAGGCGAGCGAGGCGAACGACGACAGCTGCAGGGCCGTGATGAGCTCGCGGGGCTTCCGTGACGACACCCCGATCGCCAGTGCCGGCAGCGCCAGCAGCAGCGAGAAGTACGTGAAGCCCGTGCGGAAGTACAGCAGCACGAACCAGAGCAGCACGACGTACGGCAGCATCAGGAACAGGCCGTACAGGACGCGGGCCACCGGACGACCGACGACCACGGCGAGCGTACGCTTGCCCGCCAGCTGGTCCTCGTCGATGTCGCGGATGTTGTTCACCATCAGGACCGCGCAGGCGAAGAAGCCGGCGGCCACCGCGGCTGCCCAGCCGCTGACCGTGACCTCGCGGATCTGCACGAACTGGGTGCCGAGCACGGCGACCAGCCCGAAGAAGACGAAGACGAAGACCTCGCCGAGGGCGTTGTACCCGTACGGCTTCTTGCCGCCCGTGTAGAACCAGGCGGCGACGATGGCGGCGGCCCCCACGAGCAGCAGCCACCACAGCTGGGTGAGCAGCACGATGACCAGGCCGGCGCCCGCGGCCAGGCCGAAGAACGTCAGGGCGACGGTGAGCACGGTCCGGGGCTTGGCCAGACCGGCTCCGGTGAGTCGTGCCGGGCCGACGCGGTACTCGTCGGTGCCGCGGACCCCGTCGGAGTAGTCGTTGCTGTAGTTCACACCGATCTGCAGGAACAGTGCCACGGCCAGGGCGAGCAGCGCGACGGCGAGGTGGCCGTCCTTCGCCAGGTAGTCGCCGAAGTCGCCGGGCTCCCCGCTGTCGACGAACGCGACGGCGGTGCCGAGCACGACCGGGACGACACCGAGGGTCAGGGTGCGCAGGCGTGCGCCGCCGATCCAGTCGCGTGCGGTCGCCTTCCGCTTGGTGCGGGCGGGGGCAGCGGCCTTCGCCGGGTTGCCGGACCGGCCCTGCTTCTGCGTCGAGTTCTTCGTTCGTGCCACGAGCACCGATCATATTGCCGATGCGCCGCCCGGCCGCTCGCGGTCCCTACGGGCGGCCCGGCTCCACGAGCGCCTGCACGGCCCGACGGTCGGGCTTGCCCGACGACAGCATCGGGATCCGGTCCAGCACCACGACGTCCGCCGGACGGGCGGCACGGCCCAGGGTGGCCCCGACGTGCGCACGTACGGCATCGAGGTCGAGTGGCTGCTCGGTGACGACGACCGGGACCTCGCCCCACTCCCCCGCCGAGCGCCGGGCGACGACAGCGGTCTCCTGCCCGGGCAGCCCGCGGACGAGCCGCTCGACCGCACCGAGCTGGACCTTCTCGCCGCCGGAGATCACCACGTCGTCGAGGCGTCCGAGCACGCGGACCACGCCGTTGGACAGGGTCGCGGTGTCCCCGGTCCGGTACCAGCGCAGCCCATCCCGCTCGACGAAGGCCGACGCCGTGCGGGCATCGTCGTCCAGGTACCCCTCGGCGAGCATCGGCCCCGCCAGGTGCAGCTCGCCGTCGACCAGCGCGGTGCGCACGGTGCCGAACGGGACGCCGTCGTAGACGCATCCGCCGCTCGTCTCGCTCGCACCGTAGGTCGTCACGACCCGGACCCCGGCGTCGAGCGCACGCTGCCGGAGCGGCGCCGGGGTGGCCTGCCCGCCGACCAGGACCGCGTCGAACCGGGCGAGCGCACGGGTGGCGTCCGGGTCGTCGAGGACCCGGGCGAGCTGCACCGGCACCAGCGAGGTGTAGCGACGCGGCGCGGCCGGACCGGTGACGAGCCGTTCTGCGGCCTCGGTGAACGCGGCGGCCGCGAAGTGCCCGGGTGGCACGACGACGGGTTCGGTGCCCGCGGTGATCGAGCGGGTCAGGACGTTGATGCCCGCGATGTAGTGCGTCGGCAGCGCGAGGACCCAGCGCCCGGGCCCACCCAGTGCCGCGTCCGCCGCGGCGGCACCGGCGAGGAGCGCCTCGGACGAGAGCGCCACGCGCTTGCCGGTGCCGGTGGACCCGCTCGTCTCGACCACCAGGGCGACCGCCTGCCGGACCTCGGCCGGAGGTGGCGTCGGCAGGGCCGGTGCCCCCTCGGCGACGGGGAGCAGTGCGGGGCCGCCGGCGAGTGCTGCCTCCAGGCCGCGCAGCACGGCCGTCGGGTCCGACGTACCGATCGCGACCAGCGGACGGGGCATCAGTAGTGCCAGGGGAACGCGGTCCACTCGGGAGCGCGCTTCTCGAGGAACGAGTCGCGGCCCTCGACGGCCTCGTCGGTGCCGTAGGCCAACCGCGTCGCCTCGCCCGCGAACACCTGCTGGCCGACCATGCCGTCGTCCACGGCGTTGAACGCGTACTTGAGCATCCGGATCGCCGTCGGCGACTTGCCGAGCACGATCTCGCCCCAGCGGATCGCCTCACGCTCCAGGTCCTCGTGCGGCACCACGGCGTTCACCGCACCCATCTCGTACGCGCGCTGGGCGGAGTACTCCTGGGCGAGGAAGAAGACCTCGCGGGCGAACTTCTGCCCGATCTGCTTGGCGTAGTAGGCGCTGCCGTATCCACCGTCGAACGAGCCGACGTCGGCATCGGTCTGCTTGAACTTCCCGTGCTCGGCGCTCGCGATGGTGAGGTCGCAGATCGCGTGCAGCGAGTGCCCACCGCCCGCAGCCCAGCCCGGGACGACCGCGATGACGACCTTGGGCATCATCCGGATCAGCCGCTGGACCTCGAGGATGTGCAGCCGGCCCATCGACGCCCGGGCGGCCGCGGGGTCCACACCCTCGGGCGGCGCACCCTCGTCGCCGACGTACTGGTAGCCGCTCCGCCCCCGGATGCGCTGGTCGCCGCCGGAGCAGAACGCCCACCCGCCGTCCTTCGGGCTCGGGCCGTTGCCGGTGAGCAGCACGACACCGACACGGGGGTCCTGCCGGGCGTCGTCGAGGGCGCGGTAGAGCTCGTCGACCGTGCGCGGGCGGAAGGCGTTGCGGACCTCGGGACGGTCGAAGGCGACCCGGACGATGCCCTTGGAGACGTGCTTGTGGTACGTGATGTCGGTGAACTGTTCCGCGATCGGAGCGGTGGTCCAGACGTCGGGGTCGAACAGGTCGGAGACGGGAGCAGCCATGCTCCCAACGTACCGCCGGGCGTCTGGCGGGTCAGGCGCCCATGTCGGTCAGGATCTCCGGCGCGACGAACACCATGATCACGATGAGGATGACGGGGTTCGCGAAGAACGCCAGGACGACCCCGACGGCGCCGTACCAGCGTCCGAACGAGCCGACGGCGGCGACGAACCCGAGCACGGCGGCGACGAGCGTCAGGAACACGACGACGAAGCAGATCCCGAAGGCGAAGTTCGTGTCACCGCCCATGAACACGGCGAAGGCACTGGCGTCCACAGCGGCGGACACCACGGCCAGGCCGAGGGCGATCTTGCCGACGACGGGGTTGCGGCGCTTCGTGCCACCCGTCTGCCGGACGTCGACGGTGTTGCGCTGCATGAGGCGGGCGAAGTCGTCGGAGTCGCGCCCGGGAGCCGCCGCGGATCGAGCTCCCGCTGCCGGGCGGGTCGCCGCCGAGGGTCGGGCTGCGGCTGCCGGACGAGCCGACGCCGCCGGGCGTGCTGCTCCGGCGCTCGACGGGTCGGACGGGCGCTGCGATGCACGCTGCTGTGCTGCGCGCTGCCGCGGATCCACCGCCACCGAGCCTCCCTCGTTCCGGGTCGTTCCCCTGCCGACCGAGGCCGACCGATGCATGCTAGTGCCCTGCCCTGGCGGTCCCCTCCGAGGAACCGGCGGGCCCCCTGGGTGCGGTGGGAGGATGGCGGACGTGCTCCCCGACCTCGCCGACCTCCTCGCCGACGCCCACGTGGTGGCCCTGCCCATGCGGGTGCGGTTCCGCGGCATCACCACGCGCGAGGCGGTCGTGCTGCGCGGCCCCGCCGGCTGGACCGAGTTCTCCCCGTTCGTCGAGTACGACGACGCTGAAGCCGCCGCCTGGCTACGCGCCACCGTCGACTTCGGATGGACGGACCACGAACCGGCCGCCGACTCCGTGCCGGTCAACGCCACCGTCCCGGCGATCGCCGCCGACGACGTCGCCGACCTGCTCGCGCGGTACCCCGGGTGCACCACCGCCAAGGTCAAGGTCGCCGAACCCGGCACGACCGTCGACGACGACGTCGCCCGTGTCGCCGCGGTCCGCCGGGTGATGGGGCCCGAGGCCGCGGTCCGGGTCGACGCGAACGGGCTGTGGAGCGTCGAGCAGGCCGCCGTGGCACTCGAGCGGCTCGCACCGTTCGACCTGCAGTACGCCGAGCAGCCCTGCGCGACGGTGCCCGAGCTCGCGGAGCTCCGGTCGCGGATCGCCGGCCTCGGCGTCCGGGTCGCCGCGGACGAGAGCGTCCGGAAGGCGAGCGACCCCCTCGCCGTCGCCCGGGCCGGTGCCGCCGACGTCCTGGTCGTGAAGGCCCAGCCGCTCGGGGGGATCACCGCGGCCCGTGCCGTCATCGCCGACGCCGGGCTGCCGTGCGTCGTCTCCAGTGCGCTCGACACCTCGGTCGGGCTCGGGATGGGAGCGTTCCTGGCCGCCGCGGCGATGACGCCCGGGTACGCCGCCGGGCTCGGGACGGCCGCGATGTTCGCCGGGGACGTCACGACCGATCCGCTGCTGCCGGTCGGCGGTCGGGTGCCGGTGCGCCGCGTCGACGTCGCGCCGGAGCTGGTGGACCGGTACGCCGCGTCTCCGGAGCGCACGGCGTGGTGGCGCGAGCGGGTGACGCGCGTGCACGACCTGCTCGCAGCCGCCGGGTAGCGCGCCCGCCGCTCGGTCGGGTCCGTCGAGGGTGCACGACACGCCACTCGCGTTCGCCCAGGTCTCCCGCTCCGTCGTTCGGACGGCCCCGGAACGACGGTTCGCGCGACCACGCCGCTCCGCACACGGCATGTCGTGACCGCTGGCGGGGTCCGCCGGACCGGTCGCGGCTCTCGACGCACCCCGGACGACGGACGGGAGGCACGGTGCCAGCTGGCACCGTGCCTCCCGTCCGGTCGTGGTCGCGACCAGGGCCGCGTCAGCGACCCGCGCGGCTCACAGACCCGAGTAGCTGTGCAGGCCCTTGAAGAAGACGTTCACGACCGAGAAGTTGAACATCACCGCAGCGAAGCCGATGAGGGCCAGCCAGGACGACCGCGCACCGCGCCAGCCACGGGTCGCACGAGCGTGGATGTAGCCCGCGTAGACGACCCAGATGATGAAGGTCCAGACCTCTTTCGTGTCCCAGCCCCAGTAGCGACCCCAGGCGCGCTCGGCCCAGATCGCACCGGCGATGAGCGTGAACGTCCAGAGGACGAAGCCGACGAGCAGGACGCGGTAGGTCAGGACCTCGAGCCGGTCGGCGTCGGGCAGCGTCGCCATGAAGCGGAGCTTGCCGGAGGCCGTGCGGCCCTGGCGGTACGTCTGCACGAGCTGCGCCACCGCGAGCCCCGCGCCGAGCGCGAAGAACCCGGTGCCGGCGATCGCCACGAAGACGTGGATGACCAGCCAGTACGACTGCAGGGCCGGCTGCAGCGGGACGACGGGGACCCAGTAGTTCACGGTCGCGATGCCGAGCAGGATGATCGTCAGGCCGGTGATGAAGACACCGAGGAACTTCAGGTTCTGCCAGAACTGCACGAGCAGGAAGATCAGGGTGATCAGCGCCGTGCCGGTCAGCGAGAACTCGAACATGTTGCCCCACGGCACACGGTCGGCCGCGATGCCGCGGAGGACGACCGAGGCGACGTGCAGGACGAGCGCGAGGATCGTCATCGCCATGCCGACGCGCTCGAACTTCGTGCCGCGGCCGGCGGAACCGCCCGACGGCGGTGCGGCGACCTGCTCGAGCACGACGGTGCCGCCGCGGACGGTCGCGACCGTCTTCGCTCCGGGTGCTGCCGCAGCGCTGGCCGCGTCGGCCGAGCTGTCGTCGGCGCCCGCGTTCTTCGCGGCGGCCGTGACGTCGCCGGAGCGTTTGGCCATGTCGAGGGCGAACGAGATGAACGCGACCACGTACACCGCCATCGCGGAGTACGTGAGCACGACCGAGTAGGTCGCGAGGTTCGTGGTCATGTCGTTCACTGGGGCATCCTAACTCCGAGGTCCGACGTGTGGCGCTGTGCGATGTCCGCGACGGCCCGTTCGAGGTTCGGGTCCTCGCCGCGTGCGAGCCCGGCGTACTCGAGGTCGTACTCGCCGCCCGCCGTGTCCGTGCGCGGGACGACCTTCACCCAGACGCGACGGCGCGGGACGAACAGCGAGGTGAGCAGGCCGAGGGTGGAGAGCAGGGCGAACCCGCCCACCCAGAGCTGCGAGGGGTCGTGGTGCACGTCGAGGGAGACGTACCGCTTGACGCCGTCGAACGTGATCGACCCGGCGCCTTCGGGGAGCTTCTTCGTCTGGCCGGGCTTCAGCGCGATGCTCGCGGTGTCCGACTGCCGACCGGCGATCTGGTCGAGCCCCTTGGTGCTGAGCGTGTACACGCTCTGCGGGACACCGCTGTCGAGCCCGAGGTCACCCGTGTAGACCTGCAGCGTCAGCAGCGGGTTCTGGGTGTCCGGGTAGGCACTCGAGTAGGCGCCGCTCGCGAGCTTCGACGCGGTGGGGTAGAAGAACCCGACCATGCCGAGCTGGTCCGGCTTCGCGTCCGGCACCTTGATGACGCCGGTGGAGGTGTAGTTCGCGTCCTCCGGCAGGAACGGCACGACGTCCTTGAAGGCCACGTTGCCGTCGCCGTCGCGCACCGTGACCTGCATCGCGTAGCCGTTGCCGAGCAGGTAGACGTTCGTGCCGCCGACGTGCAGCGGGTCGTTCACACCGAGGCGGCTCGTCTTCGGCTCGCCGCCCTTCTCGGTGCTCGTGACCGTGGCCGAGTAGTCGAGCGCCTGCCCGAGGGCGTCGAGGTTGCGCTCCTCGTACTTCGTCACGAACTTGTCGAGCCGGAGGTTGTAGCCCTTGAGGTCGGTCTGCTGGAACCAGCGACCGGGGTTGAACGAGTCGTACGAGCCGAGCACGTTCGAGAACGTCTGGCCCTCGACCAGCAGGCGCTGACCGGTGAAGCCGAAGCCACCGCCGACCCCGACCGCCAGGAGCACCCCGACGAGGGCGGCGTGGAACACCAGGTTGCCGGTCTCGCGCAGGTAGCCGCGCTCCGCGCTCACCGAGTCGCCGAACCGCTCGACGCGGTACCCGGACCGCTTCAGGATCGCCATCGCGCGCGTCACCGCGTGCTCGGCGGACGGGAGGCCCGTGGTCGCGTCGATCCCGGTCGTCCCGTCGATCATCGCGTCCGGCTGCACCGCCACCGTGCGGAAGCCCGCCAGTCGCGTCAGGCGCGCGGGGGTCTTCGGCGGACGGGTCCGCAGTGCCTGCCAGTGGTGCTTCGTGCGGGGCACGATGCAGCCGATGAGCGAGATGAAGAGCAGCAGGTAGATCGCGGAGAACCACACCGAGGTGTAGGTGTCGAAGACCTGCAGCTTGTCGAGCACCGGGTAGAGCTGCGGGTGGTCCGCCTTGTACTGCACGACGCCGTTCGGGTCGGCGGTGCGCTGCGGGACAAGGGAGCCCGGGATGGCCGCGAGGGCGAGCAGCATGAGCAGGAACAGCGCCGTGCGCATGCTCGTCAGCTGCCGCCAGAAGAAGCGGAGGTACCCGACGAAGCCGAGCTTCGGCTGGTTGATGCCACCGTCGGTGGGGCCGGAGCCGTCGACGTGGTCGGACGGTCGCTGCGGGTCGGAGGCGCTGTCGGCCCCGTCGCCTGCGCCCGTCGGGATGTGCTCGTTCAGGTCAGACCGCGGGGACAAAGCTCTGGATCACCGCCCCGACGCTCGACATGACGGCCGACCAGATACCGGTGACCATGAGCAGACCGATGACGATCAGGATCGCTCCTCCGATGATGTTGACGGTGCGCATGTGACGCTTCACCGCCGCGATGGCCCCCGTGGCCCAGCCGGCGCCGAGGGCGACGAGGACGAACGGGATGCCGAGCCCGAGGCAGTACGCCACCCCGAGCCACATGCCCTGCCAGGCGCTGCCCGACTGGACGCTGAGCAGGTTGATGGCCGCCAGGGTCGGGCCGAGGCACGGGGTCCAGCCGAGGCCGAACACGATGCCGAGCAGGGGGGCGCCGAGGAGCCCGGTGGCCGGGGTCCAGCTGGGCTTGATGGTGCGCTGCAGGAACGTGAACCGACCGACGAACACCAGGCCCATCGCGATCACGACGACCCCGAGGATCTGCGTGATGAGGTCGCGCCACCGCACGAGCCAGAAGCCGAGCGCGCCGAACACCGTCGTGTACGCAACGAACACCGCGGTGAACCCGGCGATGAACAGCAGCACGCCGAGCACCACACGACCCCGACGCTGCCCGCCCTCGGCGACACCGCCGACGTACCCGAGGTACCCCGGCACGAGCGGCAGCACGCAGGGGGACAGGAACGACACGAGCCCGGCGAGCGCCGCCACGGGCAGCGCGACGGCCATCTGGCCGCTCAGGATCGCGTCGGCGAAGGGGTTGGAGGTCACGGGTCAGGAGGCCTTGCCGGCGTCGAGCTCGTCGCTGACCAGGGTCTGCAGGATGCTCGTGCCGTCGATCGCGCCGAGGACCCGAGCGGCCACGCGGCCCTTCGTGTCGAGGACGATCGTGGCCGGCACCGCGTTCGGTGCGATCTGCCCGGACATCGCGAGCTGCATCGTGCCCGTGCGCTGGTCGAGGACCGTCGGGTACTGCACGTCGAAGGTGCGCTCGAAGGCGGCCGCGGTCGCTGCTTCGTCGCGGACGTTGACACCGATGAACGCGACGTCGTCGGCGTCGGCGTACTCGTCGTGCACCTTGTTGAGGTACTTCGCCTCGGCACGGCACGGGGGGCAGCTGGCGTACCAGAAGTTCAGGACGACGACCTTGCCGCGGAGGTCCTTCGACGAGACCGTGTCACCGTTCGAGTCCTCGGCCCGGAAGGTGACCGGGTCGGTGCGGTCCTTCGCGGAGACCTCGGTCACGGCACCGTCACCGGAGATGTAGTTCTGGGTCGTGCCGTTGCCGTACTGCTTCGCGATGCCGCCGCTGTCCGACGAGCAGCCGGACAGGACGAGCACGGCGGCGACGGTCGTCGCTGCGAGGACCGCGAACCGCTTGCTGATGACGCGCGCACGCTTCGTGCTGTTCACACTGCTCCTTCGTCGACGGCGGTCGCGCGCAGTTCCTGCGCGGGGTCCGCGTACCCGACCTCGGTGAACCGACCGGTCGACGTGGCGGGCACACGTTCGACGGTGGTGATGCTCGACAGGTCACAGCGGCGCTTGCGCGGGTCGTGCCACAGGGGCTCCCCCGCGAGCTTCCGGTGGACCATCCAGATCGGCAGCTGGTGGCTGACCAGGACGACGTCGCCCTCGTCCACGCTCTCCCACGCCGTGGTCATCGCCGCGAGCATGCGGTTGGCGATCGACTCGTACGCCTCGCCCCAGCTGGGACGCAGCGGGTTCGCGATCCACGGCCACTCCGCCGGGCGGCCGAGCGAGCGCTTCGTGAACCCGGGGGGCTGCCCCTCGTAGCGGTTCGTCGGTTCGATCAGGCGCTCGTCGAGCGTCACGTCGAGCCCGTAGGCGGCCGACCAGGGCGCTGCGGACTCCTGCGTGCGCTGCAGCGGGGACGCCACGATCCGACGCACGTCAATGCCGGCGTCCTTCCAGGCGGTCGCGGAGGCCTGCGCCATCCGCGTGCCGAGGTCGCTCAGCCCGAAGCCCGGGAGCCGGCCGTAGAGGACGCGGCCCGGGTTGTGCACCTCTCCGTGCCGGACGAGGTGGAGACGGGTCGCGGGCATGGGTTCCAGTGTAGGTCGCCCGCGGTTCCCACCGCCCCCTCAGGTGATTCACCGGATGCGGAAGCACTCAGCCGCCGAGCTCACCGGAGAGCCGCCCGTGCAGCGCGATCGACCCCGTGTCGAGGTTCACCACCTCGACGGTCGACCCGTGCTTCGCGAACCGCTGTTCGACCCCGTCGAGCGCCGCGACCGTGGACGCGTCGAACACGTGGGCGTCGGCCAGGTCGATGATCACGTGCTCCGGGTCCTCGGCGTACGAGAACCGTGTGACGAGGTCGTTCGACGAGGCGAAGAACAACGCCCCGCGGACCCGGTACCGCACGGTGCGGTCGTCGACCGGCTCGCGCACCACGGTCACCACGTGCGCCACCCGTCGGGCGAAGACCAGGGCCGCCACGACCACACCGACGAGCACCCCGGTCGCGAGGTTCTCGGTCACGACGACCACCACGACGGTGACGAGCATGACCGCGGTCTCGCCGAGCGGCATCCGTCGGAGGGTGCGCGGTCGGATGCTGTGCCAGTCGAAGGTCGCGACGCAGACCATGAGCATGACCGCCGTCAGTGCCGCCATCGGGATCTGGGCCACGAGGTCGTGGAGCACGATCGTCAGGACCAGCACCGAGACACCGGCCGCGAAGGTCGAGACGCGGGTCCGGGCACCCGCGGTCTTCACGTTGATCACCGTCTGGCCGATCATCGCGCAGCCGCCGGTCCCACCGAAGAAGGCGGACGCGATGTTCGCGACGCCCTGCCCCCACGACTCGCGCCACTTGCTCGAGCCCGTCTCGGTGATGGAGTCGACGAGCTGCGCGGTGAGCAGGGTCTCGATCAGCCCGACGATCGCGACACCGAACGCGTACGGAGCGATGATCTGCAGCGTCTCGAAGGTGAACGGCGTCGTGATGCCGCCGAAGCCCGGGAGCGCCGTCGGCAGTTCGCCCTCGTCGCCCACCGTCGGCACGGCGATGCTGAACACCATCGTGATGCCGGTGACGACGACGACCGCGATGAGCGGTGCGGGGATCGCCTTCGTCAGGAACGGGAAGCCGACGATGATCGCGATGCCGAGCACGGTCAGCGGCCAGACGATGAACGGCACGTCGTCGCCGAGCAGGTTCGGCAGCTGGGCGGTGAAGATGAGGATGGCCAGGGCGTTCACGAACGCGACGTTGACGCTGCGCGGGATGAAGCGCATCAGCCGTGCCACCCCGAGGAACCCGAGCACGAGCTGGAACACGCCGCCCAGGACGATCGCGGGCACCAGGTACTCGATCCCGTGCTCCCGGACGAGTGGGGCGATGACGAGCGCCACCGAGCCGGCTGCGGCGGAGATCATCGCGGGGCGACCGCCGACGATCGAGATCACGATCGCGATGACGACGCTCGAGAACAGGCCGACCGCGGGATCGACCCCGGCGACGACGGAGAACGAGATCGCTTCGGGGATGAGGGCCAGCGCGGTGACGATGCCGGCCAGGACCTCTCGGGTGAGCATGCGGGGCGAGCGGAGGGCGGCGAGGACGCTCGGGGCCGTCGGCGCGTGTGTGATCACGGACATCGATCGGAACTCTACCCTCACGTGAGGGTAGAGTCGTACGCCGTGAGCACCAGCGACGCCCCCGACACGATGCACATCGGCGAGCTCGCCGACCGCGCCGGCATGTCCCTGCGCACGATCCGGCACTACGACGAGGTGGGGCTGCTCGTGCCGAGCGGCCGCACCACCGGCGGCTTCCGGGTCTACACGGCGCAGGACCTCGAACGGTTGCTCGTGATCCGCCGGATGAAGCCGCTCGGGTTCACGCTCGACGAGATGGCCGAGCTGCTCCGCGTGGTCGACGCCCTCGCGACGAAGGACCCCGATGACGAACCAGCGCTGGCAGCCCGCCTCGACGCGTACCTCGAGGACGCCCGTGCCCGGCACGCCAAGCTCGTCGAGCGGGCCGGCATGGCCGAGGAGTTCATCGGCACGCTCGGATCACTCCGCGCGTCGCTCCCCTGATGTCGCGGTGTCCTCGGCGAGCACCCTGGCGCGCATGCGCTGCCGCTCGAGTTCGAGCTTGAGCTCCCCCTCTTCCACGTGGAGCTGCCAGTCGATCGCCCCACGTTGCGCCCAGTCCCACATGCTCTCGCCGGGCGCAGGACCGATGTACGGCCGCTCCGCGGGAACCGTGTCTTCCTTCCGCACCAGCTCTCGCCAGGCACGGCGCAGACGAGTCGTCATCACTGTCTCCTCTTCTCGATGAACAGTTCCGCCAACACCCTTGCAGCGGGTTCTTCTCCGGCAGGCACTTTCTGCATGTCGTACATCGCCTGTGCCAGGTTCCGGCCGATCTCGCGACGCCCGACCTCCGCCGCGGTGATCAGGTCGAACACCACGGTCAACCGCGCCCAGTAGCGGTCCCGTTGCTCCCGCGCGACGTCCCGCCGCCACCGGATGACCGCCCACAGCCCACCGACGACCGCCACGAGCAGCGTGAACGCCGCCGTGCAGAGCGCAGCCACCACCACCGCGACCGCCGCAGGCGGCCAGGCCGCGAGCTCCCCCGTCTCCGTCCCCACCCGGTCCCCCTCTCGTCCCGCGACCCGGCCACGTCGAGATTGCTACGGATCCCACGCAGGCCGCCACGGGCCTCCCGGCTATCGGTGGAGAACGCCGGACGCAGGCGGCCCTGTGGAGGGAAGAACCCTGCTGCCCACGCCCCCGGACGCAGGCGGTTAGACTCGACCACCGTGATCGAACGCACCCGCATCGCCGACCTGGCAGCCCTCCCCGACGGTCCCGTCTCCGTGGCCGGATGGGTCGAGACCGTCCGAGACCAGAAGAAGGTGCAGTTCGTCGTGCTGCGCGACGAGACCGGCGCCGTCCAGCTCGTGAACCCGGCGACGCGTGAGGCCGAGGACGGCGACGACGCCGCACAGTCCGCCTTCGCGACCACCAACGAGATCTCCGGCCTGGCGCACGGCACCTTCGTGCACGTCACCGGCACGCTGAAGCACGACGAGCGCGTGAAGCTCGGCGGGCTCGAGGTCAAGATCGGTGCGCTGCAGGTGGTGAGTGCCGCGATCCCGGAGACCCCGATCGCCGACGACTCGTCGCTCGACAAGCGCCTCGACTGGCGCTTCCTCGACCTGCGCAACCGCAAGCAGAACCTGATCTTCCGGATCCAGACGACGCTGGAGCACGCGTTCCGCACGTACTGGGTCGACCGCGACTACATCGAGATCCACACCCCGAAGCTCATGGCGTCGGCATCCGAGTCGCGCGCCGAGCTGTTCCAGCTGGAGTACTTCGAGACGACCGCCTACCTGGCCCAGTCGCCGCAGAACTTCAAGCAGATGGCGCAGCCGGCCGGCTTCGGTGCCGTGTTCGAGATCGCGGACGCCTTCCGCGCCGACCCGTCCTTCACGAGCCGCCACGCCACCGAGTTCACCAGCGTCGACGCCGAGTTCTCGTGGATCGAGTCCCACGAGGACGTCATGGCGATGCACGAAGAGGTCCTGGTCGCCGGCATCACCGCCGTCAAGGAGAAGTACGGCAAGGACATCGCGGAGGTCTTCGGCTTCGAGCTGCAGGTCCCTGCGACGCCGTTCCCCCGCGTGACCCTGGCCGACGCGCGCAAGATCGTCGCCGACAGCGGCTACGACGTCGTCCGCGCCGACGGTGACCTGGACCCCGAGGGCGAGCGCCGCGTCGCCGCCTGGGCGAAGGAGCACCACGGCTCCGAGTTCGTGTTCGTCACGGAGTACGACGCCTCGATCCGGCCGTACTACCACATGCGGAAGCCGGGCGACCCGTCGGTCACCAACAGCTACGACCTCATCTTCAACGGTGCCGAGATCTCCACGGGTGCCCAGCGTGAGCACCGCGTCGACGTGCTCGAGGCGCAGGCCGTCGAGAAGGGCCTCGACCCGGAGGAGCTCGGCTGGTACCTCGACTTCTTCCGCTACGGCGTCCCGCCGCACGGCGGCTTCGGCATGGGCCTCGCACGCGTGCTGATGCTGATGCTCGGTGAGCCGTCGATCCGCGAGGTCACCTACCTGTTCCGTGGCCCGACGCGCCTGACCCCGTAGTCACCAGCGAGTGAGCAGAAAAGGTCGCCTCCGGAAATCGGAGGCGACCTTTTCTGCTCACTGGACGCACGCAGCGCACGCAGCGCCGGGGGCGGGACGGGAGGCCCGGCTCAGCTCTGCCAGTCGATGGCGGCCCGCGCCGTGACCAGTTCGCGGATCTCCGCTGCCGCGGCCTGGTGCTCCGGGTGCACCTGGTACGCGTCGAGCCCGGCGAGGTCGTCGAAGCTGGCGACGACGGCGACGTCGTGGTTCTTGTCCGGGTAGGCGACGTTCTCGACGACCTCGAGCGAGCGGATCGACTCGACGGTGCCGACCAGACCGGTCAGGAGTTCGCGGATGCGGGCGATCGACGCGGTGCGGTCGAGGTCGGTCCGCAGGGACCAGGAGACGACGTGGGAGATCATGCGCGGGCCTCGGCCTTCTCGAGCGCACGTGCGAGCCGGTCGGCGTCGACGTGCCAGTTGCTGTGGACGCGCCCGTCGATCAGCACGACGGGGATGTCCTCCGCATACTCCTGGCGGAGGGCGTCGTCGTCGAGGATCGAGCGTTCCTGCAGGGTGACCCCCGGGTGGTCGGCGACGACGCGTTCGACCACGGGTCGGGCGTCGTCGCAGAGGTGGCATCCGGGCTTCGTCAGGAACGTCACTGCGGGCATGGTCCCAGCGTAGTCCGGGAACGCGAAAGCCCCGGCGAACCGGGGCTTCTCGTGCAGGTCCTCCGACCTGCGCAGACCTGTGAGGGTCTACTTCTTGTTACGTCGCTGGTGACGCGTCTTGCGAAGGAGCTTGCGGTGCTTCTTCTTCGCCATGCGCTTACGACGCTTCTTGATGACAGAACCCATGTGGACCTCGCTCGGACTGATGCTGATGTACGGACACCGGGCCGAAGAGACCGCGGAAAATCAACCTGCCCGAGTCTACCGGCTGCCCGCTGTGATGTCGAACGCGCGCTCAGCCGACGTCCGCCACGCCACCGCGCAGCACGTCGGCGACGGCTGACTCGGGGACGCGGAAGGAACGGCCGAAGCGGATGGCGGGGAGCTCACCGGCGTGCACCATCCGGTACACGGTCATCTTCGAGACGCGCATCATCTCGGCGACCTCTGCGACGGTGAGGAAGCGCACGTCGTCGAAACTGCCGGTCATGGTCCGCCTTCGGGGCTCGCACGCGCGCTGCGCACGGGAGTGGTGTGACCTGTGTGGTCAGTGGCAACTGTAGAGGCGTGTGCGACCCGGTGTCCAGGATCAGTCCGCGCCGCGTGCACCGGCGCCGCCCCGGGCTCGGAAGCCCGAGCGGCAGGGCTCAGTCCTCGTCGCCCCGGCGGGTGAAGCGCTTGCGGCTGCGGTCGACGACGCGCTCCCAGCCCTGCTGCGCGCCGGAGATCGCCGCGGTCGCCCGGTACGACGCCTCGGCCATCACACGACCGAGCTCGGTGCCCACCTCGACGGTCGCCTTGCCGGCCGTGCCGTTCCGGCGGATCGACACCGGCTGGCCGTCCGGCGTCCACGCGGTGGTGGCCGGGGTGCCGTCGGCGTCGACCGCGCCCGTGAACGGCAGGACCCAGTCCTCCAGGTGCACGAGCGGCTCCGGGTCGAGCCGGTAGTAGCGGTGCTGCCCTTCTTCGCGACTGGTGACGAGCCCGATGTCGCGCAGGACACGCAGGTGCTTCGACACCGTGGGCTGGCTGACCCCGAGGCGTTCGACGAGCTGGCCGACGCTGAGCTCCCCGCCGGTGACGTCCGAACCGTAGGCGGACAACAGCGTGCCGAGCAGCTCGCGCCGGGTCGGGTCCGCCACGACGGAGAAGATGTCGGCCATGGGGCAAGGCTAGCCGGGGCACCACGGATGTACCATGACGAACCGTCCCGGCCCATGTCCTCGGAGGCATACGCATGCTCGACCGAACCGAGCCGATCCCGCACCACGTGAGTGTCGGCCGACGGCGAGCGAGCCGGATCGCGACGGTGCTGCGGTCGTCGCCGTCCCGACTGGCGATCGTCGTGTTCATCGCGCTGATCTTCCTGTTCACGGTGGCCTTCATGACGCCGTGGGCCACGGCGGACCGCAGCAGCACCCACTTCGCGGACGCCCTCTTCACCGCGGCGTCGGTGGTCTGCGTCACCGGGCTGTCCACGGTCGACATGGCGACGCACTGGTCGGTGTTCGGCAAGGTCCTGGTGGTCATCGGCACCCAGATCGGCGCCGTCGGTGTCCTGACCTTCGCGTCGATCCTCGGCCTGTTCGTGACCCGCAAGCTCGGCCTGCGCGCCAAGCTCATGGCAGCCGGCGACTCGAACCCGCTCCGCACCCACCACGGCGCCGTGCCCGAGGGGCAGGCCGTCCGGCTCGGCGAGGTCGGCACCCTGCTCGCGACCGTGGCGGTGAGCACGCTGTCGATCGAGATCGTCCTCGGTCTGCTGCTCCTGCCGTCGGTGCTCATCGCCGGCATCCCGTTCTGGACCGCGGTCGGCGACTCCTTCTACTACGCGGCGATGGCCTTCACGAACACCGGCTTCTCACCGAACGCCGACGGCCTCGACCCGTTCGCCCACGACTACTGGTTCCTGACGCTGCTGATGATCGGTGTCGTGGCGGGGTCCATCGGGTTCCCGGTGATCCGTGCCCTGACGAAGCAGCTGCGCACCCCGCGGCGCTGGCCGATCCACGTCAAGCTCACCCTGGCGACGAGCGCGATCCTGCTCCTCGGCGGTGCGGTCGTCTACACCGCACTCGAGGCGTCGAACCCGACGACCTTCGGCGAAGAAGGAGCCGGGCGCACCGCGTTCCAGGCACTCTTCCTGTCGACGATGACCCGCTCGGGAGGCTTCTCGCTCGTCGACTTCGACCAGCTCAACGGCTCGAGCCTGCTCGTCACGGACATGCTCATGTTCATCGGTGGCGGATCCGCCTCGACGGCCGGCGGCATCAAGGTGACGACCCTCGCGGTGCTGTTCCTGGCCGCGGTCGCCGAGGCCCGCGGTCGCCAGAGCATGGAGGCCTTCGGTCGCCGGATCCCGAGCGACGTCCTGCGGGTCGCGGTGGCCATCGTGCTCTGGGGGGCGACGATCGTGGCCGTCGCGACCGTGGTGCTCCTGCAGATCACCGACGACTCGCTCGACCGGGTGCTGTTCGAGGTGATCTCGGCGTTCTCGACCAGCGGGCTGTCCTCCGGCGTGTCCGCGGACCTGCCGGAACCGGGCAAGTACGTGCTCGCCGCCACCATGTTCCTCGGCCGGGTCGGTACAGTGACCATCGCCGCTGCCCTGGCCGCCAGCCAGAGCCGGCAACTGTTCCGCCGTCCTGAGGAGAGGCCGATCGTTGGCTGACCGCACCCGTTCGTCGCACCAGCACGGTGCCATCAGTCACGACGCCCCCGTCCTGGTCATCGGGCTCGGGCGCTTCGGGGCCGCCACCGCCGGCCAGCTCGAGCGCCAGGACCGCGAGGTGCTCGTCGTCGACACCGACGCCGGGCTGGTGCAGAAGTGGTCCGACCGGGTCACCCACGCGGTGCAGGCGGACGCGACCGACATCGACGCGCTCCGGCAGATCGGCGCGCAGGACTTCGCCATCGCCGTCGTCGGCACGGGTAGTGACCTGGAGTCGAGCGTGCTCATCACGGCGAACCTGGTCGACCTCGGCGTCCCCCAGATCTGGGCGAAGGCGATCAGCCGTTCGCACGGCACGATCCTGTCCCGCATCGGCGCGAACCACGTCGTCTACCCCGAGCGCGAGGCCGGCGAGCGCACGGCACACCTGGTCTCCGGCCGGATGCTCGACTTCATCGAGTTCGACGACGACTTCGCCGTGGTCAAGATGTTCCCGCCGCGCGCGGTCCGCGGCAAGGACCTCGCCACCACCGTGATCCGCACCCGCTTCGGCCTGACCGTGCTCGGCATCAAGCCGCCCGGCAGCCCGTTCGTGCCGGCGACGCCGGACAGCGTCATCGGTGAGGACGACGTCATCATCGTCTCGGGTTCCGAGACCGACCTGGAGCGCTTCGCCGCGTACGAGTAACGACCACCGGACGGACGGGAGGCCCGTGGCGGCGTCGCCCCGGGCCTCCCGTCCGCACTGTGGCTGCGTCCACGACGCGGTGTGCGTCTACGACGCGGCGATCTCCTCGGCACGCGCGATCGCGGCACGCGACGCGCGCAGCAGCGTGTCCGCCAGGTCGGCGTCCTGCAGCACCGCGACGGCCCGCTCCGTCGTGCCCTTCGGGCTCGTCACCGCGCGGCGCAGGTCGGCGGGCTCACGGCCCGACCGCTCGAGCAGCTCGACCGCGCCGCGGACGGTGCCCTGCACCATCGTCGCCGCCTGTTCGTGGGTGAACCCGAGCTCCTCGGCGGCACGCTGCCACTGCTCGATCAGCAGGAAGACGTAGGCGGGACCGGAACCGGACACGGCGGACAGCGCGTCGAGCTGCGACTCCGGCACCTCGATGACCTCGCCCGAGGCGGTGAACACCGACGACGCCAGTGCGACGGCCTCGGCGTCGGCCGAGGTGCCCGCGCTGATGCCGGTGACGCCGTGGCCGACGCCGATCGGGGTGTTCGGCAGGGCACGGACGACGCGGACGCCGTCGGGCACCCGTGTCTCCATGCTCGCGGTGGTGGTGCCGACGGCGACGCTGACCAGGACTGCGCCGGGCTCCAGGTCGTCGGCGACCTCGTCGAGCAGGTCCGCGATCATGTACGGCTTCACGCCGACGACGACGAGGGCCGCGCCACGGACGGCCGACCGGTTGGCGTCGGGGTCGGTGTCGCTCGCGGTCGCGTCGAGACCGCGCTCCCGGTGGGCAGCAGCGGACGCCTCGGACTTCGTGGTGAGGGTCACGGTGGCCGGGTCGAGTCCCGCGGCGAGCAGGCCGTCGAGGACCGCGCCGGACATGGAGCCGACGCCGAGCAGGGCGGTGCGGGGCAGGTCGATCGTCATGCTCCCGACCCTACCGACGCCACCCGCCTAGGATCGTGTCGCAGACCACGAGAAGGGGACAGCTGTGAGCGCTTCCGGAGGCACGAAGGCGATCTTCGCCGCACTCGGTGCCAACATCGGCATCGCGATCGTGAAGTTCATCGCGGCGGCGATCAGCGGATCGGCGTCGATGCTGGCCGAGGGCGTGCACTCCCTGGCCGACTCCGCGAACCAGCTCCTGCTGCTGCTCGGTGGCCGGAAGGCCCGGCGAGCGGCGGACCAGGAGCACCCGTTCGGCTACGGGCGTGAACGCTACGTCTACGCGTTCGTCGTCTCCATCATCCTGTTCTCGGTCGGCGGCGTCTTCTCGCTCTACGAGGGCATCGAGAAGCTCGCCCACCCGCACCCGCTCGAGAACTGGTGGCTCCCCCTCGTGGTGCTCGTCATCGCCATCGGGCTCGAGGGCTTCTCGCTCCGCACCGCGCTGCACGAGGCCCGACCGCAGAAGGGTTCGCAGAGCTGGGTGCAGTTCGTCCGCCGTGCGAAGGCCCCCGAGCTGCCCGTCGTGATGCTCGAGGACACCGCGGCCCTGCTCGGCCTGGTCTTCGCCCTGTTCGGCGTCGGCCTGACGGCGATCACCGGCAACGGGGTGTTCGACGCGATCGGCACGATGCTCATCGCGGCGCTGCTCATCGCGGTCGCCGTGGTGCTCGGCATCGAGACGAAGAGCCTGCTCGTCGGCGAGGGCGCGACCGCCGCCGACGTCGAGCGCATCAAGCAGGCGGTGCTCGACGGCCCCGAGGTCGACGCGATCATCCACCTGAAGACCCTGTACCTCGGACCGGACGAGCTGATGGTCGGCGTGAAGGTCGCCGTCGACGGGGACCGCCGGCTCGGTGACGTCGCCGCCGGCATCGACACCGTCGAGCAGCGTGTCCGGAGCGCCGTGCCGATCGCCCGGGTCATCTACGTCGAACCGGACGTCCTGCGCACCGGGCCGCAGCCGCCGACCGAGGCGATCGTCATCCTCGCCGCGGACTGAAGAAGTCGTCGAGCAACTCGGCACACGCTGCCTCGAGCACGCCCCCGATGACCTCGGAGCGATGCGGCAGCCGGCGGTCCCTGGCGATGTCGTAGACGCTGCCGCTGGCGCCCGCCTTCGGGTCCCACGCGCCGAACACGACACGGGGCACCCGTGCGGCCATGACGGCGCCGGCGCACATCGGGCAGGGCTCGAGCGTCACCACGAGCGTGTGCTCCTCGAGGTGCCAGTCCCCCGTCACCGCCGCTGCAGCACGCAGCGCGAGGACCTCGGCGTGGGCCGTCGGGTCCTGTCGTGCCTCGCGCTCGTTCCGGCCGGTGGCGACCACGACGCCGTCGCGGTCGAGCACCACCGCGCCGACCGGGACGTCGTCGGTCTCCAGGCACCGTCGAGCCTCGTCGAGCGCGCGCTCCATCGCCGGGACGAACGGGCGGGCTGCGGGCTCCTCCACGGGACCTCCTGACGGTCGACGGCACGCTAGGCTCGACCCTATGCGAGTCCACGTCGCCGACCACCCGCTCATCACCCACAAGCTCTCGGTGCTCCGCGACCGTACGACGCCCTCCCCCACGTTCCGCGCCCTGACCGAGGAGCTCGTCACGCTCCTCGCGTACGAGGCCACGCGGGGCGTCCGGGTCACGGCGACGCCGATCGACACGCCGGTGGCGCACACCATGGGCGTCGCGATCGCCAAGCCGCGGCCGCTCGTCGTCCCGATCCTCCGCGCCGGGCTCGGCATGCTCGAGGGCATGGTCAAGCTCGTCCCGACCGCCGAGGTCGGCTTCCTCGGCATGGCCCGCAACGAGGAGACGCTCGAGCCGCAGACCTACGCCGAGCGCCTGCCCGACGACCTGTCCGGGCGGCAGTGCTTCGTGCTCGACCCGATGCTCGCCACCGGTGGCACCCTCGCCGCCGCGATCGACTTCCTGTTCGCCCGCGGTGCGCAGGAGATCACGTGCGTGTGCATCCTCGGCGCCCCCGAGGGGCTTGCCATGGTCGAGCAGGCCGTCGGCGACCGCAACGTCTCGATCGTCCTCGGTGCGCTCGACGAGAAGCTCGACGAGAACGGCTACATCGTCCCGGGCCTCGGCGACGCCGGCGACCGGCTCTACGGCCTGGCCGAGTAGCGCAGACCCGATACGTCACGGACAGGAGGCGCGGTGCCAGCTGGCACCGCGCCTCCTGTCGTCCGTGCGGTCGCGCTCACCGCACCCGCCCGTTCCGGGCGTACCAGGTCTTTCCGGGCGTACCCGCCCGTTCCGGGCGTACCGGGCGTACCAGGTCGTTCCGGGCGTACCCGGTCGGTTCTTTCCACCCGGTACGCCCGATTCGACTTTCCATCGCGGGCGCAATGGGAAAGAACGGGCGTGGCGCTCGACGTCCGTGCGGTCGCGCCCAGCGCACCGTCCGCGCGGACGGTTGACACCGCGTTGGTATACCGCAGATACTCGTCACATGACTGCAACCGTGTCCACCCGCGTCCTCTCCGAGGCGTGCTCCTCCGCAGGGGCAGTGGGGACCGTCGGCGTGATGATGCCGACCATGCCGGTCATGCGTTGTCGAATGTGTGCCTGATCGGCACCCGTTCCAGCCGGATCCCCCGCGACACCACCCCCGTCGCGAGCGCGTGATCCCCGGGTGACGGACACCGTCGGCGACGCGCACCACGTCACGAGGTCTGTCTCCCGTTCCCCCGGGTCGGCCCCGGTCCGCAGCAGGACCGCAGGGCACATCGGCGTACCGCCGTACCCGGGATGACGCATTCGACACCGGCCGCCGCGCCACCCGCGCACCGGCCACACCGCCCGGAGAACCACCATGTCGCTCACCATCGCCCAGCCCCGCACCGCGCTCCGCTCCGCACCGGCCCCGACCGACCTCGGCACCGTCACCCCGATCCGTCCGCGCCCGGCCTCCCCGGCGGCGACCGGACCGGCCACCGTGCCGACGAGCCCCGTGGTCGCACCGCAGCGGAACCGCGCGCTCCCCGAGGGCACCGAGGCCCGCGGCTTCGCCCTGTACGTCGGCATCGACGAAGCGAAGGCCGCCGCCGCGGGCACGACCCTGGCCGCGGTGGTCGAGCAGCTCAAGGCCCTCACGGCGCAGCTCGTCCCGTCGTCCGAGACGTACGCGGCCGTCGCCGTCGCCGCCGAGCACTCCGGTGGCCGGGACGTCGACGTCGTCCGGCTCGCCCTGCAGGACCGCTCCGCGGTGGCCGCCCGCAAGCAGGCCGAGAAGCCCGAGCCCGAGGAGACCGGCGTCGTCATCGACATCTCCCGGAAGCGCGTGACCCTCGACGGCGAAGCAGCACCCCTGACCTACAAGGAGTTCGAGCTCCTGCAGTTCCTGGTCCTCCGCGAGGGCCAGACCGTCGACCGGTCCGCGATCATCGACGGCCTCTGGTCGGACGGCGAGGACGAGACCCCGAACGAGCGCACAATCGACGTGCACGTGCGTCGGCTCCGCTCCAAGCTCGGCGCGTTCGAGGAGATCGTCCGCACCGTGCGCGGCGTCGGCTACCGCTTCGACCGGCACGCGGACGTCGCCGTGCGGTACGCGTCGACCCCGTCGCCCGACCTCTTCTGAGCCTGATCGGCTGCTCTTGGTGAACTCGCAGCGAACCGGCCCCGGAGAGGCTGGCGCGCCGTTACCGCTTCGTTATACAGTCGGTGGTGCAGACGGTGTTTGCTGTGGCACCGCCTGTGGAATGTGATTGCAGGAAACTCTTGGTGCAAGGGAGAGGGCCGGTCGCCGACAGGCGGCCGGCCCTCGTGCATGTCGCCCGGCTCCTGTCGGACCCCGTCGGTAGTGTGGTCAGACCGTACGACCGGAGGGAACGCGAACGTGAGCGAGACACGCCGCAGTGAGAAGGCGACCGCGGTCGCCGCCTGGGAAGCGCTCTTCCGCGCCCAGGTCGCCGTGATGCGGAGTCTCAACGCGGACTTCCCCGGCGACGAGATCTCGTTCAACGAGTACGACGTCTGCTTCAACCTGTCGACCCAGCCCGGCCGCCGCTGCCGCATGCGCGACCTCACCGGGCACCTGCTCCTCACCCAGCCGAGCGTCAGCCGCCTGGTCGACCGACTGCTCGCCCGCGGCATCGTCGAGAAGCAGCCGGACCCCACCGACGCCCGCGGCGTGATCGTGGCACTGACCCCGCACGGCTTCGACGTCTACCGCCAGGTCGCCGTGCAGCACGCGGCGAGCATCGCGCAGCAGGTCGGCGCCGGACTGTCCGACCCCGAACTCCGCACCCTCACCGAGCTCTGCACGAAGCTCCGGCTGGCGGTCGGCACGGCACCGGGCCGGCGATCGACGACCCGCCCGGTGGCCGCTGCGGATGCGGCGACGGTGTGACCGGCGCGATCGTCTGGCTCCGTGACGACCTGCGGCTGTCGGACAACCCGGCGCTCCGTGCGGCGATCGACCACGGCGGCGACGTCACGGTGGTGGTCGTCCTCGACGAGCAGTCCCCCGGGCTCCGTCCGATCGGTGCCGCGAGCCGCTGGTGGTTGCACCAGTCCCTGACCGCCCTCGATGCCGACCTGCGCGAGCGGGGTTCCCGGCTGGTCCTCCGGCGCGGTGCCGCGGCGACGGCGATCGACCAGCTCGTCGCCGACACCGGAGCCGACGCCGTGTACTGGAACCGTCGGTACGGCGCCGTCGAGCGGGACATCGACGCCGGCATCAAGACGGCCCTGCACGACCGTGGCGTCGAGGCGCACAGCTTCGCCGCGAACCTGCTCTGGGAACCGTGGACCGTGCTCACCGGGCAGGGCGAGCCGTACAAGGTCTTCACCCCGTTCTGGAACGCCGTCCAGGCGCTGCCCGAACCGCGCCACCCCCTGCCCGACCCCGACGACCTGCCCGCTCCGGCCGACGTCACGGGTGATGCGCTGGCCGACTGGGCACTGCTGCCGACGAAGCCCGACTGGGCCGGCGGCCTCCGTGACGCCTGGACCCCGGGCGAGCACGGCGCGCAGCAGCAGCTCGAGCACTTCGTCGAGCACGCGCTCGAGGACTACGACCAGCGCGACGAGCCCGCGATGGAAGCGACCAGCAGCCTGTCGCCGTTCCTGCGGTGGGGCGAGATCAGCCCGTACCAGGTGTGGCACCGCCTGCACGAGCGGCTCGAGCCTGCGCAGCGCCAGAACGCCGCCGCGTTCCTCCGGCAGCTGGCATGGCGGGAGTTCAACTGGAACGAGTACTTCCACTGCGACGACATCGCCACCGTCAACGTCCGTCGGAACTTCGACGCGTTCCCGTGGCGTGACCCGGAAGCAGCTGAGGTCGACCGCTGGCGGCAGGGTCTCACCGGCTTCGACCTGGTCGACGCGGGCATGCGCGAGCTCTGGCACAGCGGGGCCATGCACAACCGGGTGCGGCTGGCCGCCGGCAGCTTCCTCGTGAAGAACCTGCTCGTCGACTGGCGCGTCGGGGAGCAGTGGTTCTGGGACACCCTGGTCGACGCCGACCCCGCCAACAACGCGGCGAACTGGCAGTGGGTCGCGGGCTCCGGCTTCGACGCCGCCCCGTACTTCCGCGTCTTCAACCCCGATCGGCAACTCGAGCGCTTCGACCCGCACCGCGAGTACGTCCACCGCTGGGTCCCCGCCGACGAGCTGCGGCCCGAGCCGATGGTCGACCTGAAGGCGTCACGGCAGCGGGCGCTCGACGCCTACGAACGGATGCGGCGCTCGTGACCGGGTCGCACCCCGCGATCGCTGCGGTCGTCGACCAGGTTGACGAGCTGTTCCGTGCTCGCGTCGAACAGGGCATCGCGCCGAGCAGCGTGTGGGGCGTGTTCGACCGCTCCGGCCTCGTCGCGTCCGGCGGGCACGGTGACCGCGGTGACGGCCGGAGCCCGGACGCCGACACCGTGTACCGCATCGCCTCCTGCACCAAGAGCGTCACCGCCGCGACCCTGCTGACCCTCGTCGCCCGGGGTGCACTCGACCTCGACGCGCCGATCACCGACTTCGTGCCGGCCTTCGGCGCCGTCACCCTGCCGACCCCGGACTCCCCGGTCCCCACGGTGCGGATGCTGCTGACGATGTCGGCCGGGTTCCCCACCGACGACCCCTGGGCCGACCGGCAGGAGTCGATCTCGGACGCCGAGCTCGACGAGGTCCTGCGCGGCGGCCTGCTGTTCGACTCGCTGCCCGGCACCCGCTTCGCCTACTCGAACCTCGGCTACGCGCTGCTCGGCCGGGTCGTCGCCGCCGTGACGGGGCAGCCCTTCACCGCTGCCGCCGATGAGATCGTGCTCCGTCCCCTCGGCCTCACCGACACGGTGTTCAGTGCCGCCGAGTCGACCGGCTTCGTGGTCACCGGTGTCCGCGGACACGAGGGCGACTGGGAACCCCTGCCGATGACCGGCCCCGGCGCCTTCTCGTCGATCGGCGGGCTCTTCTCGACCGTGCGTGACCTGGCGCGCTGGGCGACACACCTCGGTTCGGCGTTCTCCGCCGCGCCGGAACCCGGCCCGGTCTCCCCCGCTGACCGCCGGCTCATGCAGCAGGCGATGCGGGTCGTCCCGTCGTCCGTCGTCCCGAGTTCGGCCCGCGCGACGGCGTACGGCTTCGGGCTGTTCGTCGAGCAGGACAATCGCTTCGGCGAGCTCGTCTCGCACTCCGGCGGCTACCCGGGCTTCTCCGCGCACATGCGGTGGTCCGTGCGCGACGGCCTCGGGGTCGTCGCGTTCGAGAACGCCACGCAGGCCAAGGTCTCCGCGGCCGCGCAGCAGGCGCACGACCTCGTGCTCGACGCGGCGCTGACGGCCCACACATCCGACGCGCCGGAAGCCGACGCCGACGTGACCGGACCGAGCACCGGGGTGGTGGCGACCACCCGCGCGACGCGAGCCGCCCAGGCCGCCGTGACGCGCCTCCTGGCCGACTGGCGGGACGACCTGGCGGACGCGATCTGCACACCCAACGTGGCGATGGACGTGCCGTACGACCGACGGCGGCGGGCTGTGGCGCAGGCCGTCGCGGACGTCGGTGCCGACCTCGGTGCCGCGCCGGTGTCCGAGTACTCGGCGGCGCCGTCGCACCTGCGCTGGTGGCTCCCCGGCACCTGCGGGCGGCTGCGCGTCGAGATCCGGCTCGCGCCCGCCGCCGCGGGGCGCATCCAGACCCTGAACGTCGTCGCTGAGCCGTCGGAGCGCTGACCCGACGGCACCACGCGGGTACCCGTCAGCTCAGACCGGCGGTCGACCGCCCACGAAGCCGAGTGCCCGCGCGGCGACCCGGGTACCCTCGCGGGCTGCAGCACCGACGCGGACCGGATCCGTCGCCCACGCACGGACGAACCCGGCGACGAAGGCGTCCCCCGCCCCGATGGTGTCGACGACGGTCGCCGGTGTCGCGGGGACCCGGTGGACGCTGCGGCCCCGGCGTCCGATGAGCGCGCCGTCGGCTCCGGCCGTGACGACGACCAGCGGGACGTGCTCGGTCAGCCGCCGCACCGCGGCGTCGAGGTCGTCACCCCCGGCGAGGGCGAGCGCCTCGTGCTGGTCGGGGAAGAGCACGTCGACGCCCCGCAGGGCCTCGAGGAACCGGTCCGCACCGATCGTCTCGATCACCGCCACCGACGAGGGGTCCACCGCCACGCGCGCCGGGCCGGTCCGGGCGCACGCCACGAGGTCGGCGAGCCGGTCGGCACCGCCGCCGAGCATGGCGGCCCCGGTCAGGTGCACGATGTCGGCGCGGGCGACCACCGACGGCGGGACGTCGGCGGCACTGATCTTCCCACTCGCGGCGGGGTCCGACATCGCGGTGCGACCGTGGTCGTTGCGGACCGAGACGACGACCCCGGTGGACGTCATCGCGTCGTAGCGCAGGTGGGCGCGGACCCCGGCGTCCTCGAGCGCGCGCTCGTGGCGGTACACGTCGTCGACTCCGACCCGGGCGACGACGTCGACCTCGGCCCCGAGCCAGCCGAGCCACGTGGCCGTGTTGCCACCGGCACCGGTCGGCCGGTGCCGGATCTCCGCAGCGGGGTCGTGCACCCCGATCCGGTGTGCGGTGGTGTGCACGAGGACGCCGTCCAGGACGTCGCCGACGACCAGGAAGCGTTTTCCGGCGCCGCGACGACGGCCCGCGACCACCCGTCCGGCGCGGGTCCCCTCGGGCCGTGACGGCGGCAGAGCGCCCTCGTACGGCATGGACATCCGCAACAGTCTACCCGGAGCCGAGTTTTTCTCCGTTTCTATCGGTGAAAACGGAGGTTTCGCGGAGAGATCGCACACAACGACCAATGGTGTCACTGATATACCGGCTGCTAGTATGTGGGCGGTCGCGCGACCACCGCCCCGACGACGGAGATGCCATGCCCAGGAAGCCCGACCCCACCCGCAAACCCGCGATCCTCGAGAAGGTCGTCGACCACTTCGTCGAGACCAAGATCGAGGACGTCACGGTCCGGGGTCTCGGCCGCGTACTCGGCACGAGCGCCTACCCGGTCGTCTACCACTTCGGCTCCCGCGACGCCCTGATCGACTCCGTCGTCGAACACCTCGCGACCTCGCACCGAGCGCCCGCACTCGACCCGGCCGCCGACACCGACGCCCTCGCCGACCACCTGGTCGCGACCTTCGGCGGGCTCGACGACCCGCACCGTGCGCTGGCCGCACGTCTCACCTTCGAACTCGGGTCGGTCGAGTCCCTCGACGGGCGTGACCGGCAGCGCCGCGCGCACCGCTGCCAGGTCGCCGCCGTCCGGGCCTGGTGCCGAGCACACGGCGCCGACCCCGTCCTCGCCGAACGTGCGGCCCAGCACACGGTCATGGCCGCCCGCGGAGCCCAGTGGGGCGCGCTCGTCGACGGCGCGCACACCGACGCCGACGCTGCACTGCGTCGCATCGCCCACGACCTGGCAGCCAGCACGGCCGCCGCAGACCGCGTGCGCTGAGCGCACGCACCCACGCGATCGCGGACCGCTCGCGTACCCGGCGACGGGACACGGCGACGGCGCACGGCCCGGAACGTGACCCGGACCACGAACGGGAGGCACGGTGCCAGCTGACACCGTGCCTCCCGTTCGTCAGGTGGTCACCGTGGTGACGCGCCGACGCGGATCAGAGCGTGACGAACCGCTGCGACTTCGCGTTCTCGAAACGAGCGGCGACGTTCTCCCAGTCGACGATGTTCCAGACGGCCTTGACGTAGTCCGCCTTGACGTTCAGGTAGTCGAGGTAGAAGGCGTGCTCCCACATGTCGAGCATGAAGATCGGGACGAGGCCGAACGGGATGTTGCCCTGCTGGTCGAAGAGCTGGAACGTGGTGAGCTTCTGGCCCACGGTGTCCCAGGCCAGCACGGACCAGCCGGAGCCCTGGATGCCGTTCGCGACGGCGGCGAACTGCGCCTGGAACTTCTCGAACGAACCGAAGAACTCGTCGATCGCCGCGGCGAGCTCGCCCTCGGGGACCTTCGTGTCCGGGCCGAGGTTGGTCCAGAAGATCGAGTGGTTCACGTGGCCACCGAGGTGGAACGCGAGGTCCTTCTCGAGCTTGTTGATCGCGCCGAAGTTGCCGGACTCACGGGCCTCACCGAGCTGCTGCAGCGCGGTGTTGGCACCGGTCACGTAGGCCTGGTGGTGCTTGTCGTGGTGCAGCTGCATGATCTTGCCGCTGATGTGCGGCTCGAGCGCGGCGTAGTCGTACGGCAGTTCCAGCAGGGTGTACTCAGCCATGTGAGGTCCTTTCGATCAGTGGGTTGTGGACGCGGCTCCGCGGCTCACGAGAGCCGGGAACGATCGGTGAGGGAGTGGAATTCCCGGTTGTGGTAGACCAGCGGCTCGCCGCGGTCGGCGCCGACGATGATGTCGAGCACCTCGGCCACGACGACGGTCGAGCTGCCGATGGGCGTCGTCGACAGCGGTCGGCAGCGGAGCGCACTCGCCGCACTCGGCAGGTAGCGATCGCCGGACGGCAGGGTGCCCCAGATGGGGTCGTCGGCGGCCGGGCTGCCGGTCGAGGCGAAGCGCTTCGCGAGTGCGACCCCGAGGGAGTCGACCAGGTGCACGACGAACAGCGGCGCACCGAGCACGACCCCGGCCGAGCCGGAGTTCGTCGAGAGCGAGAAGACCAGCACGGGCGGGTCGACGGCGACGCTCGCGACGCTCGAGGCGGTGAGGCCGGTCGGTCCGTCGGGGCCTTCGGCCGTGATGACGGCGACGCCGGCAGGGTGCCCGCGGAAGGCGGACTTGTACGCGTCGGCGATGGTTGCCGGTGCTTCGTCGGGCATGGTGATCGTGGTCGTTCCTTCGGGAGGGGCTGCCGTCACTCGGCGGCTGCCACCCAACGTATGACCTGAACCCTGGTTGAGGTCAACGATTCACAGGTTCGGGCGTGGCCGGGCGCGCCGTGGTGGGCACTTCGTGAGCAGGAATGGTCGGGTCACGCACGGCGACCCGACCATTCCTGCTCACGAAGCGCAGCGACGCTCGCGGCGCAGCGCGGCGCGCGGCGCCCGCGCGGCCGCTCAGCGGCGCTTGAGCATGACGAGCGCACCCGCGGCCGCCACGACCATGAGCACCGCGGCGACACCCGCCGTGATCGTCACGCCGGAGTCGAAGGCCGCCCGCGCCGATTCGAGCAGCACCTGCCCGGCGCTGCCGCCGAGCTGCCCCGCCGCGGCGACCGCGCCGCCGAGGGTCTCCTGCGCCGCGACGTGCGCCGCCGAGGACAACCCGTCGGGCACCACGACGTGCGCCCGGTAGGTCGTCGCCAGGATCGTGCCGAGGACCGCGGTGCCGAGCACGGCGCCGATCTCGTACGCCGTCTCGGACATCGCCGACGCCGCACCCGCCTTGTCCGCCGGTGCCGTCGAGATGATGAGGTCGTTCGTCACCGTCTCGGACGCCCCGATCCCGATGCCGAGCAGCACGAACGCGAACGCCAGGGCGGCGATGGAGGCGTGGTGTCCGAGGACCGCGACGAGGGCGTACGCCGCCGCCGAGAACAGCAGCGCGACCGACACGACCCAGCGCGGGGCGACACGCGCCACGATCGGCACGACCGCGAGCCCGGCGACGATGGTCAGGACCGACCCCGGGATGAGGACGACGCCGGATGCGAACGGGTCGAGCCCGGCCACGAGCTGCAGGTGCTGGGCGATGAAGAACAGGAACCCGGTGAGCGAGAACATCGCCGCCAGGTTCATCAGCACGCTGCCGGTGAAGGCCGTGCTGCGGAACAGGCGCAGGTCGAGCATCGGCGTGCGGGACCGCAGCTGCCGACGGACGAACGCGATGCCGCACACGACACCGACCGCGAGCATGGCGATCGCGAGGCCGCGCTCCTCGGGGTGCACGACCGACTTGATGGCCCAGGCGATGGGTGCGAGCGCGCCGAGGGACAGGAACATGCTCGGCAGGTCGACCGGCCCGGGCATCGGGTCGCGGGACTCCGGCACGCAGAACGGCACGCCGACGAGCATGAGCACGAGGATCGGCACCGCGACCAGGAACACGCTGCCCCAGTGGAAGTGCGCGAGCAGCGCGCCGCCGACGAGCGGGCCGAGCGCGTTGCCGGCCGCGAACATCGTCGACCAGACGGCGAGCGCCATCCGCCGCTCCCCCGCGTCCACGAACACGTTGCGGATGATCGACAGCGTCGCGGGCATGAGCATCGCGCCGAACACGCCCATCGCGATCCGGGCCGCGACGAGCATCCACGCGTCGGTCGCGAACGCCGCGGCCACCGAGAACAGGGCGAAGCCGGTCGCACCGATCACCAGGATCCGCCGACGGCCGATGCGGTCACCGATGCTGCCCATCACGACGAGTAGACCGGCGAGCACCAGCGGGTACGCGTCCACGATCCAGAGCTGCGTGGTCGCGTCCGGGTTCAGCGCGCGGCTGATCGACGGCAGCGCGAAGCTCAGGATGGTGTTGTCGACCGAGATGAGCAGGACCGGCAGCATGAGCACGGCGAGCGCGAGGAACCGTCGGGCGCGGCTGCCGGTGACGCGGGTGGCGACGGGGCTGGTGAGCAGTGCGGACACGGCGGACTCCTGGGACTTCGAGCCGGACCAGGTCGACGGCGGGTGGTACGTGGGGCAGACGAGACGGGACGCGGGATGGACACGCGCCCCGTCAGGACTCCGTTAGTGTACCGTCCGGACGGTTTTGGTTGCAAATGCAACTGACGACGGCCGGGAGGCCCGTGCCGGTCCCGCCACGGGCCTTGCGTCGGTCCACTGGTCGCGTCGTCGGGCCTACGCCGATTCGCGGAGCAGCAACCGGTGTCGCACCGTGCGCTCGACGGCCGCGCCCGAGCGCGGCAGCTCGCCCGCGAGCATGCCGAGCGCCAGGTCGAGGGCCTGGCCGGCGACCTCGTCGAGGTCGACGGCCAGCGTGGTGAGCGTCGGCGCGACGAGCGTCCCGAGCGGCAGGCCGTCGACGCCGACCACGCGGACGTCAGCGGGGACGTCGACGCCGGCACGACGACAGGCCGACAGCACGCCGAGCGCCAGCACGTCGTTGAACGCCAGGACCGCATCGACCCGGCGGTGCTCGGCGAGGATCCGTTCGGTCCGTTCGGCACCGGCCTCTGCGGTGGGCGCGGACGCGACGACGAGGTCGGGCAGGTACCCGCGACGCCGGAGTGCCGCGACCATGTGCTCCCCGCGCTGACTCGGCGCGCCGTCGGCGGCGGCGTCGAGCACGACGGGGTGCTTCACCCCGACGTCGACGAGGTGGTCGGCGAGGTCCTCGATCGCGGCGGTCGGGTCGATCCGGACCGCGGCGCGGGTCACCGGCCCCGAGGGGTCGAGCTCGACGACCGGGACCGAGCCGAGCCGTTCGATCCACTCCGGCGCACGGGACCCGAGGTAGCCGATCACGACGTCGGTCTGGGCACCGAGGGACTCCACCATCCGGTCCGAGTCGCTCGCGAGCCCGACGTCGGCGAGCATGACGTTCCACCCGCGGGCGGCGGCCAGGCCGAGCACCGCGGAGGCGAGTGCCGGTGCGTAGGGGTTCCGCAGGTCGTTGACGACGAGCCCGAGCTGGTGGTCGCCACCCGTGACGAGCCCGCGGCCGAACCGTGACGGACGGTAGTCGAGCGCAGCCGCGGCCTGGAGCACGCGGTCCTTGGTCGCCGCGCTGATGCCGGACATGCCGTTCATCGCGCGGGTGACGGTCTGCCGGGACACCCCGGCGGCCGCGGCGACGTCGATGATCGTCGCGCGGCCGCCCGGGGTCAGGCGCGGAGGTCCAGCCATGCCACCTGTTCCGGGGAGAGGTCGACGGAGAGGCCGGTCATGGACGACCGGGCCTCCGCGATCGTACGGGGTCCGAAGAGCGGGAACGTCGGGAACGGCTGGTTGAGCACGTACGCCAGGGCGATCGCCGTCGCGGGGACGCCGAACTGCGTGCCGAGTTCCCGCGCACGCCGGAGCCGCTCGAAGTTGTCGTCCGAGTAGTAGCAGCGGACGAGTTCGGCGTCGCTGGTGTCCTCGGGCGTCGCGCGGCCGGTGAAGAAGCCGCGGGCCTGCGACGACCACGGCAGCAGCGGGACCTGGCGTTCCTCGAGCCAGGCCTTCGATGCCGCATCGGTCGCGTGTTCGCAGCCGTCCCACGGCACGTCGTACGCCTCGGCGAGACCGAAGTGGTTGCTGAGCACCTCGAACCCGTGCTTGCCGTTGGCCCGTGCGTAGGCATTCGCCTCGTCGAACCGTGCCGGGGTCCAGTTCGAGCCACCGTAGACGCGGATGCGGCCGGCCCGGCGGTGTTCGTCGAGCACGTCGACGAACTCCCCCACCGGGATGTCGGGGTTGTCGCGGTGCATCATGTAGATGTCCGCGTAGTCGGTGCCCTGGCGCTCGAGGCTCTCGAGCAGCTGCCGGGTGATCGACTCCGGGTCACAGTGCGGGGTGTGGGCGCCCTTCGTGATGACCACCACGTCCTCCCGGATCCCCCGGTTCTGGATCCACCTGCCGAGCCGTCCTTCGAGCACCCCGCCGCCGTAGATGTAGCCGGTGTCGAACACGTTGCCGCCCTGCTCGACGAACAGGTCGAAGATCGCGCTGGCGTGTGCCAGGTCGGGCTGGTTGTCGACGCCCATCACCAGGCGGGACATCCGCTTGCCGACGCCCGGCACCTCGCCGTAGCGCATCGGGTTGCCGTCCTGCACGGTGAGCGGCCGGCCGGACACCGTCGGGATGTCGGCGGTCTCGGCCTCGAAGGGGTAGCGCAGGCCGATCGCCGCGCGCCACCTGTCGAGCGTGCGGGCGGTGGCGAGGGTCTCGTCGATGGTCATCTGCGCCGCTTCGACCCCGCCGGCACGCAGGGCGTCGGTGGTGGCGTCGGCTTCTCGGGCGTAGGGGTGCTCACCCGCGAACGACAGCGAGCGAGGGGGTTCGTCGACGGTGTGGATCTCGATGGTGGGGTCGTCGCCCAGGGTCCACGGGTCGGTGAGCACGATGCGACCGCGCGAGCCGTACACCGACACGGCGTTGTCGTCCTGCACGAAGACGCCGGTCCGGACCGTCGCCGTGATCCCGCCCCGGTAGGTGAGCTGCGCGACCGTCCACTCGTCGACCCCGGTCGGCCCGAGCGTGCCCGTGGCGGTGAGGTCCACGGGCTCGGCGACGGCGACCCCGGTCGCGGCCTGCACGATCGCCGCGGCCATCGTCACCGGGTACCCGCCGACGTCGAGGATCCCGCCGCCGGCGGTGCCGACGTCGAACAGTCGACCGGTGCGCTCGCCCGTCCGGAACGCGAACGAGGCGTCGACGTGGGTCACGTCGCCGATCACGCCGTCGCGGATCAGGTCGAGCAGTGCCGCGGTCTGCGGGTGGAAGCGGTACATGAACGCCTCGACGAGCGGCAGACCGGCCTGGCGTGCGGCGTCCGTGAGCGCCATCGCGGTCCCGTGGTTCACGGCGAGGGGCTTCTCGCACAGGACGGCCTTGCCGGCCTCGAGTGCGGCGATCACGAGCCGGGCGTGCCCGGTGTGCACGGTCGACACGTAGACGGCGTCCACCCGCGGGTCGGCGAGGACCTCGTCGTAGGTCCCGGCGGTCACATCCGTGAACCCGAACCCGGCGGCCTCGTCGGCGAAGACCTGCGCCCGCTCGGCGGACGAACTGCCGGCCGCGACCAGGACGCCCCCGCTGGCGGGCAGCTGCGAGAGGAAGCGTCGGGCGATGCCGCCGGGGCCGAGGACGGCCCACCCGGGGCGGTCGGTGGTGGTCGAGGTCGGGGTGGTGGCGGTGTTCGCCGTCTGCGCTGACATGCGGATCCTTGTCGTCTCGTGAACCTTCACGGTCGGCTCGACGCTAGCCGGTGCTGGAACGATGAGCAACGGTCCCGCGGCATTTCGTGAGCGTTCACGGCGACCACGGAGGAGCTGGCGTCCGCGACCCCCGGAACTGCTCCTAGACTCTCGGCATGGCCAGTGCCCGCGACCGCGTCCTCGACAGCTTCGTCGCCATCGTGTGCGAGGAAGGCGAGCGTCCCGCCACGCTCGACGCCGTCGCCGCGCGCGCCGGTGTCTCGAAGGGCGGCCTGCTCTACCACTTCGGGTCCAAGGCCGCGCTGGTCGAGGGGCTCTGCGAACGCCTGTCCGACCTGTCCGCGATCGACGTCGAGCGCATGCAGGAGGCCGAGGACGGTGCCGCGCGCTACTTCGTGCGCAACTGCCTGTTCGTCGGCAGCGAGCTGGACCTCGCCCTGCTCGCCGCGAGCCGCCTGCAGCAGGCCGGCTACGAAGAGGCCGGACGCACCCTCGACGACACCGAGAACGCCTGGCTCGCGACCCTCGTCGACGCCCTCGGCGACGAGCCGACCGCGCAGGCCGTCAAGCTCCTCGGCGACGGGCTGTACCACCAGGCCTCGCTCGGTGCCGCGAGCGAGGTGCGACCGAAGCGGGGCAGCGTCGACATGGAGACCCTGCTCACCGTCGTCGACCGTCTGATCGCGACGCGACCCGGAGCGTGAACCGGCACACCCCCGGCTGGGGATAGACTGGGGAACGATCCACTCGTCGACACCCGGAGGTATCCCGTGGGCCGCGTCATCGCCGCTGTTTTCTCGATCCTGCTGCTGCTGGTGTCGATGTACCTGTTCGGGTTCGCCTTCCAGGTCGAGTCGGGCCAGGCCTTCGTCTTCATGGCCGGCGTGCTCCTGATGAGCCTCTCCTTCTTCCTGCCGATCCACGTGTTCGGCAAGCGCTAGCCAGCAAGCACTGCCGCGAGCCAGCAAGCGCGGACCAGCAAGCACAGAACGGCCCCGCACCTCACCGGTGCGGGGCCGTTCTGCGTGGAGCGTCAGATCACGAGCCGATCAGACCGGGAGGCGCAGGGACCGCAGCGTCACCGCGGTGCTGATCGCCGCGTGTGCGGCCTCGGCGCCCTTGTCCTCCTTGGAGTCGGGCAGCCCGGCGCGGTCGAGTCCCTGCTGCTCGTCGTCCAGCGTGAGCACGCCGAACCCGACGGGCTTGCCGGTGTCGATCGCGACCTGCGTCAGGCCGCTCGTCGCAGCACCCGAGACGTACTCGAAGTGCGGGGTGCCACCGCGGATGATGACGCCGAGCGCGACCGCCGCGTCGAACCCGGCCTCGAGCGCGGTCTTCGCGACCACGGGCAGCTCGAAGCTGCCGGGGACGGGGATGACCTCGGCCGTCGCCCCGAGCCGCTCGACCTCGCGCTGTGCGCCGGCCAGCAGGCCCGCGGCGATGGTGTCGTGCCACTGTCCGGCGATGACGGCCACCCGGATCCCGGTGCCGTCGACCTGGTCGCGGTCCGCCGCGCCTGCTCCGCTCATCGTGTCGTTCCTTCCGTGGGCGCTGCGGTCGCTGCCGCCGCCCGGTCTGCCGCGTCCAGCCACTCGGCGAGCGCGGCGATGGTGATGACGGGCACGCCCTCGCGTGCCCCGAGTCCGACGAGCGCCGGCAGCCGCATCATGCTGCCGTCCTCGTCGACGATCTCGCAGATCGCCGCAGCGGGCCGGAGCCCGGCTGCGGTGACGAGCTCGATCGCTGCTTCGGTGTGCCCGGCGCGCTCACGGACCCCGCCCGGTCGTGCGCGCAGGGGCACCACGTGTCCGGGGCGGTGCAGGTCGTCGCGCACCGAGGTCGGGTCGGCGAGGACCCGCAGCGTACGGGCGCGGTCATGAGCGCTGATGCCGGTGGTCACACCGACGGCGGCGTCGACGGTGACCGTGTAGGCCGTGCCGCGGACGTCCTCGTTGTGCGCCACCATCGGCGGCAGGTCGAGGGCGTCGGCGATCTCGGTGCTGAGCGGCGCGCAGATGAACCCGGACGAGTGCGCGACGGTCCACGCGATCCACTCCGGCGAGGCGAGCTCGGCGGACAGGATGACGTCCCCCTCGTTCTCGCGGTCCTCGTCGTCGACGACGATCACCGGACGACCGGCGGCGATCGACGCGATCGCGGCCTCGATGCTCGACAACCCGAGTGCCTGCGGGACGGCACCGGCCTCGGCGACCATCACCGGGCCTCCGATCCGACGGTCTCGAGCGACTGCGCCGCGGCGTCGAGCCGCAGCATGCGGCGGACGTGCCGTGCCAGGACGTCGGTCTCGACGTTCACCCGGTCACCCGGCACGCGGAGCCCGAGCGTCGTGGCCTCGAGCGTCTCGGGGATCAGGCTCACCTCGAACCAGGCCGCGTCGGGCGCGGTGTCCTCGGGTGAGACCGCGCTGACCGTGAGCGAGACGCCGTCGAGTGCGATGGAACCCTTGTCGACCACGAGCGGGCTGAGTGCGGGCGCGAGCGAGAACCGCACACGCCGCCAGCCGTCACCGTCGGCCGTCTCGAGCACCGTGGCGGTGCCGTCGATGTGGCCCTGCACGATGTGCCCGCCCAGGCGGTCACCGACCGAGGCGGCGCGCTCGAGGTTCAGGCGGTCACCCACCCGGAGTGCACCGTGGGCGCTCATGTCGAGGGTCTGCTTCATGACGAAGGCGGTGAAGGTCTCGGGGGTCTGCTCGACGACGGTCAGGCAGACACCACTCGTCGCGATCGAGTCGCCGTGCCGGGCGTCCTGCACGACGACGGGGCCGTGGACGGTGAGCGCGACGGAGTCGCCCTGCTGCTCGACGGCGGTGACGGTGCCGAGTTCCTCGATGATGCCGGTGAACACTGGTGTCCTCTCAACGGGACTCCGGGGGCGTTCGACGATCGTCGGCATCGACGGACGGGTCGCACCCCACGGGTCGTGGGGTCGTCCTGTCCGCCCAGCGCGCCTCCCATCCGGACTTTCACCGTCGGTCCCGGAATCCCACCGGGTCAACCTCTGTCGGGTTCGCACCCGTCATCAGTTCGTGGACTGTCACCACCGGCTCGGAATTACACCGACCCCGGAGCGCTTGCGTAGTCGGAACGATACCCCAGGCCGCTGACGGCCGCGCCACGGTGGCAGCGCCGCCGTAACCGGGCGTCTCCCCGGGCACGGTCAGCACGTGGCACCCGCGGTGTCCGGCGCCCGCGTCCGGCGTCCGGCGTCCGGCGTCCGGCGTCCGCACTGCGACGATGCACGAGTCGATCGACGAGCGGTCCGTCGGAACATGCACACGCATCCGATGCGCCCACATGTTCCGACAGGACATCCGTCGATCCTCCGGTGTTCTGTCGTGGAACGCGCACGCCCCTCCGGGCATGGTGACGAGGGGCGCCACGGTGTGACGCCCCTCGATCACCCGCCGGTCAGTGCCGGCGACGGAGCACGAGCGTGCCCGCTCCGGCGAGGAGCAGCAGGAGCGCGAACCCGGCGGGCAGGACCGGCGAGCCGGCTCCCGTGTAGGCGAGCTCCGGCTGGCCGTCACCGGCCGCGGCGGCTGCCGCGACGGTCCCGGCGCTGGTGCGGACCCCGCTGGTGGCAGCGGTCGTGGTGGTCACCACACCCGTCGTGGAGGCCCGGGTCGGCTCGACGACGTCGACCGTGCCCACCGGGATGGTCGCCGTGCCGGGCGTGGTGCCGGTGTCGGTGCCCGTCCCGTCGGTGGGGACGGTGCCCGGGTCGGTACCGGGGTCGGTGCCCGGGTCGGTGCCGGGATCCGTGCCCGGGTCGGTGCCGGGGTCCGTGCCCGGGTCCGTCCCGGGGTCGGTCCCGGGGTTCGTGCCGGTGCCGGGGGTGGTGCTGGTGCCGTCACCGACGATGCCGATCCCGTTGCCGCCGATCGTGATCGGCAGGCTGATCACCGGGGTGACCTGGGTCCCGGAGAGCAGGCCGCCGTCGCCGGAGGTCGAACCGCCGGTCGTCGGGGTCGTGGTGCCGGTGGCCGGAGCCGTGGCGCCGCCGGTGCTCGTGCCGTCACCGAGGACGCCGATGCCGTTGCCACCGACCGTCACCGGGACGTCGACGACCGGGGACACCTGCGTACCCGAAGCCGTGCCGTCCGAACCCGAGGTCGAACCACCGGTCGCCGGAGCGGTCCCGGTGCCCGAGCCCGCAGCGGGCGCCGTGCCCGTCGCGGTGCCCGTCCCGAGCAGCCCGATGCCGTTGTCCGCCACCGTGACCGGGATCGAGACGACCGGGGACACCTGCGTGCCCGAGGCCGTGCCGTCCGAACCCGAGGTCGAACCACCGACCGCCGGGGTCGGCGTGCCGGTGGTCGGAGCCGTGGTGCCGCCGGTGCTCGTACCGTCACCGAGGACACCGATGCCGTTGCCACCGATCGTCACCGGGACGTCGACCAGACCGGTCACCTGGGTGCCGGAGAGCAGTCCGTCGGTGCCCGAGGTGGTGGGCGCCGACGGGGCTTCGGCAGCCGGTGCCGGGTTCGTCGCCGCCGGGGCGGTCGACGTCGCGGTGCCGTCGCCGAGGACTCCGATCCCGTTGCCGGACACCGTCACGGGGACGGTCACGGTCGGGGCGACCTGGGTGCCGGAGGCCGTGCCGTCCTCGCCCGAGGTGCTCGGAGCGGGAACGGCAGGAGCGGCAGGAGCCGGAGCGGGGGCAGCAGGCGCCGGAGCCGGAGCAGCCGCGGGTGCGGCGGCCGAGACCGCGTCACCGGCGACCGCCACGGCGTTGCCGCCGACCGTCACCGGTGCCGCGACGTCCGGCACCACCTGGGTGCCCGAGAGCGTGCCGTCCTGGCCCGAGGTGCTGGGGGCAGGAGCGGTCGTGGCCGGAGCAGGCGCCGGGGCCGGGGCCGGGGCCGGGGCCGGAGCGGCGGGCGTGGACCCCGTCGCCGTCGACACCGCGTCGCCGAGCACGGCGATCGCGTTGCCGCCGAGGGACACCGGGGCGTCGACGGCGGGGGCCACCTGGGTGCCCGAGACGGTGCCGTCGGCACCGGATGTCGTGGCCGCGTTCGCCGCAGCCGTGCCGCCGAGCGTGAGCCCGCCGACGAAGAGGGCGAACCAGAGCCCTCTGGAGACGTACTTGTTCATGGTCGTACTCCCTGATCGAGATCGTCACCGACCGCGGACGCAGCCGGGATGTGTGCGTGCCTGCCGTGGTGGACAGGCGCACCGATCTCAGTCAGGGGCGACGTCGTGCTCGCCGACGACCGATGCGGGGACCGCGTCGTCGGAGAGCGTGCCGCGAGACCCCGCGGCGAGGGAGACGATGTCGTCGGTCGAGCCGACGATGCCGACGGCTGCTGCGCCGCCGGAGGTCGAGGAGGCACTGCCACCGAGCACGCCGGCGTCGGCTCCGTCGAACGGGAGCCCGTGGCCCTCGCCGTCCGCGGGGACGAGCAGAGCGTGTCCGCCGAGGGTCGCGTCCTGCACATCGACGGCCGGGCCGGCCGTGGCCGTCGTGGCGGCTACGTCGACGGGCTCCGACGGGCGGAGTCCGGCTGCGCGGTCGCCCACGGCATCGGCGGCGAGGCGCGCGGGTGCGGGTGCGGGTGCGGGTGCGGGTGCGGGTGCGGCGGGCACCGTGGCGCCCTGCGTGGCGGCGGTTCCGGGCCGGACGGGTGTGTTCGCGACCGGCACCGACGGGACGGGCCCGGCGGACGGGTTCGAGCCGCCGCCCACCGGGAGCGCGGGGACGTCGACGACGGGGTCCGTGCCTCCTGGCAGGGTGCCGCCGACGGACGGGACGACGCCCTCGACCACGTCGGGGACGGTGCCCACGGTCGTGCCGACCGAGCCGAGCGTGTCGTCGACCAGGCCCGTGACCGGACCGGTGGCGGCGCCGAGGGTGTCGTCGCCGAGGACCGTGCCGACCACCGGGACGCTGCCGACCACGTCGTCGACGGTGTCGACGACGGCGGTCACGGGGCGCGTGTCGGTGACGCGTTCCACGGTTCCGGTGACGGGGCGCAGGACGTTCGCGACGGTGTCGGTGGCCGGCCTGGAGGCGCTGCTCACCTGGTCGACGACCTGTCGCACCGGGCGCGTGGCCGGGTGGGCCGCAGGGGCGGTCGTGGTCGGCTGGGCAGCCGGTGTGGTCGCGACCGGAGCGGGGCTCGACGGCGCGGGGGCTGCGGGAGCTGGAGCGGGTGCTGCTGGACCCGGTGCGGGCGCTGCGGGCACCGGAGCAGGTGCGGGCGCGGGGGGCACCGGAGCAGGTGCGGGCGCGGGGGCCGGAGCGGGCGCAGCAGGTGTGGGTGCCGGTGCCACGGCCTTGCGGACGGGATCCGTCACGCCGCCGACGACCTTGCCGACCTCACCGGTCACGCCCTGCACGGTGCCACCGACGCCGTCGACGACGCTGCCGACGAGTCCGCGCTGCTCGGTCGGTGCGGCGGAGGTCGTCGCGGCGGAGGCCGGTCGCGCGCCAAGGAGCAGGGACAGCAGCACGAGGGCGGCGAGCGTCCCGACGCCCAGCAGGACGATGCGGAGTGCGGCGCGCCAGGGTGCGCGCAACGGGTGGTCCATGCGCTCACCTCCTGATCTCGGCTGCGCACGTAGAGTGGTTGACCGGCAATGTACGCCGATCCGGTCCGGAACACACTCTGTTTCGGAAGAAATTCTCAGGAAGGGCCGTCCGTGGTCTCGATCTTCAACGCTCCGACCCGCAACCTGGACATCGTCACGCTGCACGAGATCCTGCGGCTCCGCCAGGACGTCTTCGTCGTCGAGCAGGAAGCCGCGTACGGCGACATCGACGGCCGTGACCTCGAGCCGGGCACCGTGCAGTTCTGGGCCGGCAACGGTTCGGTGGACGCGACGCTCCGCCTGCTCCGCGAGCCCGACGGCACCGAGCGCATCGGCCGGGTCGCCACCGCGAAGCACGCCCGCGGCCAGGGGCTCGGCGCGCAGCTCATGGAGGCCGCGATCGCCGAGTCGCGCTCGCCGAGCATCGCCCTCGGCGCCCAGTCGCACCTGGAGCAGTGGTACGGCCGCTTCGGCTTCGTGCGCTCGGGCGACGAGTACCTGGAGGACCGCATCCCGCACATCCCGATGACCCGGAAGCGCTGACCCGGGTTCCGTGCGTCAGGCCCGCCAGCGCCGGAGTTCGTCAAAGGAGCGGCCCTGGGTGGCCCGGTCGGCGACGAGGCGTTCGAACACGATGTTCGTCTGCGTCGTCGCCACCGAGGGGTCACCGCTGAGCTCGTCGGCGACGAAGTCCCGGAGCTGCTCGGTCGACTCGCACGCGATGTGCACGAGGAAGTCCTTGTCCCCCGCCAGGAACGACACGTCCTGCACGACGGGCACCCGCAGCAGGCGCTTGGCGAAGTCCCGCAGTTCGTGGCGGGCTGCGGCGTGCACCCGGACGGACACCATCGCCTCGATCGAGAACCCGAGCCGGGCGACGTCCACCTCGGCCCGGTAGCCGCGGATCACCCCGGCGTCCTCGAGCGCACGGACCCGTGCCAGGCAGGTCGACGGCGCGATGCCGACGGCGGCCGCGAGCCGGTTGTTCGGGATCCGGGCGTCGGCCGACAGGGTCCAGAGGATGCGCTCGTCGACCTCGTCGAGGCGCGGAGCGGGGTCGGGGCGACGTGCGGGACGGTCGGACACGGCTCGACGCTACCGCGGCGGTGCGAGCAGGGCGCGGAGGGCGTCCTCGAGCGCGGCCGACACGACGGCGTCGTCGGCGGATGCCAGCGGTTCCACCGCGGTGGACTGCCGGAGCATCGACATCCCGAGCACCACCGCCAGCGCGATCTCGGCACGGACGAGCAGCTCCTCGGACCCCGCGCCGCCGACCGTGCCCGCGAGCCGTTCGGCGTACCGGCGCAGCGTCTCACGGCGGATGGCATCGGCGCCGTCGTCGCCGGAGGACCGGAGCAGGAGCATGAGCTGCAGGGAGTCGTCGTCGGTCGGGGCGCGCACGATGTGCGTGATGATGCCGGTCAGCGCCCGTTCGAGGCCCTGCTGGCTCGCCTCTTCGGCCCCCAGGTCGCGGACGACGCGGTCGAGGCAGGCGCGGAAGAGCCCCTCCTTCGAGCCGAAGTACCGGTTGATGAGGGCGACGTTCACCCCGGCGTCCCCGGCGATGTCGCGGACGGTCGTCGCGCGGTACCCGTCGAAGGCGAACCGACGCCGGGCGGCCTGCACGAGCAGGAGTCGGGTGGCCGCGGCGTCCTTGCTCATGGAGCGCAGCCTACCGGTCCTCACAGGGATGTAAGCAAGCGTTGACATGCCCTCTCGAACGCGTACGCTCGTCATGTCAGCAATTGTTTACATTGACGACCACGACGACACGGAGCACGATGACCGACACCATGCAGAGCCCACGGACCGGCTCGCACCCCACCACCGACGGACGTCGGCCGAACAGCACGGCGATCATCGTCTACCTGTCCCTCGGCGGCCTGTCCTTCGCCGTCCTGCAGTCGCTCGTCGCCCCGGCACTGTCGACCATCGGGCAGGACCTCGGCGCCTCCACCAGTGCGACGAGCTGGGTGCTCACCGCGTACCTGCTCTCCGCCTCGGTGCTCACGCCGATCCTCGGTCGCCTCGGCGACATGATCGGCAAGCGCAAGGTCCTCATCGTCGTGCTGTCGATCCTGCTCGTCGGCGCCGTGCTCGCCGCCCTCGCCCCGAACCTCGGCGTCCTGATCGTCGGGCGCGCGCTGCAGGGTGCGGCCGGAGCCGTGATGCCGCTGTCGATCGGCATCGTCCGTGACGAGCTGCCGAAGGAGAAGGTCAGCGTCACGATCGGTCTGCTGTCGGCGATCTTCGGCATCGGTGCCGGTGTCGGCATCGTCGCGGCCGGGCCCATCGTCGAGCACCTGTCGTGGCACTGGCTGTTCTGGCTCCCCGCCGTGCTCGTCGTCATCGCACTGCTCGGCGCGGTCTTCGGGATGCCGGAGTCCCCGGTCCGGAAGCCCGGCCGCCTGGACATGGCCGGCACGTTCGTCCTCGCGGTGTCACTCGTCGCCATCCTGCTCGCCGTCAGCGAGGGTGAGACCTGGGGCTGGGGCGACGGCAAGACCATCGGCCTGCTGGTCCTCGGCGCCGTCGCACTGGTCGTGTTCGTCCTGGTCGAGCTCCGGGTCGCCGAGCCGCTCATCGACGTCCGGCTCTTCGCGGTCCGCGGCGTCTGGACCGCCCACGTCGTCGCACTCGTCTTCGGGTTCGCGATGTTCGGCACCTTCGTCCTCGTCCCGACGCTCCTGCAGCTCCCGACGGCGCTCGGCTACGGCTTCGGCAAGGACGTCACCCAGGCCGGTCTCTTCCTGCTGCCGACCGTCGTGATGATGGTCGTCGCCGGGCCGATCGCGGGCATCCTGGTGCGCAAGGTCGGCCCGAAGCCGCCGATGCTCATCGGCGGGTTCGCCATCGTCGCCGCGTTCGTGCTGCCGGCGATCGCGCACGCCGAGCTGTGGCAGGTGGTGGCCTCCGGCGTCCTGACCGGCATCGGCATCGGCTTGGCCCTCGCCGCCTGCTCGAACGCGATCATCGAGAGCGTCCCCGCGAACCAGACCGGTGAGGCCATCAGCGCCAACACGGTCGTCCGGACCATCGGCTCGAGCGTCGGCACCGCCGTCATCGCCGCGCTGATCACCTCGCACAGCACGCCGCAGGGGCTGCCGACCGACGACGCCTTCACCATCGGCTTTTGGGCGTGCACCGGTGTGGCGGTCGTGGCCGTGCTCGCCGCCGTCGCCGCGCCGTCGATGCGTGCCCGCCGCGCAGCGGCCGCCGCCCGTGGGATCGACGACCTCGAGGAGGTCGCCGAGTAGGGCCGTGGGCCCGACCACCCGGGAGGCCCGTCCAGCGTCGACGACGCGGGGCGGGCCTCCCGTCCGTTGCGCAACCTGGGAACGCACCGGGCGCACGCGAGTCAGCGTGACGATCATCGGACCGGTCGCGTCCTGTCAGGGAACGCGGACCGCCGCGCCCGGACAGGAGACCCCATGAGCAGCACCGACCACGACGACACCACCACTCCCGGACGGCCGTCGTTCCGCGACACCGTGACCGCCGGACTCGTGCAGAAGGCCCTCGAGCCGGTGCTGCGCGCCGTGCGCGAGGAGGTCGCCTCGGCGCGGCGCGAGATCGGCGAGCGCGCGAGCGGTGCGAAGACCGGGCTGGTGCTCACCGGTGTCGCTGTCGGGTTCGCCCTGACGACCCTGGTCGCGCTGGCCGGCTTCGCGGTGGCGCTGCTCGCCCTCGCGCTGCCGCTGTGGGCGGCGACCGGGATCACCTTCGTCGTGTTCGCGATCGTGACCGCGATCCTGTTCGTCGTCGGCCTGCGCGGGATCCGGCGGGGTGTGCCGCCGGTGCCGAAGGACACGATCCAGGCGGCGAAGCAGCGGGTGACGCACGCGGCGGACGCCCCGACGGACAGCGCCGCACGCGACTGACGGACCCGACGGACCTGCAGCGGGGGCCGCGACCGGCAGCGCTCGCTCCGCTACATCGCCAGGGTCATGCCGACCACCGCGACGGTCATCGCGAAGACCTCGCCGCTGCGGACGGCCCGCCGGTCCTCGCGGCCCCACTCGTACCGGAGCAGCCAACCGCTGAACGCGCAGTAGCCGATCACGCCGGCGCCGAGCACCGCGGACAGGGCGATGCCGTGCCCCGCGTGGTCGCCGGCGACGCCCGAGGCGTGACCCATCAGCAGCATCCCGGCCATCACGACGGCGGAGAGCGCGCGGTGGACGTCCATCGGCTCCGCGCGGCGACCGTCGGCGCGGCGGCGACGCATCACGGGCAACGGCGCGAGCAGGAGCAGGAGGGTCGCGGCGAACAGGGTCCACACCGCACCGGCGTCGACGACGGGCATCAGCATCGCGACGAGCATCACGCCCGCCGGCACGATCACGCCCGGGCGCGGTCGGTAGCGGTCACCGACGATGCAGCACACGGACGCGAACTGCGGCACGACGAGCATGGCGTCGGCGACGGTCTCGTGCACGTGGGGCGTCCTCGGTGCGGCGGAGTGGTGCGGGGTGGGGTCAGTCCTCGGCGCGGGCAGCGGCCTTGGCGGCGCGCTCCTGCTTCACACGGGCGTTCTCGGCGTGCACGGCGGCCTGCGTCGCACGCTCACGGACGAGCCACTCGGGCTTCTGCTCGAGCAGCGTCTTGATGTCCGCCGTGGTCAGTGCGTCGTCGATCCCCGCACGGCTCAGGCCGGAGATGGAGATGCCGAGCTTCTGCGCCACGACGGGTCGCGGGTGCGGGCCGTCGCGTCGGAGGTCCTCGAGCCAGGTCGGGGGTTCGGTGCGGAGCTCGTCGAAGGCGGTCCGCGTGAGGGGAGCGCTCTGGAAGGACTCCGGAGCCGCCGTCAGCAAGATGCCGAGCTTCTTCGCAGCCGTCTCGGGCTTCATGGTCTGTTCCTGCGCCATGAGGACAAGGGTACGGCCCCTATGCTCGTCTGCATGACCGCGGCTCTCACCATCGCCTTCGTGCCGGGGGTCTCCCCCGCAAAGTGGGCCCGTGTCTGGCGGGAACGCTTCCCCTCCGTCGAGCTCCGGCTGCGGCCGATCGGCGCCGACGACGTCGACGACACGCTGGCCGGCGAGGCCGACATGGTCTTCGCACGCATGCCCGTGTCCGAGCAGCACAACGCCATCCCGCTCTGGACCGAGACGGCCGTCGTCGCGATGCCCAAGGACTCCCCCCTCGCCGAACTCGCCGAGGTCGACCTGGCCGACGCCGAGGTCCACGTGATCGACGCCGGCCCGGTGCCCGCCGACATCGACGGATCGCTCGACCTGGTCGAGGCGAACGTCGGCGTCGTCGTGCTCCCCCAGTCGCTGTTCCGCGCCGCCAGCCGCAAGGACCTGGTCGGTCGTCCGCTCATGGACGCCGAGGGCACGCGCATCGCGCTGGTCTGGCGGGACGAGGACGCCACCGAGACCACCGAGGAGTTCATCGGCGTGGTGCGCGGGCGGACCGCCAACAGTTCACGCCAGCCGGGAGGCCCGGATCGCGACGCCGACGACGACTCGCGTCCGGCTCGTGGCAGCGCCAAGGCCGGGTCGGGTGCCAAGGGTTCGTCCGGCGGGTCGGGTGGGTCCGGCGGGTCGGGTGCGTCGGGTTCCAAGGGCGGCGCCGCGGGCGCCGGCGGCAAGGCCAAGGCGAAGTCGCCCGGCAGCGGTAAGTCCGGCGCCGGCAAGAAGTCGAACACCGGCAAGGGGCCGACACCCGGACGCGGCAAGATGCGCGGTAAGCCGAGCCGGGGTTCCAAGGGCAACCGATGACGGACACGCGGCTGGCACTGATGCCGGCTACGCGCCTCCCGGCCTGGCTCCAGCGCACGATGGCCGAGTACGTCGAGTCGCGGATGCAGGCGGGCGAGACCCGCGAGCAGGCCGAGGCGAACGAGCAGCAGTCACGGGACCGCTGGTTCCCGGGCGGGTCCCCCGCTGACGGGCACCTCGTGTGGGACGTCACCGACCAGGACGACACCGTCATCGGGTACCTGTGGATCGGACCGCTCACGCCGGGCAGCACCGACTGGTGGGTGTTCAACGTCGAGATCGACGAGGCACACCGGCGCCGCGGGCACGCACGGCGGGCGCTCGAACTCGGGCACCGCGCCGCTGCGGAGCACGGTGCGACGAGCATCGGGCTGAACGTGTTCGGCTACAACACGGGGGCGCAGGAGCTCTACGCGGCGCTCGGGTACCAGGTGACGTCGGCGCAGATGCGGAAGCCGCTGGTCTAGCGCGCGGCGGCGGCTGCTGCTGCGGCTGCCCGGTCACAACACCCCGCGTGCATGGCCCCGAGCGGTCACGAAGTGTCGACTGGCCGCGCCCGGAACGACGTGTCGTGACCACTCGGCGGAGACCAGCGGGGATTCGTGACCGTCCGAAGGTCCGCGTCAGCGCAGGACGGCTGCGGCGGCGCGGGTCACCCTCGCGCCGCGCGATTCCTCGGCTGCTGCGCGGGCCCGGGTGACGACGGCGGCGTCTGCGCGTTCAGCCGATCCGTGGTCGAAGGGCGGTTGCGGGTCGTACTCGATCTGCAACTGGATCGCCTCGGCCGCGGACTGTCCAGCGAGCTCGGCGGCGAGCCACAGCGCCATGTCGATGCCCGCGCTCACCCCGGCGGCGGTGACGACGGCACCGTCCCTTGCGATCCGGGCGTCCACCGGCTGCGCGCCGAAGGCCTCGAGCATCGGCTTCGAGGCCCAGTGGGTGGTCGCGCGTCTGCCGGCGAGCAGCCCGGCGGCGCCGAGCACGAAGGCGCCGGTGCACACCGAGGTGATCCACCTCGCGTGCTCGGCCTGACGTCGCACGAAGGCCACGACGTCCGGGTCGAGCATCGCGTCGAAGGCACCGTCACCACCGGGCACTACGAGCACGTCCGCGGGGCCCGCATCCCTGATCGTCACGGTGGGGACGAGCGCCAAGCCGCAGTCGCTCGGCACCGGGTCGAGTGTCGCCGCGACGTACTCGACGCGTGCGCCGGGCACGCGGCTGAGGACCTGCGCCGGACCGGTCAGGTCGAGCTGGGTCAGGTGCGGGAACAGCAGGAACGCGATCCGGATGTCGTCGGCCATGTCGTGACCATAGTCCCGGCGTTCTCGTTCTCGTTCTCGCGGGCTTGCCCGTCAGCTCCAGACGCCGGAGGTCCCGCGCCGGTGGCTGCCCATCAGGTGGGTGTCGACGATGCCGAGCGCTTCCATCAGGGCGTACATCGTGGTCGGTCCGACGAAGGCGAAGCCGCGCTTCCGCAGCGCCTTCGACAGGGCGAGGGACTCGTCCGACTTCGTCGGGACCTCGGCGGACGACCGCGGCTCGGGCGTGGTCGCCGGCCGGAACGACCACACGAAGTCGGCGAGGCCGCCGTCCTGCCGCAGGGCGATGGTGGCGTTCGCGTTGGTGATCGTCGCCAGGATCTTCGCGCGGTTCCGGACGATCCCGGCATCGGCCATGAGCCGTGCGACGTCGTCCTCGCCGAAGGCTGCGACAGTGTCGGCGTCGAAGTCCGCGAAGGCGGCCCGGAACGCCGGTCGTTTGGCGAGGATCGTGCGCCACGACAGACCGGACTGGAACGCCTCGAGCGAGAGCCGCTCGAACACCCCGCGTTCGTCGCGGACGGGCATGCCCCACTCGGTGTCGTAGTACTCGCGGAGGAGCTCGTCCGACGACGCCCAGACCGGCCGGGCGAGGCCGTCGTCGCCGGTGACGAGGTCGGGCACGGGCGGGGCGGTGACGGGCTCGGTGCTCATGCGACCATCCTGGCGGGCGCCGCCGACAGCCGATCACTCACTCGGCGGGCGGGCCGTCCTGCGTCGCCTGCTCGTCCATCCACACGTACTCCCAGCGGTGTCCGTCCGGGTCGGTGAAGCTCCGCTGGTACATGAAGCCGAGGTCCATCTCCGGGCGGTCTTCGGTACCGCCGGCGGCGACCGCGGCGTCGACGATGCGGTGGACGTCCTCCTTCGACGGGGCGCTGAGTGAGTTGATGACCTCGATCGTGTCGGTGTCGGCGATCGTCTTGTCCGTGAACTCGGCGAACTTCGCCGTCGTCAGGATCATGACGGAGATCGTGTCGGACACCACCACGCACGCCGCGGTGTCGTCGCTGAACGCCGGGTTGATCGAGTACCCGAGCGCCTCGTAGAACGCTTTCGAGCGCTCGAGGTCCGTGACGGGCAGGTTGATGAAGACCATCGTGTCCATGGCGGTTCCTTTCGTCACGCTCAACCTGGACCCACCCGATCCAGCGCGCAACCGTTTCGTGGGGGAACCAACCGGTACACAATATGCTGGTCGGACGCGGGCGTACGTGGACGAGTCAGAACCCGGTGGTGGACGGGACCACACTGCGTACGTCCTCGCTGCGGTGATCATCTCAGTCTCGATCAGCGACGCCGCGCGTGCTGACGTCCGAGCGGCGACTCCGAGGCGGATGCGGAAGCTGCACTGGTACGAGGCGCTGCCGAGCCAGCGCATCTCGTGGCTCGATCTCCTCCGGCATGCGGTGGCCGTCATCGTGGTCCGGTACGACGGCACCGTGGCACGGACGGAACGTCGGCGAAGACGGTGCATCGAACGCCTCGTGCACGAACTGGAGCTGCGAAAGGTCGGGCACGTGGTCCTCGAGACACGCGGACCCGCTCGGGACAAGGATGACCGAGCGATGTTCGATGCGCTCCGCGATCGTGGAGTCGGTCACGGAGTGCGGTTCGAGCACCTCAACCCGTCCGAGGAGCCGCTCCTCGCGTTGGCTGACATCGCCTGCGGGGCTCATGTTGCCGGCCTCGCCGGAGATCACGGACTGTCGAGCCCGATCCTGGTCTCCTGACGGAAGCCCCCGAAAGCGCAAATCCTCGGGCCCGCGCTGGCTGCAGGACATCCGAGGATCACTTTCGACCGAGCAGCACCCGATCGACATATCAATGCTACCCGCAACGCTCGGCCCCGGTCAAGGCACCGGCCGCCGCGGCCGGAAACGACGAAGCCGCTGTCGTCCGACAGCGACTTCGTCGTTCAGCGTCTGGCCGGGGACGCCCGACCCGAGCAGCTTCAGGCCAGCTCGCGCCCCTCGCCCGCGGCACGCTGGTGCGACTCGGCCTCAGCCTGGCCGATGATGTCCTCGGCGGGCACCGGGTTCAGGCGGTCCCAGAGGAAGAACAGGCCGCCGCCGATGAGCAGCGAGATCCCGACCCACAGGTTGATGTGGATCCCGCCGGTCTTCTCGGGGTCGGTGTTCCAGTGCACGATCCCGACGATGGTCGTGATCACGCCGTACAGGACGAACAGGCCGCCGAGGATGCGGCGCAGGTCGAGTCGGCGGGTGGAGCGGACGAGGGCTGCCTTCTGCTCCTCGGTCATCGCGCCGGGGGTGGTGGTGTCACTCATGAGAAGTGGTCTCCTTCGCGGATCAGAGGAACGGGAGGTACAGGACGACGCACAGGACGAGCGCGACGGTGCCGAGCAGGGCGGGCGAGCGGTACCAGGCGGTGTCCGTCGCGACCGAGTCGCCGTGCAGGTCGATCTTGCCCACGCCGTAGACGAGTCCACCGAGCTCCTTCTCGTCCTTCGGCTTGGTGAGCATCGAGACGACGAAGCCGACGACCAGCACGGTGACGAACGAGATGATCGCGCCGTACAGGGTCTCCGCGGTCGCGGTGGCGAACAGGTCCGGGTTGACCAGGTAGGCGATCCAGGTGATCGTCGGGGTCACGATGCCGAGGACGTAGCCCCAGAGCGCACCCTGCGTCGTCATGCGCTTCCACAGCAGGCCGAGGATGAACACGGCGAACAGCGGTGCGTTGAAGAACGAGAACAGCGTCTGCATGTACGTCATGATGTTCGACGCCTGGGCCGCGATGAACGCGGTCGCGATGCCGACCACGACGCCGACGACGGTGACCCAGCGGCCGGTCTTCAGGTAGTGCAGGTCGGGCATGTTCGGGCGGATGTAGCGCTGCCAGATGTCGTAGGTGAAGACGGTGTTGAACGACGAGACGTTCGCCGCCATGCCGGCCATGAAGGACGCCAGCAGGCCGGTCACCGCGATGCCGAGCACACCGGTCGGCAGGTACATCTGGATGAGCTTCGGGATCGCGTCGTTGTAGGTCAGCGTGCCGTCGGCGAACTGGTTGCCCACGACGGCCGCGGCGATGAGGCCCGGGATCACGACGATGGCCGGGATGAAGAGCTTCGGGATCGCGGCGATGAGCGGGGTGCGGCGGGCCGCGGACATGTTCTTCGCCGAGAACGCGCGCTGCACCTCGGTGAAGTTCGTGGTCCAGTAGCCGAAGCCGAGCACGAAGCCCAGGCCGAGCACGATGGCGAGCCAGTTGGCGCCGATCGGGTTGGTGACGTCACCGAAGCCGGTGCCGGCCCAGGCCTGCAGGTGCTGCACGCCCTGGGTCTCGGTGATGGCCTTCGAGAGGCCGTCCCAGCCGCCGACGCGGTGCAGACCGACGATCGTGAGCGGGATGAGCCCGGCGATGATCACGAAGAACTGCATGACCTCGTTGTAGATCGCGCTCGAGAGCCCGCCGAGGGTGATGTAGACGAGCACGAAGCCGGCGGAGACGATGATCGCCAGCCACTCCGGCCAGCCGAGCATGGCCTCGATGACGATGGCCATCGCGTACAGGTTGATGCCCGCGATGAGCACGTTCGACACCGCGAACGCGATCGCGTTCACCAGGTGCGGCGCCTTGCCGAAGCGGCGCAGCATGAACTCCGGCACGGAGCGGACCTTCGAGCCGTAGTAGAACGGCATCATCACGAGGCCGAGGAACACCATCGCGGGCACGGCGCCGACGAGGTAGTAGTGCAGGGTGGCCATGCCGATCTGGGCACCGTTGGCCGCCATGCCGAGGATCTCGGTGGCGCCGAGGTTCGCGGACACGAACGCCAGGCCCGTGATCCACGCCGGCATCGAGCGGCCGGACAGGAAGAAGTCCATGCTCGTCCGGACCTGCTTGCGGGCGGTGAACCCGATCCCGATGACGACCGCGAAGTACACGATGATCATCAGGTAGTCGACCCAGCCCAAGTCGAGCCGGATCCCTTCGTTCGCTGCAGCGAGAACCATTCACATCTCCACGTCAGTGTGTTGCAGTCGACAACTCTGCCGACCCGGACGGAGACGTTACACCGATTTGTGACCGTTCACATAGCCAGCGCATGCATCGTCCGAGCGGCGCAGCGCTCCCCCGGTTCGCTACGCTCGGCCCATGACCGACGCGTCGCGCATCCTCGTCCTCAACGGCCCGAACCTCGACATCCTCGGGCGCCGCGACCCGGAGCAGTACGGCACCGTGACGCTCGCCGAGATCGAGGCGATCGTGCACACCGAGGCGGCCGTGCACGGGCTCGAGGCCGACTTCCGCCAGACGAACCGCGAGGGCGAGCTGGTCGAGTGGCTGCACGAGGCCCTCGACGACTTCGCCGCGGTCGTCATCAACCCCGCCGCCTACGCGCACACCTCGGTCGCGCTGCACGACGCGGTGGAGGCCCTGTGGGTCCCCGTCGTCGAGGTGCACCTGTCGAACACGTGGAAGCGCGAGCCGTTCCGCCACGTCGACCACGTCGCCACCGCCGCGACGGCGGTCATCGCCGGCGCGGGCGCCGATGGCTACCGCCTGGCGGTCGCGCACGTCGCGTCCCTGCTCGGCTGAGCCAACCACCGGAAGGGAGGCCCGTGGCGGCGTCGCCACGGGCCTCCAGTCCGCCTGCTGGTCACGCTTGGTCGCGCCCGTTCCTTCCCATGGCACGCGCGATGCCAGGTGGTTCCGGGCATACCTGGTGAGAACTTTCGACCAGGGACGCCCGGAAGCACCAGGGACGCCCGGAAGAGCCGGGCGCGCGCACGAGGATCAGAACTCGGCGGGGCGCCGCACGTCGGTCAGGCCTGCGGTGGCGAAGCCGCCGCGGATGAGCGGCACGGCGCGGCGCACGGCCTGGTCGATGCGGAGCTCCAGGTCGACGCTCGCGATGTCGTAGCCACCCTCGCGCTTGGTGAAGTCGCGCTCGTTGCCGAACACCCCGAGCGGCAGGGTCGTGGACTGGAAGAACCCGAACAGCGGGCGCATCTGGTGCTCGACGAGCAGGGCGTGCCGATCGCTGCCGCCGGTGGCGGTCAGGAGCACCGGGGTGTCGACGAGGTCGTACTGGCCGACCCAGTCGAAGAAGAGCTTGAAGGCGCCGGAGTAGGCCGCCCGGAAGGCCGGGCTGCCCACGACGAGCACGTCCGCGGCCTCCACCGTCTCGAGGGCCCGGCGGGTGCGGTCGGACATCGTCTCGCGACCCGACGCCGCTCCGAGGTCGGCCAGCAGCGGGCCGATCTCGATCGTCTCGGTCCGAGCGCCGTCGATCTCCTCGGCCAACCGGGCCACCGTCGCCGCGACCAGGGTCGAGGTCCGCGAGGGGTCCGATGGGCTGCCACTGACGCCGACGACCAGTTCTCCGCTCATGCGGTCGATGCTCACACGCTGCCGGGGCGGGCGGCACGTTCGTGACGACATGTGTCGGGTGCCAGTCGGTCGGGGTAGCCTCCGCGCCATGCAGACCTTCCTGCCGTACGCCGACTTCCGGGCATCCGCCGAGGTCCTCGACGACCGGCGGCTCGGCAAGCAGCGGGTCGAGACCCTGCAGTTGATGCGCGCACTGACGCTCCCCGACTACGGCTGGCAGCACCACCCGGTGACGGCGATGTGGCGTGGCTACCGTCCGGCGCTGATGGCGTACCAGGAGGCAACGTGCCACGTCTGGGCCGAGCGCGGGTACGCCGACACGTGTCTCGAGAAGACCCTGCTCGACCTGGGCCGCGTGCCGGAGGAACTGGCGGCGTACGAGCGCGGCGACGTGCCGGTCCCGCCGTGGAACGACGACGAGGCCCTGCACGTCTCGCACCGCTCGAAGCTCGTGCAGAAGGCGCCGGAGCACTACCGGGAGCTGTTCCCGGACGTGCCGGACGACCTGGACTACGTCTGGCCGGGGACACCCGAACCGGCGACGCACAGCGCCTGACCGTCAGGCGACCGCCCGGCGGTCAGGCGACGGGGATCCAGCGACCGCCCTCGCGCCGGGTGACGACGTCGGAGCGGATCTCGACCACGTCCCGCAGCCCGTCGACTGCGGCGTCGCGGACGGCCGCGGCGGCACGGTCGTCCTCGGCCTCGAAGCGCACGACCGCACACGGGACACCACGGAGCAGCCGGACGTCCTCGGCCTCGACCACGGCGTGTTCGCGCACGAGGGCGGCCGCGGCGGGCAGGACGGCGTCCGGGGCGGTGCCGGGTGCGAGGGCACCGATCGCCAGGGTCGCGCGGTACGAGGGCATGCGACGACGCTACCGGGGAACCGGATCCCGCCGTGGGCTGCAGGGGAACCGACGCCGCTCAGGGGTGCGGACGTCGACCCACGGCGGGATCGCGGTGTACGGCGGGACACGACGACAGGGGGAACGTCGCGCCCCGCGCCGGACGTCGATCAGGGGGTCGACATCCGGTCTAGGTCCACCGCGCGGCTCGGTTCAGGGGAACCGCACGGTGGTGGACCTCAAGGGTGTTCGGTGTCCTCTCGGTACCGGTCCGTCTCGGTCGGTGCGGGCATCGACCGGTGGGCGGCGGCTGGCCGGACCATCGGGAGCAGGGCACTCCCGGCGGTCGCGAGCGCTCCGACCACGGCGATGATCCCGAGCGGGGCCGTGCCGAGGTCGTGCTGCGCTGCCAGGGCGAGCGCGACGAGGGTGGCCGGCGCCGGCAGGAGCTGCACCGCTCGGAAGCGGTCGTCCCGTCGTGTCCGGGTCATCATCGCGTTTGCCATGACGACACTCTGACGCAGATCGGTTGTCCGCAGAAGGGGGGACACGTACCCAGAGATGGAGTAGAACGTCTAGTACACCTCAGCCGAGGGCACGGACGGTTGCCACAGCCTCGGCCACGGCCCCGACGACGACCGGGACGTCGTCGGCCGTCAGGACCGCGTCGAACGTCAGGCGGAGCGCGGTGCGCGCCACGTCCTCGGGGATCCCGAGCGCCGTGAGCACGTGGGAGGCCTCGGTGCTGCCCGCGGCACAGGCACTGCCCGACGACGACACCACGTCGCGCTGCTCGAGCTCGAGCAGGACGGTCTCGCCGTTGACGCCCGGGAAGCAGAACGACGCGTGCCCGGGCAGCCGGTGCTCCCGCGACCCGGTGACGAACGCTCCGGGGACCGCGGCGAGCACGCCGTCGAGCACCGCTTCGCGGACGGTGGTCGCCGTGCCCTCCCCCGACCGCACCGTCTCCGCCGCCAGCCCGAGGGCGGTCGCCACCGCCACGGCACCGGCCACGTCCTCGGTACCGGACCGCCGCCCCCGTTCCTGTCCCCCGCCGTGCAGCAGCGGCTCGAGCGGGACGCCGGCGCGCACGGCGAGCACGCCGGTGCCCTTCGGGGCGCCGAGCTTGTGCCCGGACAACGACAGCGCGTCGACGCCCAGGACCCCGAGACCGATCGGCAGCCAGGGCGCGGACTGCACGGCGTCGGTGTGGAACCGCGCCCCGACCTGATGCGCCACCGCCGCGAGCGCGGGGACGTCCTGCACGGTGCCGATCTCGTTGTCGGCGTGCGCGATCGAGACGAGCGTGGTGTCCGGGCGGAGGGCCGCGCGCAGCACCGCCGGGTCCACGCGGCCGTCCGGCCCGACGGGCAGCACGGTGACGTCGAAGTCGTGGAAGCGGGCGAGGTACGCGCAGCTCTCCAGCACCGCCTCGTGCTCGATGGCGCTCGTGACGACGTGCCGACCGCGGGGCGCGGCGAGGGCGATCCCCTTGATCGCGGTGTTCGCCCCCTCGGTGCCGCCGGTGGTGAAGACGACCTCGGCGGGCCGGCACCCGAGCACCCCGGCGACGGTGGCCCGTGCGGCGGTGAGTCCCCGCGCGGCCTCGTCCCCGACCCCGTGCGTCGACGAGGGGTTGCCGAACACCCCCGTCAGGTACGGCCACATCGCCTCGAGCACCTCGCGGCGGACCGGGGTGGTGGCGGCGCGGTCCAGGTAGAACACGGTCAGTCCCGCACGGGCACCGCGACGTGCTCGGGCACCGCGACGTCGATGTCGAGCCCGAGGTCGAGCGCCCGCGCCGAATGGGTCAGCGCCCCGACCGAGATGACGTCGACGCCGGTCGCCGCGATCGCCGCGACGGTGTCGAGCGACACGCCTCCCGAGGCCTCGACGAGGGCGCGTCCGGCGACGATGCCGACCCCGGCCACGAGTTCGTCCGGGGTGAAGTTGTCGAGCATGATCGTGTCGACCCCGGCCGCGACGACGGGTTCGATCTGGTCGATCCGGTCCACCTCGACCTCGACGTGCACGGTGTGCCCGAGCCGCTGGCGGGCCTGGGCGATCGCGTCGCCGATTCCGATCCCGCCGGCCAGGAGCACCGCCAGGTGGTTGTCCTTGGCGAGCACGGCGTCGGAGAGCGAGGTGCGGTGGTTGTGTCCGCCACCGCACCGGACGGCGTACCGCTCGAGTACACGGAGGCCGGGCGTCGTCTTCCGGGTGTCGACGATCCGCGCCGAGGTGCCCGCGGCGGCAGCGACGTGCGCCGCGGTGGTCGTCGCGATGCCCGACATCCGCTGCACCAGGTTGAGGGCGACCCGTTCGGCCCGGAGCACGGCCCGCGCCGACCCGGTCACGGTCGCGAGGACGTCACCCGCGACGAAGTGCGTCCCGTCGGCGACGTGCACGACGGCGTGGATCGACGGGTCGACGGCGTGCATCACGGCGACGAACACCGCCCCGCCGCTCAGCACGCCGGGCTCGCGCGCGCCGAGGGTCGCGGTCGCGGTCGCCTCGGCGGGGATGAGGGTCTCGCTGGTGACGTCGCCCCAGGGTGCGTCCTCCTCGAGCGCGGTCTCGATCACGCGACGGAGCGCGTGCGGCGGGATGGTGCCGGGGTCGGTGGTCATGCGGGTACCTCCTGCGGGACGGCTGCGGAGCCGTCGGCGCGTTCGTCCGTGTGCTCGTCGGGGTGTGCGTCGGTGGGGTCGGCGACCCAGGCGTACGAGGCCGGGGCGGTGGGGTCGGTGTCGGGGTGGTCGGTGCGGGCGTGCGCCCCGCGGGACTCGGTGCGGGCCTCGGCGGCGAGCGCGACGAGTCGCGCCAGGTCGAGCAGCGCACGGTCCTCGTGCTCGCGCACGCCGCCGCCGGTCGGCGCGGTCAGCGCGTCGAGGTCGCGGCGCGCGCTGGCCAGCCCGACGGCGTCACGGAGCAGCCCGACGCGGTCCGTCATGACGGACTGGACCGCCTGCCGGACGGCACCGATGTCGTCGAGGTGGGTCGCGCCTCCAGGCGGGGTCGGACGGGAGGAACGGATCGCGTCGGCCGCTCGGGGCACGCTGGTGACGTGGAGACCGGCGTCCCCGCGCAGGCGGAGCAGGCCGGGTCGCGGTGCGGCGACCGCGTCCGCTGCGCGGACCGCGAAGACGAGTCCCTCGAGCAGCGAGTTCGAGGCGAGCCGGTTGGCGCCGTGGACCCCGGTGCAGGCGGCTTCTCCGACGGCGAGGAGTCCGGGCAGGCTGGTGCGGCCCTCGGCGTCGGTGGCGATGCCGCCCATCGAATAGTGCGCGGCCGGTGCGACCGGGACGCCTTCGCGGGTCCAGTCGAACCCGGCGGCGCGGGTGGCCCGGGTGAGTCCGGGGAACCGCGTGACCAGGAACCCGGCGTCGAGGCCGGTGGCGTCGAGGATCACGGGTGCGCCGCCCTGGTCGCGCACCGCGGCGGCGATCCCCCGGGCGACGACGTCACGCGGGGCGAGCTCGGCGTCCGGGTGCACGTCGGTCATGAAGCGGTGCCCGGCGGCGTCGCGGAGGACGGCGCCCTCACCGCGGACGGCTTCGGACACCAGTCCGCCACCGGGGACGGCCAGCCGTGTCGGGTGGAACTGGACGAACTCCAGGTCGGCGAGGACGGCGCCGGCGCGCCAGGCGGCGGCGACCCCGTCGCCCGTCGCGACCAGGGGGTTCGTCGTCTCGCGGTACAGGTGTCCGGCTCCCCCGGACGCGATGACGACGGCGTCGGCGTCGAGCCGGCGGGGTTCGCCGAGCAGGTCGAGGACGTCGACGCCGACGACCACGCCGCCGCGGACGACCAGGTCGGTCAGGCTCGTGCGCTCCAGGATCGTGACGTGCCGTCGGTGCAGTGCCGCGATGAGGGTGCGTTCGATCGCGGCTCCGGTCGCGTCACCGTCGGCGTGCACGACGCGCCACCGGCCGTGCGCGGCTTCTCGCCCGCGGGCGAGGTCGTCGCCGTACCGGTCGAGGGTCGCCGGGTCCGACGACCGGTCGAAGGGCACCCCGAGGGCGAGCAGGTCGCGGACGCGGGCCGGCCCGTCGGTGCACAGGACCTCGACGGCCCGGGCGTCGGCGCTGCCCGCCGCCGCGACGTGGGTGTCGGCCTGGTGCAGCGCCGCGGAGTCGTCGGCACCGAGCGCCACCGCGATGCCGCCCTGGGCGTACGCGGTGGCGCTGTCGGCGAGCGCCCCCTTCGTCACCAGGGTGACGTCGTGCAGGGCACTGGCGCGGATCGCTGCGGTCAGCCCGGCGATGCCGGAGCCGACGATGACGACGTGCACGGTGGTCTCCCTCGTTCGCTCGGGTCCGCGTCTCAGCCGCGCGGCTTGGCCGCGAGCATGCGCTCGAGCGCGACCTTGGCGTCGGCCTGCACGTCGGCGGGGACGACGATCTCGTTGAGGACCTCGCCGCGGACGAGTGCCTCGAGCACCCAGGCGAGGTAGCCCGGGTGGATCCGGTACATCGTCGAGCAGGGGCAGACGACCGGGTCGAGGCAGAAGATCGTGTGCTGCGGGTACTCGGCGGCGAGCCGGTTCACCATGTTGATCTCGGTGCCGATCGCGAACGTCGTCGGCTCGGTGGCCGCGGCGACGGTCTTCCGGATCAGGTCGGTGCTGCCGGCGTGGTCGGCGGCGTCGACGACGGCCATCGGGCACTCCGGGTGCACGATGACCTGCACGCCCGGGTGCTCGCGGCGGGCCTGGTCGATCTGCTCGACGGTGAAGCGGCGGTGCACCGAGCAGAAGCCGTGCCAGAGGATGACCTTCGCCGCTTCGAGGTCGCTCGTCTCGTTGCCGCCGAGGGGCTTCCGGGGGTTCCACATCGGCATCAGGTCGGTGCTGATGCCCATCGCCTTCGCGGTGTTGCGGCCGAGGTGCTGGTCGGGGAAGAACAGGACGCGCTGCCCACGCTCGAAAGCCCACTCGAGCACGGTCGCGGCGTTCGACGAGGTGCAGACGATGCCGCCGTTCCGACCGCAGAAGGCCTTGAGGTCGGCGGCGGAGTTCATGTAGGTGACCGGGATCACGGGGACGCGGCCGTCGGCGTCGGGCTCGGTGCCGTACACCGCGGTCAGCTCCGCCCACGCGGCCTCGACGCTGTCGATGTCGGCCATGTCGGCCATCGAGCAGCCGGCGGCCAGGTTCGGCAGGATCACGCGCTGGTCGTCGCGCGCCAGGATGTCGGCGGTCTCGGCCATGAAGTGCACGCCGCAGAACACGATCGCCTCGGCGTCGGGCTTCGTCAGGGCGGCGTTCGCGAGCTGGAACGAGTCGCCGAGGAAGTCCGCGTGCCGGACGACCTCGTCGCGCTGGTAGAAGTGCCCGAGGACGACGACCCGGTCGCCGAGGGTGGCCTTCGCCCGCTCGATGCGCTCGTGGAGCTCGTCGGTCGGGGTCGTCTTGTACTCGTCGGGCAGGACGCCCTGGCGCGGGGCGCTCGTCGGGATGACGTCGGACATCGACGACCCCGGGCCGTACCCGGGGCGGGAGTCGAAGTCCCACGTCGGCATCGCGAGGTCGGGCGTGCAGGTGCTGCCGCCGGCCTTGCCGTTGGAGATGAGTTCGATCGTCGTGGCGATGGACACGGGGCTTCCTATCGGTTCCGCTGCTGGTGCTGATCGGCCCCGGTCTGCAGCGGGCCGTTGTCCGCGTAGGCCAGGTCGGGGTTCGAGCGGTACAGCCGGGCCGGACGGTGCCGGCCCCCGCTCGTGGTCTCGTCGGTCGGCAGGACCGCGTCGGTCTTCTCGACCTGCCGACGGAAGTTCGCGGGGTCGAGTGCTCGGCCGAGCACCGCCTCGTACACGCCGCGGAGTTCGGCGAGGGTGAAGCGGTCACCGAGGAACGCCTGCGCGATCCGCGAGTACGACATCTTGTTGCGCAGCCGCCACAGGGCGTACTCGACGATGCGGTCGTGGTCGAAGGCGAGCGGCGGGTGCTCGTCGGCCAGGAACCACCTGACGTTCCAGTCATCGGGCACGACGTTCGCCTCGTCCGGGTGCACGAGTGCCCAGTACACGATCGACACCACGCGGCTCGGGGAGCGTCCGACGTCACCGAACGCGTAGAGCTGCTCGAGGTACCGCGGCTGGACGTTCGTCGTCTCGCGCAGTCGGGCGGCCGCGGAGTCCTCGAGGCCCTCGTCGTCGCCGACCCAGCCGCCGGGGAGCGCCCAGGAACCCTCGAACGGTTCGGCGACGCGACGGACGAGCGGCATCCACAGCGCCGGGGCCCCGGTGTCGGGGTGCGGGCGCAGTGCGACGATCACGGTGGAGACCGCGACGCGGATGCCTGCTTCGTTCATGGTGGAGATAGTGTCAATCTGACTCGAAGTGTTCGGGTTGGGATGACACTATCACTGCCGACGCGGTGCGCTCGTCACGAGCCGGAAACAGATCGTCACGGGGCCGAAAACTCCCGGGAGGCCGCCGCGGTTAGCGTGGAGGACATGACGACGGTGACGAGGGTGCATGCCGTGGTGTCGGGGACGGTCCAGGGGGTCGGCTTCCGGTACTGGACCGCTCGGAAGGCCGACGGGCTCGACCTCGTCGGCTACGCGAGGAACCTCTGGGACGGCACGGTGGAGGTCGAGGCAGAGGGACCCTCGGTCGCTGTGGACTCGTTGGTCGAGTGCCTGCGCACCGGGCCGCCGTCAGCGACCGTGACCGACGTCACCCTGCGGTCGGTCGTGCCGCACGGGGACGCCGACGGGTTCGCGATCCTGCACTGAGCGGACGTGCATGGGAGCGGTGCCGGCGCCCGGCGTGCTCGGCACCGATCGTTCACCTGCGTATGTCGGAGCGAAGCGGAATAATCGCATCCACTCAGGGAGTTGGCCTGTCTGCGCGTCCTGCGCCACACCCGTTCCACCCGTCGTGACCCACCAGGAGCACCCGCATGACCCAGGCCGTCGATTCCGCCCCCCGCACGGGAAGCGTCTCGCAGCCGTCCGCTGCCGAGACCCGACTCGTGATCGGGCTGCTGCTCGTCTCCGCGTTCGTCGTCATCCTCAACGAGACCATCATGGGCGTGGCCCTGCCCCGGCTCATGGACGACCTGGACATCAGCGCCGCGACCGGCCAGTGGCTGACCACCGGCTTCCTGCTCACCATGGCGGTCGTCATTCCGATCACCGGGTTCCTGCTGCAGCGCTTCAACACCCGACCGGTGTTCGTCTGGGCGATGGGCCTGTTCTCGGTCGGCACGCTGATCGCCCTGCTCGCGCCGGGCTTCACCGTCCTGCTCGTCGGCCGCATCGTGCAGGCCAGCGGCACCGCGATCATGATGCCGCTGCTGATGACGACGGTCCTGACCCTCGTCGACCCCGCGCACCGTGGCCGCATCATGGGCAACATCTCGATCGTCATCTCGGTCGCTCCGGCCATCGGCCCGACGATCTCCGGCCTGATCCTCAACGCGTTCTCGTGGCGCTGGCTGTTCGGCTTCGTGCTGCCCATCGCGATCGCGGCGCTCATCCTCGGCATGGTCAAGGTGCAGAACGTCTCGACGCCGCGCAAGGCACCGATCGACGTCGTCTCGGTCATCCTCTCCGCCTTCGCGTTCGGCGGCATCGTCTACGGCCTGTCCAGCATCGGTGAAGCCGGCACGACCGGTCCGCTCGTCCCGGTGACCGCCCTGGTCGTCGGTGCCGTGGCCCTCGCGGTGTTCATCGTCCGGCAGACGCGCCTGCAGCGCACCGACAGCGCCCTGCTCGACCTGCGCACCTTCCGCACCCGTGGCTTCACGGTGCCGATCGTCGCGATGGGCCTGAGCTTCATGGCGATGTTCGGCACGCTCATCCTGCTGCCGATCTACCTGGAGCGCGTGCTCGGCCTCGAGGTCCTGCAGGTCGGCCTGCTGCTGCTCCCCGGTGGGCTGCTGATGGGCCTGCTCTCCCCCATCGTCGGCCGCATCTACGACCGCCGTGGCCCGCGCGTGCTGCTCATCCCCGGATCGATCATCGTCAGCGCCGTGCTCTGGGCGCTCTCCACCGTGGGCGTCGACACCAGCGTGTGGTTCGTCCTCGGTGCGCACGTGGTGCTGAGCATCGGCCTGGCCCTGACCTTCACGCCGCTGTTCACCGCGGCGCTCGGCGGGCTGCCCCCGAAGCTGTACTCGCACGGCAGCGCGGTGCTCGGCACGGCGCAGCAGCTCGCCGGTGCGGCGGGCACGGCCCTGTTCGTCACGCTGCTGACGATCGGTGCGGCCACCGCCGTCGAGGGCTCCGGTGCCCGTGGGGTACAGGTGGCCACCGCGTCGGGCGTCGGCACCGCCTTCATGGTCGGCGCGATCATCTCGCTGTTCGGCATCCTGGCGTCGGTGTTCGTCCGCCGGCCCGAGGTGCCCGAGGGCGCGCCGACGCCCCCGCCCGTCCACTGACCGACGAGCCTCGCGCACCGACCGACGAGCCGGGCCGGACACCGAACCCGTGACGGGACCGGCGCCCGGCCCGCGCCCGTCTCCGGACCGCGTGGCAGGGTGGGCGCCATGCGGTCGACGACGAGCGAGCTCAACTGGTCCGGCACGGTCACGTACACGGCCGAACGGGTCGTCCGCCCGTCGTCGATCGACGAGGCCGCCCAGGTCGTGGCCGACGCCGATCGGGTGCACGGCCTCGGCACCCGGCACTCGTTCAACGACGTCGCCGACACCGCGGGCACCCTGCTCGACCTGACCGGCATCCCCACCGACCTGGTGGTCGACGCCGAGCACCGCACCGTCACGCTCGGGGCCGGCACCCGCTACGGCGACGTGGCGGCCGACATCGACCGTGCGGGGTTCGCCCTGCACAACACGGGGTCCCTGCCGCACATCTCGGTCGGGGGTGCGGTCGCGACGGGCACCCACGGTTCCGGCACGGCACTGGGCTCGCTCGCCACCGCGGTGCGCGCGTTCGAGGTGCTCGGTCCGGACGGCTCCGCCCGGACGATCGACCGGACGGACCCCGCGTTCGACGGTGCCGTGCTGCACCTCGGACTGCTCGGCATCGTGACCCGGGTGACCCTCGACGTCGAACCGTCCTACCGGATGCGTCAGGACGTCTACGGCGCGATCCCCTGGGACACCTTCACGGCGAACGTCGCTGCCGTGCACGCCGCCGCGTACTCGGTGTGCGCCTACACCGTGTTCGCCGATGCGATCACCGAGGTCCTGGTGAAGTCGCGCGTCCCCGAGGGCGCCGAGGACGTGCCGGTCCCGGAGACCCTGGCCGGCGCACGGCGCCTGCCCGGCACCCCCGGCGACGACCACCGGACCGCGCGCGACGGCTCGGTCGGCCCGTGGTGGGACCGCCTGCCGCACTTCCCGATCGGGTCCGTCCCGAGCCACGGGTCCGAGGTGCAGAGCGAGCACTTCGTCCCGCTCCGGCACGCGGCGGCCGCCCTCGACGCGCTCCGGGGGCTCGCCGACCGGATCCAGCCGCACCTGCACGTCTGCGAACTCCGGACGATGGCCGCGGACGACCTCTGGCTCAGCCCGACCCAGGGCGAGGACGTCCTCTGCATCGCGTTCACCTGGAAGAAGCACCCGGCAGAGGTCGCCGCGCTCCTGCCCGACCTGGAGTCCCGGCTCGCGGCCTTCGACGGCCGACCGCACTGGGGCAAGATGAGCTCGCTCGACCACGCGGCGATCGCCGGGCTGTACCCGCGGCTGGCGGACTTCCGCGACCTCGTCGCCCGGACCGACCCGGAGCGGACGTTCGCATCCGCGTTCGGCGAGCGGGTGCTCGGGACCTGACCCGGGCCTCCAGGCCGTGCCCCGCTAGTCGGTCGTGAACGCGAGCGGCGTGATCGTCCGCGTCTCGCCGTCCCAGTGGCGCACGCCGCCGACGTCGAGCATCTCCGGCAGCGGCACGGCGCGCAGCGCAGCGACGGCGCGCGGAAGGTCCTCGTCGCGCACCCGACGGGCCAGCGTGACGTGCGGCGACCAGTGCCCGGGCACCGACGTCTCGACGCCGCCGGGGGCGACCGCGTGCACCTCGCCGTGGAAGGTCGTGAGCGCCGCGTCGAGGACCACCGCGCGCACGAGCACCGACCGACCGGCACCCGCGGGGAAGAGCAGCAGCCCGCCGAGCCGGATCGCGGTCGGGACCGACGTCCGGAACCCGGCCGGCACGGGCAGCGTGTCCCCGGCGGCCAGGGTGACGTGCGGGGCGTTCGACGGCGACGGGTGCCGACCGAGGCTCGGCAGGTCGGCGTCGATCAGGGCCTGCCAGGCGGACCGCACGGCGGCGTCCGACTCCGGGCCGAGGACGAGTTCGATGCTGCGCACGATCCGAGTCAACCAAGTCGTGTCGGGACGCGTGCTCCGACGCAGGCGGCACGGATCGAGGGCTGCGTAACACGACGGAACGGAACTCGCACCGGGGGTGGACCGCACGTCACACTCGTCTCCACGCCGCGGACCACCGCGGCTCCCCCACACGCACTGCCCACGAGGAGCACCAGCATGTCCGCAGCCCCCGCACTGCCCGAGAAGCCGAAGGGCAAGCGCCCGATCGGCTGGATCGTCGCGGCCGCGATCGTCGTCGTGGCGATCGTCGTCGCCGTCGTCGTCGGAGCCCTCCGCTCCGGGAGCAACGACGCCGGTGCCGCCGGTGACGCCGCCCCGAAGACCGTCACGATCGGTGTCTCGGACAAGTCGCTCGGCTACTGGAACACGTACACGAAGCTCGCGAAGGACAAGCTCAACGTCACCGTCAAGCTGACGAACTTCTCGGACTACTCGCTGCCGAACCCCGCCCTCAAGGACGGCCAGCTGGACATCAACCAGTTCCAGCACATCCAGTACCTGGCGGACTACAACGTCACCTCGAACGACGACCTGCAGCCGATCGGCTCGACCGCCGTGTACCCACTGCCGCTCTACGCGACGAAGTACGACAAGCCGTCCGAGCTGCCCGCGAACGCGAAGGTCGCGATCCCGAACGACTCGATCAACCAGGCCCGTGCGCTCCTGATCCTGCAGGCGGCCGACCTGATCACCCTGAAGGACGGCGGCTCGGCGTTCTCCACCGCCGACGACATCGAGACGAAGAAGGTCGACGTCCAGCCCCTCGACGCCTCGCAGACCGCGAACGCGCTGCAGCAGGGCTCCGTCGCCGCCGCCGTCGTGAACAACAACTTCGCCACCGCCGCCGGTCTGCCGATCTCGGACGCGATCTACCAGGACGACCCCTCGAGCGCGAGCGCCGCCCCGTACGTGAACGTCTTCGCCGTCCGCGACGAGGACAAGGGCAACAAGACCTACCTCGACCTCGCGGAGCTGTTCCAGGACGACGCCGTGCAGAAGGCCTTCGCGAAGGACCTGCCCGAGGCCGTCGCCCGCGACGAGAGCGCCTCGAAGCTGCAGGACGAGCTCGCCCAGGTCGAGCAGGACGCGAAGGCGGCCAAGCAGTAGTGCCGGTCCTCGTCGAACTCCGCGGCGTCTCGAAGCACTACCGCCGCGCCGACACCGGCGAGACCGTGGTGGCCGTCGAGGACGTCTCCCTGGACGTGCACCAGGGAGAGGTCCTCGGCGTCATCGGGTACTCCGGTGCCGGCAAGTCCACCCTGGTCCGCCTGGTCAACGCGCTGGAGCTGCCGAGCTCCGGCACGGTGACCGTCGCGGGCCGCGAACTGACGGCGATCCCCGAGCGGGACCGCCGTCTGGCGCGTCGCAACATCGGGATGATCTTCCAGCAGTTCAACCTGTTCCGGTCCCGCACGATCGCCGGCAACGTCGCGTACCCGCTCAAGGTCGCCGGCGTGCCGAAGGCCGAGCGGAACCGTCGCGTCGCCGAGCTGCTCGACTTCGTGGGCCTGCTCGAGCGCGCCCACGCCTACCCGGAGCAGCTGTCCGGCGGCCAGAAGCAGCGCGTCGGCATCGCCCGCGCCCTCGCCGCGTCGCCCGACCTGCTGCTCGCCGACGAGGCGACCAGCGCTCTCGACCCGGAGACCACCTCCGAGGTGCTCGCGTTGCTCCGCCGGGTCAACCGGGAGCTCGGCGTCACCATCATCGTCATCACGCACGAGATGGACGCCGTCCGGCAGATCGCCGACCGGGTCGCCGTGATGGAACAGGGTCGGGTCGTCGAGGTCGGCGACGTCTACGACGTGTTCTCGACCCCGAAGACCGGCGCCGCGCAGCGCTTCGTCCGCACCGCGCTGCACGACCGGCCCTCCCCCGAGACGCTCCGGCGCCTGCGGGACCGCCACCCGGGTCGGCTCGTCACGGTGCAGATCACCGACGAGGCCGGGCTGCAGAACCGCATCGACGCAGCCTTCCGCACCGCCGGGGTCACCGCCGAGCTCGTCTACGGCGGGGTCGGCGAGATCCGGGAGCGTCGGATCGGGTCGCTCACCTACGAACTGAGCGCGCCCGGCGCCGAGCCCGGCGCCATCGACGCCGCGATCGCCGCACTCCGCGCCGACGGCGTCACGACCGACGAGGAGGCCGCCGCGTGAACAACAACTCGTTCCAGAGCGTGATCGACACGTTCGACGTCTTCCTCGCCGCCATCCGCGACACCATCGTGATGTCGCTGATCTCGCTGGTCATCGCCGGGGTCATCGGCCTCGCGCTCGGCCTGCTGCTCTACGCGACCCGGCCGGGCAACGTCCTCGGCAACCGCACCGCGTACACGGTGCTCAACGTGTTCGTGAACCTGATCCGCCCGATCCCGTTCGTGATCTTCCTCGCCGCGATCGCGCCGCTGTCGCGGGTCGTCGTGCAGACCACGATCGGTGTCCCCGCGGTGACCTTCGCGATCTCGTTGGCCGCGGCCTTCGCGGTGTCCCGGATCGTCGAGCAGAACCTGCTGTCGGTCGACCCGGGCGTCGTCGAGGCGGCTCGGGCCTCGGGTGCGCACCCGGTCTCGATCCTGCTGACCGTGCTCATCCCCGAGGGTCTCGGCCCCCTGATCCTCGGCTACACGTTCATCTACATCGGCATCGTCGACATGACGGCGCAGGGTGCGCTGATCGGTGGTGGCGGGCTCGGCGAGTACGCGATCACCTACGGCTCGCAGCGCTACGACTGGTGGGTGGTCTACGTCTCGGTGGCGGCGATCGTCGTCATCGTGCAGCTCGGCCAGTTCATCGGCAACCGCTTGGCGCGGGCGACGCTGCGTCGCTGACGCGGGCGGGTTCCGAGGGCAACCGCCTGGAGGCCCGGTGCCGGTCCACGAGACCGGCACCGGGCCTCCGGTGCGTCGCCGCCCGGACGGACGCGCCCAGCGTCGTGCGCCGAGCGGTCACGACTCCCCGCGCATCTGCCGAGGTCGCACGAACCGTCGTTTACCGGGCCCGCAACCGACAGTTCCCGACCACTCGGCGGCACGCACGCGGCATGTCGTGCAACCTCGGCACGGGCTGCCGAGCGGTCACGACTCCCCGCTCACCTCCGCCGAGGTCGCACGAACCGCCGCCCGACGCCCCCGCAACCAACGGTTCGCGACCACTCGGCGATGCGCACGCGGCATGTCGTGCAACCTCGGCACGCGCCGCCGACGCGCCCGAAGGCCCCCTGCCGAGCGGTCACAACTCCCCGCTCACCTCTGCCGAGGTCGCACGAACCGTCGTTTACCGGGCCCGCAACCGACAGTTCGGGACCACTCGGGGCCGCGCACACGGCACGTCGTGCGACCTCGGCACGCGCCGCCGACGCGCCCGAAGGCCCCCTGTCGAGCGGTCACGACTCCCCGCTCACCTCCGCCGAGGTCGCACGAACCGTCGCCCGACGCCCCCGCAACCGACAGTTTGCGACCACTCGGCGGCACGCACGCGGCACGTCGTGCGACCTGGGCGGCCGACACGAGCGGCCGCCGACGCGGGTCAGGCGGCGGGAGCCTCGACGGTGGTGACGGCGCCGGTCTCGCCGGGGTGCTCGTAGTGGGCACGGACCAGGATCGGGCGGTGGTCGGAGATGCCGGCCGGCAGGGTCTCGACGCCGGCGATGTGCAGGCCGACACTCGTCGCGAAGTCGAAGTGGCCGGTGAACTTGCGGTAGCGCAGGTACGTCGGCTGGTCGGACAGCGACAGCGCGAACCCGCCCTGCTCGATCTTGCGGCGCAGGTTCGTCTGGAACCACGGGTAGTTGAAGTCGCCGACCATGACCGCGGGGACGTCCTTCGCCAGCTCACGCAGGAACTGGTGCGCCGCCTCGATCTGCTTACGGCGCAGGGAGTTCGTCGCGGTCAGGGGCGAGGCATGGAACGACGCGACGACGACCTCGGCGTCGGCTTCGGTGTCGCGCAGGTGCATCGCGATGAGCCGTTCGTGCGCGGGTGCGAGGACCCGATCGTGCAGCGACTTCTGCAGCGAGTGGATGCTGAAGTCCTGCACCTCGAAGCGGTCGTCGCGCTTGTAGATCGCGAGCCCGAGCCGGTTGGTGCGGGTCGACGCGGCGAGCGAGAGGCCACCGATCGAGGGAGCGAGGTCGTTGCTGTCGCACTCCTGCACGCACAGGACGTCGGCGTCGGACGCCTCGGCCAGTGCGGCGAGCTCGCTGTTCGCGGTGTGCTCGCGGAGGTTGTAACTGACGACACGGAGCTGCGTGGGCTGCACGGTCTGCTCTGATGCGATCGTGCTCTGCTGCTCTGGCGCGGCCATGCTGCCTTCCTGTCCGGGTGTTCCGGTCACCCTGCCGCGGTCACCGTACTCGGGTACCGCGGACGGTTGCTGAGACTGTAACGCCTGCCGGGTTTCGTCCGTGTGACCGTGACGGAAACGGACAGCGGCGGGATCAGGCGCGGACACGGCGGACCGGGCGGACGGTGTCGCCCGCTGTGCGACTCATCAGGATGCCCTCGATGCAGGCGATCACGAGCAGGGCGGCGATGACCCAGAACGCGGCTGCGTACGGCCCGTCACCACCCAGCCCGGAGGCCGCGCGGATGACCACGGCGGCGACGGCGACACCGAAGCCCGCGGCGGTCTGCTGCAGCGTCGACGACAGCGTGTTCGCGGGGGTCATGTCGGCCTGCTCGACGTCGGCGAAGGCGATGGTGTTGTACGCCGTGAAGCCCACGGAGCGGGCGGCACCGCTGACGACGAGCAGCACGGCGAGCAGCCAGAACGGGGTGTCCTCGGTCATGAACGCCATCGCGACCACGGTCAGCGCGGCGACGGCCGACGACACGATGATCACCGGGCGGTAGCCGAACCAACGGAGGAACGGCGTCGTCATCGGCTTGATGCCGAGGTTGCCGACGAACACCCACAGCACGGCGGACCCGGCGAGCACGGCGCTCCAACCCCAGGCGTCCTGGAACAGCAGCGGGAGCACGAACGGCACCGCGGACACCGCCAGGCGGAACAGGCCGCCGCCGGCGTGCGACACCCGGAAGGTCTCGAGCCGGAACGCGTCGAGCCCCATGATCGGGTGCGGAGCCCGGCGGAAGTGCCGGATCGCGAGCCAGCAGCAGACCGCGCCGAGGATGCCGGAGACGACGACCGCGGTGACCGGCACGACGTCCAGCGCGAGCAACGACGCCATGACCACGAGCGAGCCGAGCCCGACGCAGGCGAGCAGCGACCCGAACCAGTCGAACGGCACCCGCTGCGCCGCACGCTCCTGTGGCACGAGCACCAGGGCGGCGACGAAGGCGATGACGCCGAGCGGGATGTTGATGAGGAAGATCCAGTGCCACGACAGCGTCTCGACGAGGACCCCGCCGATGAACGGCGCGATGATCGGTGCGGCGAGGGCCGGCCAGGTCAGGATGGCGATGGCGGTGACGAGTTGTTCGCGCCCGGCGCTCCGGAGGACGACGAGCCGGCCGACGGGCACCATGAGCGCTCCACCGAGCCCCTGCAGGATGCGCCACAGCGTCAGCTCGACCAGCCCCGTGGACAGCGCGCACAGGGCGGACGCGATCGTGAACAGCGCGATGGCCCCGGCGAAGACGGTCCGCGAACCGATCCGGTCGGTGAGCCAGCCGGACACCGGGATGAACACCGCGAGGGTCACGAGGTACGCGGTGATCGTGACGCCCACCGCGGCGGAGTCAACCCCGAGGTCACGCCCCATGGCCGGGGCGGCGGTCGCCAGGATCGTGCCGTCCAGGAGCTCCATGAAGAAGGTCCCGGCCACCAGCACGGCGACCGCCGTGCTGCCCGTCCGTCGTCTGGGTGTCGTCGCCGTCGTCGTCATCGCCCACCGAGACTATGCCCGCGGACGTCCGCGCTGTCACGGACGGGCCGCCCACCGGACGGGACACCGGACGGGACACCGGGCGCGGCACCGACCACCCGCCGGACGCCGCACCCGCCACCCACCGGACGCGACGCAGCGCACACGACGCGGGACGGGCCTCCAGGCGCAGTTCCGGGCGATCCTCACGCTCGGGCCGACTAGCCTGTCCGGGTGCCGACCCGACCACACGAACGCCGAGGAACTCGCGCGTGAGCCGCACCGACAGTGCCGGCGTGGTCGCCGCGGGCACGGCCAGCGGTCGACGACGTGTCCTGGACACCGTTGCCTCGCTGCCGGCGTGGGCGGCGGTCCTGCTCGTCTGGACGGGCGGCCGGGTCCTGTCGACCCTGTGGCTTGCACTCGCGTACCCGCTCATCGGTCGTGCGCTCCCGGGCAACGCGATCTGGGGCAACGAGCACGGCTTCGGTGCCTTCCTGGTGGCCTGGGACGGGCAGTACTACGAGCAGATCTCGCTGCACGGGTACCCGGACGCGCTGCCGCTGGACGCCGCCGGCAACGTCGCGCAGAACGCCTGGGCCTTCCTACCGGCGTTCCCCTTCACGATCCGGGCGCTGACCGCCTCGACCGGGGTGCCGTTCGAACTCGGTGCCCCGCTCGTCGCGATCGTCGCCGGGCTGCTCGCCACCTACCTGCTGCACCGCCTGGTGCGGGACCGCGCCGGGCACGCCGCCGCGATGTGGGCGGTCTTCTTCTTCAGCTGCGGTCCGCTGTCGTTCCTGCTGCAGGTCGGGTACGCGGAGAGCATGTTCCTCGCGCTGTCGTTCGGGGCGCTGCTCGCGCTGGAGCGTCGGCGCTACGGGCTCCTGACGGCACTCGGCGTCGCCGCGGCCTTCACACGCCCCGGTGCCCTGGCGATCCCGCTCGTGCTCGGCGTCGTCGCACTCGTGCGGTGGGTCCGTGCACGGCGCGAGACCGGCCGGGTGTTCGAGGGCTTCCCACTCCGCGAGCAGGTCCGGGTCGTCGCCGCGGGGCTGACCATGGTCCTCGCGGGGCTCGCCTGGCCAGTGATCGCCTCGCACGCGACCGGAACGCCGAACGCCTACCTGGAGACCGAGATGTCCTGGTGGGTGAACTTCATCGGCCGGGTGGACTTCGTCCCGCTGACGCCGTGGTTCCTCATCGCGGGTCGCTGGCTCGGCGTGGGCGGGATCCTGATCGTGGTGTTCCTGCTCGTCACGTACCCGATCTGGCTGCTCCGCCGGTCGACGCTGCGGCTCGGGCCCACGACGGTGCTGTACTCAGCCGCGTACGCGCTGTACATCTTCGCGGTGTCGCTGCCGATGGCCTCGACCCCGCGGCTGCTCATGCCGCTCGCGCCGCTGTTCGGGTCGCCCGAGCTGGTCGCGAAGCCCTGGATGCGGTGGACCTTCGTGACGGCCGCGTTGGCCGGGCAGCCGGTGCTGGTCGCGGTGCTGTGGCTGCTCGGCCCTCCGTGAGCGGCTGAGGCGCAGGCACCGCACACGACGCACAAGCACCGTGAGCCGCGCCCCCGACGCGGCACGACGCCGCCGTCCGGACAGGACGACGACGTCGCGCGCTACGCGTCAGGCGTCGCGCCTCAGAGCTCGACCGTGCCGTGGTCGCCGGTGTCCGGCTGGCTCTGCTTACCGAGCGCCGCCTTGAACATCTGCACCAGGCTGCCGACCGGCCCGGTGTCCTGGGTCCAGTACTCGACCGAGACCCCCTCGACCGTGAGCAGCCGGATCGACGGGTCCTGACGGCCCTCGGGGAACCAGGCCTCGGCGAACGGGGACCACAGCTCGTCGACGACCGAGTCGTCCTGGGTCACGGTCGCGGTCCCGGCGATGGAGAGGTACCCGCCCTGCGACTCGATCGAGACGTTGACGTGCGGGTTCCGCGCGATGTCCTCGACCTTCTCGCTGCCGTCCTGCACCAGGAACCGCAGGGTCCCGTGGAACGTCTTGTCCTGCACCGCGAGGGGCCTGGCGTGCAGGTTCCCGTCCTCGCTCACCGTGGTGAGCAGTGCCGTGTGGGCGCCGTGGACGATGTCCGAGATGGCGGCGCGCTGGTCCGTCTGTGTGTCGGTCATGGTGCTCCTTTGCGTCATGCGCCCCGCTCCTGCCGACGTGCGACCGTCGGTGCACGGGGCCGTACCGTTCCGACCAGTGTGCCCCTCCAGCGCTGGACGCGTCAGCCCGGCGCGTCGACGCGGTCCGGTCGCGGTCGGCCTGGAGGCCCGGTGCACGCCCGCCACGCCGCCCCCGCCCGGCGCGCGCCGGCCTCCGAGCCGTGCATGCGTGTGCAGGAAGCGACACCACACGCGTCGATCGACAGGTGGAACGTCGTTGCATGCACACGCACCGGATGCGTGTGCATCGAGCGACCGGACACGAGTCGATCGACGCGCGGATCGTCGGAACATGCGCACGAACGGAACCGGCGGGCGGCACCGTGGGCGGGCCAGCCGGCGTCAGGCGGGTTCGCGGATCGTGGTCTCGACGTCGACGACCTGCGGGATCTTCGGCATCGAGGCGAAGCCGAACGCCACGGGCGGGTCGAGCGGCGCCAGGTCCCCGAGGGGCTCCCCCGCCCAGGTCCCCCGCACGCCGGTGACGTCGTGTGCCCCGGTCACGCCGTAGTACTCGCGCCGGCCGTTGCCCGCCGAGCCCGCGGTACCGGACCCGGGCGCGAGCAGCCGTGCCACGGGGTCGATCGCGGCGAGCCAGCGCGGGTCGCGGGCGATCGGCTTCGGGACGATGCGCAGGATCCGGCCGAGCGGCGAGATCCCGCCGACGTCGATCGAGGCCTGCAGCGCCCCGGCGGACAGTTCGAGCCCGCGCGCGGTGCGGCGGGCGCGGACGTCGACGACCGAGACCGTGTCGAAGCGGTAGGTGCCGGAGACGTACGCGGCGACGATCTCGTCGGGTGCGAGCAGCACGCTGGTGCCGTCGGGGAGCTCGAGGAACACGTCCGTGAACGGCCCGAACGGCGACCGGTCCCACATCCCGACGACGATCCGGACGCCCGAGGTGGTGCCGACGCCCATGATCCGGCCGCGGAACCGGCGTTCGACGGCGGAGCCTGCGGCGTGACCAGCAGCGGGACCGGAGGCGTGGTCGGGGCGTGACGACATGCCCTGGACCGTACCCGCGGCCCCCGTGAGCCGATCTCGGCGGCCGCCCCGGGCCTCCCGGCCGTCAACCGCGCGCCGCACGGACCGGAACCTGAACGCAAACACCGGTGTCCACGCTCCGAACACCCGCGAAGGGGGGTGCGGAGCGCGAACACCGGTGTTTTGCGGGCCGAACCGGACCGGACCCGGACGGGCCCGCGACCGTCAGGCGACGGGGACGGGCTGCGCCAGCAGCTCGCGCACGCGGGGCGCGACCTCGGTGCCGTAGAGCTCGATCGAGCGCATCATGTCGGCGTGCGGCAGGCGACCCGTGGCGTACCGCATGTCGAAGCGCGAGGCGCCGAGGATCCGCATGTTGCGCGCGACCTTCCGGGCGACGGTCTCCGGGGAGCCGACGTAGAGCGAACCGCCGGCCGACAGGCTCGCGCGGTACCCGGCGACGTCGAGGGGCGGCCAGCCGCGCTCCCGGCCGAGCTGGTCGGTGACGGCCTTGTGGTACGGCCAGTAGCGCTCGGCGGCCTCTTCGTCGGTGGCGGCCACGAAGCCCGGCGAGTGCATCGCGATGGGCTGCTGCGGCAGGTCGAGCTGCGCGAGGGCCTGGCGGTACAGGCGCGAGAACGGGGCGAACTGGGCCGGCTGCCCGCCGATGATGGCGAGGAACAGCGGCAGGCCGTACGACGCGGCACGGATGACCGACTGCGGGGAGCCGCCGACGCCGATCCACGTCGGGATGGCGCCGTGCTCGAGCTTGGGGAAGACGTCCTGGTCGACCAGGCCCGCACGCTTCGTGCCGGACCAGGTGACGGCGTCGCCGCCGCGCAGGGCCGACCAGAGCTGGAGCTTCTCCTCGAACAGGACCTCGTAGTCGCTCAGCTCGTAGCCGAACAGGGGGAACGACTCGGTGAAGGAGCCACGCCCCAGGATGACCTCGGCGCGGCCGCTCGACAGGGCGTCGACGGTGGCGAAGCGCTCGTACACGCGAACGGGGTCGTCGGAGGACAACACCGTGACCGCGGAGCCCATCCGGATGCGCTCGGTGCTGGCGGCGATCGCGGCGAGGACGACCTCGGGGGCGCTCACGACGAAGTCGGCCCGGTGGTGCTCCCCGACGCCGATGAAGTCGACGCCGACCTGGTCGGCGAGGACGGCCTGGTCGACCACGTCGCGGATGCTCTGCGCGTCGGACTGCAGGCTGCCGTCGGCGCGCTCGGTGACGTCACCGAAGGTGTCGAGGCCGAGCTGCAGCGGTCCGATCCGGTCGGGTGCGGGCGGCGGGACGTCCGAGGGACGGTCGGTGCCGAATGCGTTGCTCATGGTGTCCTCCTGGTCGCACTTTCATGCGTTTGCATAAACATAGCACGGCGGCGGCGCGCGCGCACCGGGCCCGGACCGGGGTCGACCAGCCCGCACGAGTACGGTCACCCGCATGCCGAACCTCCCCGACCAGACCGGACGCCGCATCGTCGTCACCGGGTCCAACAGCGGCACCGGACAGGAGGCCGCCCTGCGCCTCGCCGGAGCCGGCGCCAGTGTCGTGCTCGCCGTCCGCAGCACCGAGAAGGGCGAGACCGCCGCCGCCGGCATCCGCGCCGCCCACCCCGCAGCCGACGTGGAGGTCCGCGAACTCGACCTCGCCGACCTGGCGAGCGTCCGCCGCTTCGCCAGCGGCATCGTCGACGAGGAACGTCCGATCGACGTCCTGGTCAACAACGCCGGTGTGATGGCCCCGCCGGAGCGCTTCGAGACCGTCGACGGCTTCGAGCTGCAGTTCGGCACGAACTTCCTCGGCCCGTTCGCCCTGACGAACCTGCTGCTGCCGTCGCTGCTGCGCGCGCGCACGCCCCTCGCCGACGGCCCCCTGGCCGAGGCACCCCGGGTCGTCACGATGTCGAGCCTCGCCGCGATCCCCGGTCGGATCCGCTTCGCCGACCTGCAGTGGGAGCGCGGCTACAACGGCTGGCGCGCCTACGCGCAGTCGAAGCTCGCCGACCTGCTGCTCGCGCTGCACCTGCACCGCCTGACCGTCGAGGCCGACGTGCCACTGGTCAGCACCGCCGCCCACCCCGGCTACACCCGGACGAACCTGCAGGCCGCGGGACGCTCGCTCGGTCGGTCGAAGCCGGTGCGGTCGAGCAACCGGGCCCTGCCGTTCACCCAGGCCGTCGAGCAGGGCACCGAGCCGCTGCTGTACGCGGCGGTCGGGCCGAACGCCGTGGGCGGCGCGTACTACGGTCCCTCGGGTCCGTTCGGCATGACCGGTCCGACCACCACCGTGTCGATCCCCGGGTCCGCGCGGAGTGCCGACCTCGCCCGCTCGCTCTGGGCCGTCGCCGAGGACCTCACCGGGACGCGCCCGCCGCTCTAGCCGAGACACCGGCGTCTCGCGCCGGGCGCGGGGCACGGGGCACGGCCGGGAGGCCCGGGGCGGGTCCGGCACGCCGCCGGCGTCAGGCGCGGTGCAGCTCCACCGACCCGTCCAGCCGACCGGGTTCGGTCAGGCGGGCGTGCTGCAGGACAGTGCGGCCCGGCGCGATCGCCGCGGCGACGATCGACAGGGTCGTCATGTGTCCCTCGGCCTCGTGCACGTCGCGGAGGATCGCGTCGGGGTGGTCGCTCGGCAGCGCCGCGGACTCCGCCAGCACGCCGAACCAGTCGCCCCAGCCGTCCCCGGCGTCGCCACCGGCGTCCACGGTGCGGAGTTCGTCGAACGGGCCGAGCACCGGTGGGCCGGCCGGGGCGTCGACGGCGCGGAAGGCCTCGAGCCACCGACCGATGCGCGGCGCCGCAGGGTCGTCGGCCGCACCGTGCGTGACCATGTGGACGCCGGGGCCGAGGTCGGTGGTGCGGACCTGTTCGCCGTCCCAGGTCAGCACCGAGGCACCCTCGGCCGTGGCGCGCACCAGGTTGAAGGCCCGGGTGGTCGGCAGCGTGCCGTCGTGTCCGGGCAGCAGGTCGTCGGCGACGGCGTCCACCGGCACCACGCCGCGGGTCGTCCACGTGCCGTCGACGCTGGTCACTGGTTCGGCGCGGTTGAGCACCACGGCCAGGCCGGCACGGTCGGACGCGGCGAGCCACGCACCACCGGCGGAGCGGTCACGGACACCACGGAGGTCCGGGTCCCGGTCCGGCCACCAGGCAGCGGGCGGGTCCCACGGGCGCTCGGGCGACTCGTCCCGCAGGGCGAGCACGGTGACGGGCCATGCAGCCCCGGGGTCGACGCGGACGACGACGGTGCACATGCCGTCGATCCTCGCACGTGGCCCCGGTAGCGTGAGCCAGGTGAACGCAGCAGCAGAGCGCACCCTGACCGTCATCGTGGGGATCACCGGGGGCATCGCCGCCTACAAGGCCGTCGGGGTCGTCCGCGACCTGGTCAAGCGCGGCCACGACGTGCACGTCGTCCCGACCGAGGGCGCCCTGCGCTTCGTCGGACTGCCGACGCTCGAGGCCCTCAGCCGCAACCCCGTCACCACGAGCGTGTGGGACGACGTCGCCGAGGTGCGCCACGTCGCGCTCGGTCGCCGGGCCGACCTGGTCGTCATCGCCCCGGCCACCGCCGACTCGCTCGCCCGGATGGCGCACGGCCTGGCGAGCGACCTGCTCGGCACGACGCTGCTCGCGACCGAGGCGCCCGTCGTCGTCGCTCCGGCGATGCACCCGCAGATGTGGGAGCACCCCGCGACCCGTGCGAACGTCGCCACGCTGCGTGACCGCGGCGTCCACCTGGTCGGCCCGGTCGTCGGCGCGCTCACCGGCGACGATGCGGGCATCGGTCGGATGGCGGAGCCCGCGGACATCGTCGCCGCAGCGCTCGCCGTGCTCGACCAGCACCCCGCACCGGCCGGCCGCCGCAGTGCGGACACCGGCACCGCGGCCAGCACCGGGGCCCGCGGTGAGCAGGGCGACCTGGCCGGCGTCCGTGTCGTCGTCAGCGCGGGCGGCACCCGCGAACCCTTCGACCCGGTGCGGTTCGTCGGCAACCGTTCGAGCGGCCGCCAGGGCATCGCGATCGCCGCCGACGCCGTCCGTCGTGGCGCGTCCGTGACCCTCGTCGCCGCGAACGTCGAGGGCTCGCTGACCGCCGGACTGGACGCGACCGTGGTGCCCGTCGGGTCCGCGCTCGAACTCGCCGAGGCCGTGCACACCGCCGCCGCCGAAGCGGATGTCGTCGTGATGACCGCCGCCGTCGCCGACTACCGTCCGGCCGAGGTGCTCACCGAGAAGCTCAAGAAGGACGCGCAGGGCGAGCGCATGACGCTCGAGCTGGTGCGGAACCCGGACGTGCTCGCCGACCTCGTGGCGGCGCGGCGGACCGGGCAGATCATCGTCGGGTTCGCCGCCGAGACCGAGCCCGACCGCGATGCACGGATCGAGCTCGGACGCGCCAAGATCAGCCGGAAGCCGGCGGACCTGCTCGTCGTGAACCACGTCGGCTGGTCGGCCGGCTTCGAGCGCGAGGAGAACGCGATCGAGGTCCTGGTGCCCGGTGGCGAGGTGGTCCGCGAGACCTCCGGCACGAAGGCCGAGGTGGCGACGGCGGTCCTCGACCTCGTCGCGACAGCCCTGACGTGAATGCGCACTGCAGTGGATGCGCACTGACGTGAATGCACACTGACGTGAATGCACACTGACGTGAATGCACACTGACGTGAGCAGCGTCTCCGGCTGCTTCCGAGGACGAGCGGGCACGATGGGGCACATGCGACGACGTGAGCGGATCCGACGTGCCAACCGCACGGCCCCCATCCTGGCGGTGGCCCTCGGCGTGGCGGGCACCATGCACTTCCTGCGCCCGACCCACTTCGACCGGATCGTGCCGGAGGCCCTGCCCCCGCGGCTGACCACGCTGGCCTCCGGGGTGGCCGAGCTGGGCATCGCCGCCGGGCTCGCGTTCCCCGCCACCCGCCGTGCCTCGGGGTGGGCCGCCGCGGCGCTGTTCGCGGCGGTGTTCCCGGCCAACGTCAAGATGGCGAACGACCTGCTCGACCACCCCCGCTCGAGCCGGGTGATGCGGCTGATCGGGGTCCTGCGGCTCCCCCTGCAGCTGCCGCTGGTCCTCTGGAGCATGCGCGTCGGTCGGCACGCACCGAAGCCGTGACCCAGCCGTCGCGGACCCGCGCGGCGGTGCCCTTGCTGCACCGCCCGGTCACCCAGCATGCCTGGGAGGACATCGTGTTCGCGCACTGGCGGCACGACCCGGCGTCGCTGCAGCGGCTCGTCCCCCGCGGGACCCGTCCGGACGTGGTCGACGGCAGCGCCTGGGTGGGGCTGTCGGCGTACGTGTTCCGGGAGACCCGGGTGCCGCCGTTCCCCTCTGCCGGGCGACTCGGCACCATGACCGAGGTCACGATCGAGGTCCTCACGGTGGACGACCAGGGGCGGCGCGGGGTGACCTACCGCACGGTCGACACCGCCAACGTGCCTGCCATCGTGGCCGCGCACGCACTGCTCGGCGTGCCGTACACGTTCGCGCACGCACGTTCCCGTCGCCGCGGTGACGCGGTGGCGCACCGGTCCGTCCGGCACCCGACCCGCGCGCTGCACCCCGTGCGGTGGGCGCGGTCGCTCCGGCAGGAACGCCCGACCGGTGCGGTGCGGCCGAAGCACGCGGCCTCGGTGCGGGTGACCGCCGGCGAGGTCGTCGACACCCCGCTGGCCGCCGAGCTCACCACCCGCGCCGGCATCCACGCGCGGTACCTGGCGCAGACCCTGTTCTGGCAGCGACAGCACCCGGTGCTCACCACCCGTTCGGCCACGCTCGACCGGCTCGAGGGCGACCTGCCCGACGCCGTCGGCATGCCCGGACTGTTCGACCGGGCGCCGGACTCCCTGCTCGTGGTCGACGGCACGACCGTCCGGTACGGCTGGGGCGGGGTCGTCCGGTGACGGACGCACAGCCGCACGCACAGGCCGACGACCCGTTCGACCTCGACCGCTTCGTCCGTGCCCAGCAGGGTGTCCACGACGTCGCGCTCGACGAACTCCGTCGGGGCCGGAAGTCGTCGCACTGGATGTGGTTCGTGTTCCCGCAGCTGGCCGGTCTGGGGCGGAGCGCCACGGCCGTGCGCTTCGCGATCACCGGCGTGGACGAAGCCCGCGCCTACCTGACGCACCCGGTGCTCGGGCCCCGTCTGCGCACGGCGACCGACGTCGCACACGACGCCCCCGCCCGCTCCGCCGACGCCCTGCTCGGGGGCATCGATTCGGTGAAGCTCCGGTCGTCGATGACGCTGTTCGCCCGGGTCGCGACTGACCCACAGCCGTTCGTCGCCGTGCTGGACCGCTGGTACGACGGCGACGAGGACCCGGCGACGGTCCGCCTGCTCGGGGAACGCTGAGGACGCACCGGAGCGCCACCGGTCAGGCCGGCACCGAAACGGGCACCAGCGGCACCTGCACCTGCACCTGCACACAGTGAGCCGACCGCAACGCCGTTGTCATATCAGGTACGGTGATGCGAGCACGTGCGATGTCGACCGTGCCCGTTCGCCCGGCGCCCCGACGCCGCCGCCCCCGAAGGAGAACGCATGCCGGTCCCCCGCAGCGCCCCGACCGAGCACCAGCTGCTCCGTGACACCGTCCGCCACAAGATCCACGACGCGATCATGGACGGCACGCTCCTGCCCGGGGAACGGCTGAACGACGACGAGCTCATCTCGTGGCTCGGCGTCTCCCGGACACCCATCCGCGAGGCCCTGAGCCAGCTGTCCCGCGCCGGCCTGATCGAGATGGCCCCGAACCGGTACACCCGCGTCACCACGCCGGACCCCGCCGAGGTCATCGAAGCGATGCAGACCCTCGGCGTCCTGTTCGGTGGCGTGGTCCGGCTCGCGGTCCCGCGCCTCGGTTCGGCGAGCCGGAAGAAGATCCTGGCCCAGCTCGACAAGACGATCACCGAGCTCGAGGCCCACGAGGTCGCCGCCGTCAACCACGACGCCCTCGACGTCTTCGCCCTGTACGTCGCCGAGTGCGGCAACGAGAACCTGCAGCGCGTCTGCCGCGACACGATGGACGGCCTGGCGTTCCGGCTGCGACTGCCGAACCTCGACGAACTGGTCGACTGGGACCGGATGACCGAGGACTTCCGGCGACTCCGGGCGGCGACCGAATCCGGCGACAACGTCACGGCCGAGCTCGCGACCGAGGCGATCCACCAGCTGCCGGGCGAGAAGCACTGAGTCCACCTGTACCCGCGTACAGGAACCGCCCGTCTCGCCCACGCGAGGCGGGCGGCCGACGTTCCACGGGCCTCCCGGTCGGCGGCCCGGCCACGCGCGTGACGCTCCCAGTCCCGGGGCCGCGCGGACCGATAGCATCGCTGGCGACCACCTGAACCAGGCACCCGGAGCAGCACATGAACCCCCGCCCGACGGACCGTACCGAGGTCGCCGCACGCCTGGCCGCCGCGGTCGGTCGGATCAACCGACGGGCCCGCACCGACTCGGCCTCGCTCGGGTACGGCATCGTGTCGGCACTCGCGTCGATCCAGCGGCACGGACCCCTGCGCCCCGGCGACCTGTCGCGGATCGAGGTGGTCACGAAGCCCACGATGACCCGCATCCTGACCGAGCTCGAGCAGCGCGGCTTCATCCAGCGCGAGGCCGACCCACGCGACGGCCGGGCGTTCATGGTGACGGCCACGCCGGAGGGCATCGAGGCGGTCGAGCAGGCCCGTGCGAACCGCACCGGGATCGTCGCCGAGCTCATCGCCGAGCTCGACGAGTCGGACGTCCAGGCGATCGCCGGCGCCCTGGCCGCGCTCGAGCGTGTCGCCCAGGGCGAGCACGCCCAGGAACCTCACACCTTCTAGGCCCCGCACGGCCGTTACCGAACCGTTACCAAGCGGTGGACGGACCGTTCTGCCAGCGTTCCTGGACGCGCTGCCCAGTCTGACCGGTCATGGTGTCGGCTCCGCCTGACCGCGGCCACCCCACGGCTGCTCCCGGCGGACGGACGGGCCCCACACCACCGTCCGGTCCTCACCGGCTCGAGGACTCCTCGTCGTCGCCGACGGTGTCACCGACACCGCCAGCCTCCGGCGTGCCCGCACGACCTCGGTCGCGCGGGCGGGAGTCCCTCCCCCACCGAGCCGCCGACCTGCGGAACCGATGCGACACACCCCTGAGCTCCCCACCACGACGGCCTCGACCCGACGTGAAGCCCTGAACACCCCCACCCGCCGGATGCGTCGGGCCCTGCGGCACCGCGCGACGTTGATCGCCGGCGGCGCAGCGGTCCTGGCCGTCGCCGGTGGCGCCCTGACCGTCGGCACGCAGCCCGCCATCGGCGAGGCCCTCGGCATGCCGACCGGCACCCCGAGCGCCTCGGCGACCGCGGAGCCCGCCCTGCGCGGCACCGCGCTCGACCGTGCCCAGGCCGCCGCCACGATCACCACGGCGAAGACCGTCATGCAGACCGCGAACCACAAGGTCGACACCTCGGCGCTCGAACAGCGCGTCGACGCGCTGAGCGACTACCCGGACCTGTCCGGCGCTGCGCTGACGAACCGCATCTCGACGACGGTCGCGTCGACCACGCACGTCGCGCAGGCCAGCGCCACGCAGGACAAGCGGGACGTCGACGCGAAGGCCGCGGCCGCAGCGAAGGCCGCAGCCGAGCGGAAGGCTGCCGCCGAGGCAGCGGAGGCCGCCCGGAAGCTCGCCGCCGGCAACACCGTCGCCGGCGCCAAGGCCACGGCGAGCTCGCTCGCGTCGTCGGAGTACGGCTGGGGTGCCGACCAGTTCCAGTGCCTGGACAACCTGTGGACCAAGGAGTCCGGCTGGAACTACCAGGCCGTCAACGCGAACGGCGGCGCGACCGGCATCCCGCAGGCGCTCCCCGGCTCGAAGATGGCCACGATCGCCGCGGACTGGCGCACCAACGCCACCACCCAGATCACCTGGGGCCTGCAGTACATCAGCTCGGCGTACGGCACCCCGTGCGCGGCGTGGGGGCACTCGCAGGCGAACAACTTCTACTGATCGGCGCGGGTCGCGACGGCGACCGGCAGACGGACGGGAGGCCCGTGGCGGATCCGCCACGGGCCTCCCGTCCGTTGCGTGGTCGCGGTCAGCCCACCCGCGCGACGCGTACGTCGGTGCGGGCGGGCATCGGACCACGTCGGGCCGCTCCTCGCGCCTGCTCCTCAGAGTGACCGGCGGAGGACGACGGACGCCTCGGGGGTGTTCACCTGGAACGCGAAGGTCTCCTCGACGTACATCGTGACGTCGACGGCGTCGTGGCCCAGGTAGCCGAGGGCCAGGTCCTCGCCGACGGTGAACACGAAGTCCCCGCCGCGCTGACTGATCAGCAGCGACTCGTCGATGCCGGGCGCTCGCTCGACCTGACCGCCGGTGATGCCCTCGAGCTGCTCACGCAGGGGCGTGCCGGCATCGTCGGTCTCGACGATGTCCGCCCAGTCACGGGGGCTGCACGCCAGGGCGTACGGCCCGGCGACCCCGACGTCGCGGAGTGCGGCGACCGCAGCGGTGACCGCGGCCCGGAACGACGCCGGCGAGCCGTCGTGCGACTGTGCGGGCTGGGTCGACGCGTGGCCGGCCCCGGTGATGCCGCCCTCCGGCCACCCGCGCAGCGTCGCCCGGTTCTCGTGGGCCGCGAGCCGCAGCACGGCCGCGTCGAGGTCGCCCAGGTCGACGTCGGTGGCGCCGCGGGAGGAGTCCACGAGCTCTTCGAGCGCGACGGTGAAGGTCGCACGGACCTCGCAGAGCGGCAGGACCCGGCGTCGCCGTGCGGTGATGCCGTCGGCGACTCCGCCGGTCACCGCGTCGGTGCGGCCGAGGTCGACCGAGGACCACTGCCAGCCGCGCGGTCCGTCGAAGTCGACGATGCGCCGTGCGGCGAGCGCCGGGACCAGCCGGTCACGGGCCTCGGCGTCGAGCACCGCCCAGGTGTCGTCGCCGAACGGCGCGAGTTCGCGGAGGAGGTGGTTCATGGCGTGTGCCCTTCCGTGCTGCGGAGTGAACCGATGCCGAGACCGGGACCGGTGGCGTCGGGAGCCGTCACCACGGACGGCGACGGCGGTGCCGCGAGCGCGGCGAGGTCCACCAGACGATCGCGTGCGGGGGCGAAGAACGTCGCTCCGGTGACCGCGCGCGAGAAGTCGAGCAGCCGGTCGTACGTCCCGGGAGGATCGCCGACGAACATCCGTTCCAGCATCCGTTCGAGCACCCAGAGCTCACCGCTGTAGCCGATGAAGTAGGTGCCGTACTCCCCGCTGCCGGGTCGACCGAAGGGCATGTTGTCGCGGAGGACGTCGTGCTCGACCCCGTCGTCGTCGACGATGGTCGCGAGCGACTTGTGCGACGGCCGGACCTCGGTGGCGCTGTCATGCTCCACGTTGTCCGACTTCGACCGGCCGATGATGCGTTCCTGCGCGTCCGTGCCGAGGGCGTTCCACGCCGCCAGGTCGTGCAGGTACTTCTGGACGACGACGTAGCTGCCACCGGCCCAGTCCGGGTCGTCCGCACCGATGAGTGCGGAGGCTGCCAGGTCCTGCGCGACCGGGTTCGCCGTGCCGTCCACGAAGCCGAGCAGGTCGCGGGTGTCGAAGTACCGGAAGCCGCAGACCTCGTCGACCACGGTGACGTGGTCCCCGAGCGCGGCGAGCAGCAGGCGCTCGAACTCGAAGCAGACGTCGGTGCGTTCACCCCGGATGTGGAAGAGCAGGTCTCCCCCGGTGGACGGCGCCGCGTGGACCGGCCCGGTCAGGGCGGGGAACGGGTGCAGCGCGTCCGGGCGGGCATGCGGCGAGAACCGGTCCCACGCCACCGCCCCGATCCCGACGACGCAGGACAGGTGTGCGTCGAGGTCGCGGAACCCGACCGTCTTCAGCAGGCCGTCGAGGTCGCTGAGCACGTCGCGGACGGCATCGAGGTCGTCGTCGTCCGGCCCGACGTCGAGGGTCAGGAACACCGCCGAACGGGACAGCGGTGCGTCGACGCTCTGCGCGTCGATGGGGACGCGGCTGCCCGGTGCGCCGGGCATCAGGGTGCGCCGTGGACGGAGGCCATGGTGTCCGCCTTTCCTCCGCAGCCGTCCTGACGGTGCGGTTCGGTGCCGTGGGGTGTCTCCCGTCGAGCATCGCCACCCGGTGCCCCGTCACGCCTGAGTCGGATGACCCGCTCCGCAAGGGGGGGATGCCCGCGCGACCACGGGGTGATGTGGTGACCGCGTCGTCGTCGCTAGCGTCCGGAGCAGCCGCCACGGGCCTCCCGGGCGGCGCAGTCGACCGACGATCCAGGAGCGACGATGACGATCAGCATCTCGGACGCACGACCGGCACACGACGACGGCATCGGGCGAGCGCTGCACTCGCGGTCCGGCGGCACCGATCCCTTCGTGGTCGTCACCGGACCGGACGCGTCCGCCCGGGCACGGGCGCTCGCGGACATCACGGACGCCGCCCGGGCGGACGGCCACACGGTCGTCCGGTGGCGTGCGGTGGGCGGTGACCCCGTCATCGAGGCAGCGTCGCTGGCCCCGTGGCTCGCCCTCGTCCGGGCGCACGACGCCGGGGCACCGGGGCCCACCCACAGCGTCGTGCTCGTCGAGGACTTCGACGCGCTCGACGAGGACGCCAGGACCGTGCTGCACGACCTGCTCGCCGCACTGGCGCGGGACCTCGGGACGATCGTGGTGGTCGCGGTGCGCGAGGGCCGGGCCCTGGCCGGATCGGGCAGCCGGCTGCCGTCGGCCGACGTCTCCGTCACGGTCACGGCCGCCTTCACCGGGGACTTCGGTCTCGTCGACACCGAGGCCGAACGGGCCGTCCGCCGGGGCACCCGACCCGATCCGTCGCTGGTGGCGGCGGTCGAGTTCGTCCGGGCGGTCCGGTCCGGTGACGTGCACGCCGGCAGGCGGAGCGTCCTGGCCGCGCTCGGGGAGTCCGACCGGGCGGGCGCCGACGACGTCCTGGTCGCGACGCTGCACGTGCTCTGCTACCTCGGCGGGCACAACTCCTGGTGGGACGAGGCGCTGGCGCTGACCGCGGACCGCGACCTCGACCCGGTGCTGCGGCTCGTCGAGGACTGCGTGGACGGCTCCGGCCGGACCGAGCACGAACGTGCCGCGCTGTACCGCGAGGTGCAGGCATCCGCTGCCGACACGGAGCCCTGGAAGGCCGTGGCACTGCACATCGCGTGGACGCTGCTCGACTCGACGGATCCGCGCCGGGACCACGTGGAGGCCGCGCTCCGACGAGCGGGCGACGCCGGGCTCCTCGGCTACTTCAGCTCGTGCCGTGCCGCCGTGACGCACTACCAGGCGGGGCGGCTCGACGCGGCGCGGGCGGCGTTCGACCACGTGCACCGAGCGGCCGAGCGCTGGCAGGCCGGGACGCTCGTCGCGCTGACCGAGGCGCTGCAGGCACTGGTGCTCTCCGTGCAGGGCGAGCCGGAGCAGGCGGCACGGAAGGCCGACCGCGCAGCACGGTGGGCGGCGCAGCACGGCACGCCGCTGGTCGCCCGGGCTGCGGAGCACGCCCGCGCCGCGCTCGACGTCGCGACGGGACGGTTCGAGGAGGCCTACAGCCGCTCGGCGACGCGATCGGGCAGGGCGGGGCGGTGGCTCGAGAGCAGCTACGGACCGATCGAGCTGCTCGACGCGGTGGAGTCGGCTGCGCGGCTCCGCCTGGCCGACCACGGTGCCGCACTGGTGGCCCGGGCGGAACGGGCGTTCACCGACCAGCCGACCCCGCGCCGCTCCCTGGTGCTGCTCGCCTGCCGAGCGGTCGTCGACGAGACGCACGGTGCCCGCGCCCTCTTCGAGGACGCGCTGGCCAGCGTCGACGGCGACGTCTCGCCGTTCGAGGTGGCCCGCGTCCGCCTGGCCTACGGCGAGTGGTTGCGTCGTGGGATGCACGCCCTGGAGGCCCGGGGCCAGTTCCGGATGGCGGCGCGCGCCTTCGAGGTGCTCGGTGCCGGTGACTGGCAGGCCCGCGCGGAACGCGAGCTGCGCGCAGCCGGTGCTGCCCGTCCGCTGCCGACGGCGCTGGAGGCGGTCGACCTGAGCGAACAGGAGCGCCGTGTGGCGTCCCTCGCCGCGGCCGGGCTGACCAACAAGCAGATCGCCGGGCAGCTGTACCTCTCGCCGCGCACCGTGAGCGGGCACCTGTACCGGCTGTTCCCGAAGCTCGGCGTGACGACACGGGCCGGACTCCGGGATGCACTCCTGCGACTGGGAGGCGATGCGACGGGCGACGTCCGGACGTGACCCTGTCAGGGACACCCTCGCCGGCCGCTCGCCCCGCGGGCCCCGGATGCCCCGGCCACCACCCGCGACACCCCGGGCGGACGACCCGGGAGCGTCACCGGAACCCGTCGCCGGGGTAACGGCAGGGCCCGTCGCGAGCCCGCGGTCCGTTCGTAGACTCCAGCCACCGACGAGGACTGGTGGCCGCCGTGTTGACGGACGAGGAGTTGCTCCCCCGCGGAGACGAGGTCTCCGTGCCGGTGTTCGCCGTGCCCAGCAACCGGCTGCCGATCCGCGGCCGGAGCATCGAGCAAGCCCTCGTCGCCGATGCCGTGGCCGGTCTGGCACGGGGTGCTGGTGACGTGCTCGTCGTCCGCGGAGCAGCGGGGGTCGGCAAGTCGCGTCTCCTCGAGGACGTCGTCGACCAGGCGACCGCGGCCGGCCTCCGCGTGGCCGTCGGTCGCACGGACCGCGACGCACGCCTGATCCCGCTCGCACCGATCATGGACGCGCTCGGCGCCGGGCCCCGGCCGATCTCCGACCGCGTCCGGCTCAGCGCGGTGACGCTGGACCCGGAGGCGCGGTACTGGCTCCTCCAGCAGCTCCAGGACGACCTGGAGCGGGCCGCGGCGTCGGACGGCGTCGTGGTCGTCGTCGACGACCTGCAGTGGTGCGACACGACGACCCTGGCGGTGCTCCGATCGCTGTCGCGCCGGCTCGCCGACGTCCCCGTGCTCTGGGTCGTCGCGGTCCGGACCGAGCACCAGGACCCGCCGGTGACGGCGACCGTCGACGAGCTCGCCGCGACGGGACGGCTCGTCGACCTCGACCCGCTGGACGAACAGGCCACGGCCGCGATGATCGCCGACCTGGTCGGCGCGACGCCGGACGGCTCGGTCCTGCGTGCGGCGCGCCGGACGGAGCACATCCCGATCCTCGTCGCCGAACTCGTCCGCGGGCTCGTCGACGAGGGCCTGCTGACGATCGTGGACGGCGTCGCCACGATGCCGGGCGCCGCACTGCCGGCGAGGTTCGGTGCGTCGATCCGCGAGGGCCTCCGACGCCTGTCGAAGCCCACGCAGCAGCTCGTGCAGGTCGGAGCGACCCTGGGACGCTCGTTCTCGGTGCGGTCGTTGTCAGCGATGCTCGACCAGCCGGTGCAGCGACTGCTCCCCGGGCTGCAGGAAGCGATCGAGGCGGGGGTGCTCGTCGACGACGGCACGGACCTGTCGTTCCGCCACGACGTCCTCCGCGAGGCGGCGGAGTCGATGATCCCCGCGGCCGTCCGCGACGACCTGCTCCGGCAAGCGGTGGACGAACTCCTGCGGCAGGGTGTCCCACCGGTCTCGATCGCCGCGCGCATCGCCACCGTGGCGCAGCGCGGGGACGTCCGCGCCGCCGAGGTCCTGCGCACGGTGGCGATCGACCTCGCGAGCACCGATCCCACCGAGGCCGGCGCGCTCGCCCTCCGCGCCGCCGACCTCGCGCACGGCACCCCGGCGTTGCCCGGCGTCGTCGTCGACGTCCTGCCGCTGCTCTGGCACAGCGGTCGGACGGCCGAGGCCCGTGCGCTGCTCGACGACCTGCAGGGGCGCCTCGCCCCGGAGGACGACGCACGCCTGCACCTCACCCTGGCGCGGCTGCAGACCGAGGGCTCGACGCCGGATGCGCTGCGGACGGTCGAGTCCGCGCTGGCCCTGCCCGGCGTGAGCGCCGGCGTGCGGTCCCGTCTGCTCGCCGTCCGCGCGCTGAACCTCGCCCAGGCCGGACGGCACGCGGACCTCGCGACCGCGCTGCGGGAGGCCCGGGCGACGGGCGACGGTGACGCGGACCCGGTCGCCGTCGCCACCTTCGAGGCCAGCGCGTCCGTGCTCGCCTTCAACGAGGGCCGGTTCGCGGACGCGACGCAGGCGATCACGTCGGCGATGAGCCGGATCGCTGCCACCGGGGGCTCGTCGAGCACCTGGTTGCCCGAGGGGCTCTGGGTGGCGTTCCTCGCGGGTGCACTCGGCGACACCGAACGGGCAGGACGCATCGCCGAGGCGAACGCCATCGAGACCCGTCGCAACCACCTGGCCCGCCCGACCGCCGCCTGGATGATGCTGCGCACGCGGGTGCTCTTCGACCAGGGCCGTCTGGAGGACGCCAAGACGTCGGCCGAGTCGGTCCTCGACCTGGCCGAGGACCTGGAGCTCGGTCAGTTCGCCGCGCTCACGGCCGGGACGGTCCTCTTCCGCACGGCGCTGCTGCAGGGCGACCGCTCAGCGGCCGACAGGACGCGGCACTTCGCCGAGGCCCTGCACGCCGATCCGGCCTTCGCACGCTCCGGCTCGTGGCTGCTGGCGCTCGAAGCGGACGCACACGGCGATGCCCGGGCCGCCGTCGACCGCAGCGAGGTGGCGTGGCGGAGCCTGGAGGAGCCGATCGCGTCGATGTCGAGCCCGGCCGACTTCGCCGACGACGTCCACCTCGCGCGCATCGCGATCCGTGGGGGCCGACGGGACCGACTCGAGCGGATCGAACGGGTGGCGCGACTCCGGGCCGCGGCGAACCCGGACAACGACCTGTGCGACGGGACCTGGCTGCACGTGCACGGACTCGTCCACGACTCCGTGGAGCACCTCGGCGCGGCGGTGGAGCGGCTGCGCCGGGTCGATCGCCGGCTCGTGCTCGCCGCGGCGCTCGAGGACCTCGGGAGCGCCCTGCGGCGGCGCTCCGTGCCCGCGGCCGTCGAGGTGTGGCGGGAGGCGACCACGATGTTCGACGACGCCGGTGCCCTGCGCGAGGCCGAACGGGCGCGGCGGCACCTGCGGGGCGTCGGCGTGACCGTCCGGGCGGCCACCGCCGACCCCGCTGCGTCGGGCGCCTCGGGACTCCCGGGGCTCACCGCTCGCGAGGCCCAGGTCGTCGAACGGGTCGCCGCCGGCCTGACGACGCAGCAGATCGCGTCCGACCTGTTCATCTCGACCCACACGGTGACGAGCCACGTCCGCCACGTCTACGCGAAGTGGGGCGTGGCCTCCCGCCGGGAGCTCGCGGCGCGGTTCCGGCAGCACCGCTCCGGCTGACCTCCGGTCGGGCAGCGCCGGGCCGCACCGGGTCACTCCGGGTCACATCGGGTCACATCGGGTCACTCCGGGTCACATCGGGTCACATCGCGGTCGTCGTCGAACCCGGCACCGAGCGCACGAACCGCCAGGTGCGGCGCGGTGGAGAAGCCGAGCTCGATCCGCCCGGAGAACCCCGCGAACCCGGCGAGCGCTCCGGCGCGGGTGCGGGTGGCGTCGAGGAACCCGAGGTGCAGGTCGGCACGGACCCCGCCCGGGCCCGGCGTCCGGAAGCCGACGAGACGCCCCGTCACCGCGCGGTGCACCGTCGTCCCGGTCGTGCTGTCCTCGGTCCGGACCTCGTCGAAGACGCCGTCGACCGAGACCGCCACCGCGAAGTCGCGCGGCGGCAGGACGGCGGCGATCCGGGCCTCCAGGTCGGCAACGGAGGCGACCGACGCGACCGTCACCACCAGGTCGGGCGAGAACGTCGAGACGACCGCGAACGCGACCGGGTCGGCCGCGTCCGCGACCGCTGCGGCGCCGTCCGGCAGCATCCGGAAGCACCGGCGGTCGAACACGACCAGGCCGTCGGCGGTGCCGGTGCCGGTGCCGGTGCCGGCGAGCGCACCGAGCCCGAGGGTGCCGTGTCGACCGAGGTCTGCGACGGCGACCGGGACGTGGACGGCCGGTCGTCGGTGCCGAGGATCGTCGAGGACCTGCTGCGCCCACGTGGCGAGGGTCGTCAAGGACGTGGTCCTGTCATCCGTCGTCTCCCGCACCACGCACTCCTCGTCCGGCCTCGGTTCGACCGTAGGAAGTCCGCCCGCGCGGTACCAGCGCCGTTTGACTCAAGCGCTCCGGTGGGTGCGCGGCGCACGGTTGGACCATGAGTGCACGCGCGACCATGGTCTCCCCGTCCGTCCCCCCGTCCGGCACGGGGTGCGTGGAGTGCGACGCGACGGGCTCGTGGTGGGTGCACCTGCGTCGGTGCGCCGCCTGCGGGCACGTCGGCTGCTGCGACGACTCCCTGAACCGGCACGCCACGGCGCACTTCGCGGTCACCGGGCACGAGGTCATGCAGTCGTTCGAGCCGGGCGAGGGGTGGTTCTGGGACTTCGTTGCGCAGGACTTCGTGGACGGGCCCCGCCTCGCCGACCCGCAGGCGCACCCGACGACCCAGTCGGTGCCGGGTCCGGCCGACCGGCTCCCCCGCGACTGGTCGGAGCAGCTGGCCGAGCGACGCTGACACCGGTCGCGGCCGGTCGCGGCCGGTCGCGGCCTCCCGCGACCGGTCAGGGCAGCCGACGGTCGGTGTCGAGCGCCTCCGACCGGGCGATCACCTCGTGCATCGTGGTGTGCGACCGCACCTGGTACGACAGGTGCGCCACGGCCAGCACCACCGCCGACCCGACGCCCCACGCGATCGAACCCGGGTCGTCGACGCCGAGCTGGTCGACCAGGATGGCGACCCCGGCGCCGGCGACGATCGAGTTCACCACCGCGATCGCGGACGACATCGTGAACAGCAGCCGGTACCACGACGGGGCCCGGCCGATGTCGAGCAGCTCGTTCGCCGCGTGCCGCCCGCGGGGCATCGGGAAGTACGTGTCGGCCTCGGGCAGCAGCCGACCGTAGTAGCGACGGATCCGTTGCATCGCGGCGAGCGCGGCGACGTCCTCGAGCGAGGTCTCGACGAGGCGTTCGTAGGTGAACGCGCCGAGCAGGACGATCACCGGGATGATCGCGCCGAGGAACCCGAGCGCGAAGGGCGTGTGCGCGAGGAACCCGAAGGCGACGAGCGAGCTGGAGAGCGTGGTGAGGTACAGCGAGGAGCGACTGCTCGACTCGCTGACCGTGATGCTCCGCGCGCTCTCGAGGACGAAGTGCTCGGTCATCAGGGCGTTGAAGAAGGCGGTGGGCCGGTCCAGGGAGGTGATCGACTCCGCGGCGGTCGGCAGTGTCGTGTCGGGTTCGTCGGGCATCACGGGACTCCTCGGTCAGTCGCTCGTCGCCAGGTGGCGGTGGACGAAGGTCACGGCCATGGCGCCCTCGCCGACCGCTGCGGCGACGCGCTTGACGGACCCGGCGCGGACGTCCCCGGCGGCGAAGGACCCCGGCACGTTCGTCTCGAGCCAGAACGGACGCCGCTCGAGCGGCCACTGGTCGAGTGAGCCGTCGACGGCGTCGAGGTCCGGGCCGGTGACCAGGTACCCGAGCCGGTCGCGGACCATGGGCGTCTGTTCGGCCCAGCTCGTGTCCGGTCGTCCGCCGATGCAGATGAACAACCGCGTGGCCGGCAGCGACACCGTGGCCCCGTCGCCGTCGGTCACCTCGATCGACTCGAGTCGGGTGTCCCCGTGGAGCGCCGAGACCTGGCAGCCCGTCCGGACCGTCACGTTCGGTGCGGCCGCGATCCTGGCGCTCAGGTACTCCGACATCGTGGCCGACAGCGACGCGCCCCGCACGAGCATCGTGACGTGCGCCGCGGAACGGGACAGGTTCATCGCCGCCTGGCCCGCCGAGTTCGCCCCGCCGACCACGAAGACCTGCTCGCCGGCGCAGCCGTCCGCCTCGCTCGTCCCGGCACCGTAGTAGACACCGCAGCCGAGCAACTCCTGCTCGCGCTGCAGCCCGAGCCGACGCCACTCGACACCGGTCGCGCAGATGTTCGCACGGGCGACGACGTGGCCGCCGTCGGCGAGGTCGGCGTGGATGCGGCCGTCGTGGAAGACCCCGCGCACCCCCTCGCGCATCACCAGGAGTTCGGCGCCGAACCGGACCGCCTGTTCCCGGGCACGCTCGGCGAGGTCCGCCCCGGCGATGCCCTCGGGGAACCCCAGGTAGTTCTCGATGAGGCTGCTCGATCCGGCCTGCCCGCCCACGGCGTCCCGCTCGAGCAGGACGACGTCGAGCCCTTCGGACGCGGCGTACACGGCAGCGGACAGCCCCGCCGGACCGGCACCGTAGATCGACAGGTCGTACTCCTGGCGGCGCGGAGCGTGGATCCACCCGAGCCGGTCGGCGACCTCGCGCAGGGTCGGTGCGACCAGTTCCGTGCCGTCGGGGAACACCACGAGCGGGAGCCGCGACGGATCGACCCGGACGGCGGCCGCGGCCTGGTCGCCGGGTCCGGCACCACCGACGTCGACCGGGAACCAGTCGAACTGCACCACGGAGCGCGACAGAAAGTCCCGCAGGGCGTAGGAGTCCGCGTCGAACGGCCGTCCGTACACACGGACGCGACGTGACGGGACCACGGCGGCGTCGGTCTCCATGGTTCCTCCGGTCCGTGCGACGACGATCGGTGCGGAACTGCTGCCGCTCCCTCACGAGCACGCTACGGACTGCCGGCGCGCTGCACGTGGTCCTGCGAGGGTCTCCTTCGGCACCGGAGGCGGCGTCGGGTCGCGCCGGGCGGGATCAGCTGCGCCCACGGCGGACGGGAGGCCCGTGGCGGCGTCGCCACGGGCCTCCCGTCCGGTCTGTGGTCGCGGTCAGCCCACCCGCGCGACGCGCACGTCGACGCGGCTGAGCGCCAGGCCGTGCGCTGCCGCGGTCGCCAGGGCGACGTCGTGGACGGCGCGGGCGACCTCGGGGGCCGGGCGGAAGCCGTCGGTACCGATGACCACGCGCAGGGCGTCGTCGTCGACGACGATCCGGAGCGGTCCGGTGCTCGTGGCGATGCTGCGGACCGCTTGCACGGCGCTCGCGACCGTCGGGCGGGAGCGGTACAGGTCGGTGACGCCGGGGACCTCGAGGACGGCGGCCTCGATCGCGGCGAGGGTCTCGTCGGTGGTGCTCATCGGGCCTCCTCCGGGTCGGTGCCGGGCTCGTCGGTGCCTGTTTCGTCGGTGCCGGGCTCGGGGTCCGGCAGCAGGTCGCGGACGACGACGTCGATCGCCTCGACGAGCAGGTCGGTCTGCTCGGCCAGGGCGCCGGCCACGGCGGCGCGGACCAGCTCGGCGGTCGCCGGGATCGACGGACCGGACGCGATCGCGATCTCGACGACCACCCGGATCGGGGACGCGAGTTCGGTGACGTCGCCGTCGAGGTGGCAGCGGGCCACGAGCACGCCGGGGACCTCGTCGCCGGTGCGGCGGATGAGGGACCGGATGGCGCCCTCGGTCATCACCGGGCGCTCGGTCTCGGACAGGGGGCGGAGCGGGACGTCGCGACCGGAGCGGGACTCGATCGAGATGTTCGCCAGGACGCCGCTGATCCAGGACTCGTCGGCCGGGGCCTCGTCGCGGGCGGCCGCCTCGAGCGAGCGGAGCGACGCGTGGCGGACGCGGATGATCGCGGCCAGGGCGTTCTGGCAGGCGGGCGAGTCGTCGATGCTCGGGTCCGCCGGCTGCATGCCGGCGTCGAGGTAGTCGGCGAGTTCGTCGATCGAGTGGCCGTCGAGGTCACCGCGTTCGAGGGCGTCGAGTGCTTCCGGGCTGTCGGGCAGGTCCGGCCGGATGCCGTCGTGGTCGGTCATCGCCATCCCTCCATGAGTCGGATCATGTTCTTCCTCGCTCGGGACAGCAGTCCCCGGACCGTCGAGGGTGGCAGGTCGAGTTCGGCGGCGATCTCGTCGTACCGGTACTCGAGCACCTCCTTCATGATCCAGCACCGTCGTTGGGCTTCGGGCAGTTCGGCCAGCGCACGTTCGACCGCGTCCTCGCGCGAGCGCGCCTCGGCGACCCGGTCGGGTGCGTCGTCGGCCGGCGCGGCGACCTCGAGCTCGGTGACGTCGTCGTGGACACGCCGCGCGCGGATCCGGTCGAGGCACTTCCGGCTCAGGATGCGCATCAACCACGACTTCACGCGCGCGAGGTCCTCGAGGGAGTCGAGGCGGTCCCACGCGGTGATGAAGGTCTCCTGCACGACGTCGTCGAGTTCGTCGGTGGAACCGAGGGTCCGACGGGCGTAGGCGCGGAGCAGCGGAGTGTGGCGACGGATCAGGACCTCGAAGGCCCGGACGTCGCCGTCGGACGACCGGCCGGCGAGGACCGCGTCGTCGAGCTCGGCGAGGGACTGGTGGTGCACGCGTTCCTTCTACTGGTGGTGGATGGTGAACGGCTGGGTGCGTCCGTCCACCGTCGTCGGACGGGTACTGGTGGGACGCATCCCGCACCGCGTTCGTCACACACCGAAGGGGCGCACACCGGACGGTTCCGGTGCGCGCCCCTGACGTCGTGCGTGTCGGCTCGCCCTACTGCGTGTCGGCTCGTCCTCCTGCCGGTCGGCTCGTCCTACTGCTGGATGAAGGCGAGCAGGTCGGGGTTGATGACGTCCGCGTGGGTCGTCAGCATCCCGTGCGGGTAGCCCTCGTAGATCTTGAGCGTGGCGTTGCTGAGCAGCTCGGCCTGCTTGAGCGAGGCCGCCTTGTACGGCACGACCTGGTCGTCGTCGCCCTGCGTGACGAGGACCGGGACGGAGATCGCCTTGAGGTCCTCGGTCTGGTCCGTCTCCGAGAACGCCTTGATGCCCTCGTAGTGGGCCAGGGCGCTGCCCGTCATCCCCTGGCGCCACCAGTTCGCGACCACCGGGGCGGAGACCTCCACGCCGGGACGGTTGAACCCGTAGAACGGGCCCTCGGCGACGGCCTGGAAGAACTCGGCGCGGTTCGCGGCGAGGGCGCTCCGGAACCCGTCGAGCACCGAGATCGGCGTGCCCTCCGGGTTGGTGTCGCTCTGCAGCATGATCGGGGGCACCGACGAGACCAGGACGGCCTTGGCGACGCGGCCCTGGGGCTCGCCGTACTGCGCGACGTACCGTGCGACCTGGCCACCACCGGTGGAGTGCCCGATGTGGACCGCGTTCTGCAGGTCGAGGTGCTGCACGACCGCATCCGTGTCGCTCGCGTAGTGGTCCATGTCGTGACCGGTGCCGATCTGCGACGAACGCCCGTGCCCGCGGCGGTCGTGCGCGATCACCCGGTACCCCTTGCCCAGGAAGAACAGCATCTGCGCGTCCCAGTCGTCCGACGACAGGGGCCATCCGTGGTGGAAGACGATCGGCTGCGCGTCGCGCGGCCCCCAGTCCTTGTAGAAGATCTCTGCACCATCGCTCGTGGTGACGAACGCCATCGTGAACCTCCGTGAGTTTCTGCTCCACATGTGACGCGGACTGGCCGCTGCCTCCCGTTCGGCGGGAGACCGAAGCCCCTTCACCGTAGGACCGGCGCTCCGTCGACCGCTTGGGTCATTCATCCCGATCCGGCCGGGCCGGGCACGGCTTGGTTCGCGGGCGTGTGTGCACCAGAGTTGATCCCATGTCGCTCGTCACCGCCGTCTGCCGCGTCGACCGCCTGCTGCCGGACTCCGGCATCATCGGCGTCACCGCCATCGACAAGCGTCCGGTCACCGGCAGCGTCCGGGTCCGGCCGCTCGGCCTGCGCGCCGACGTGCAGGCGAACCGCAAGTACCACGGCGGTGTGGACCAGGCCGTGTACGCCTACGCCGACGAGGACGCCGCGTACTTCGCCGACCTGCTCGAGCGCGAGGTCCCGCCCGGCCTGTTCGGCGAGAACCTCCGCACCAGCGGCATCGACGTCACCGGGGCCGTGACCGGGGAACGCTGGCGGATCGGCGACACCCTCGTGCTCGAGGTGACGGTCCCCCGAACACCCTGCGGCACCTTCGCCCGGCGCATGGGGATCGACGGGTGGGTGAAGCGGTTCGCCGACGAGGGGCGGCCGGGGGCGTACTTCCGCGTCGTCAAGTCCGGTTCGGTCGCCGCGGGTGACCCGATCGAGGTGACGTACCGGCCGGAACACGGGGTGACCATCGGCGAGATCTTCGGGGACCTGGCGCCCGATCGTGCGCGGGCCGTGCTCGAGTCGGGAGAACGGCTGGTGCCGAAGGTCGTCCACGACCTGACGAAGGTCGCCGCGCGGGCCTGAGCCGGTCGAGCCGGTCGGGCCCGTCGGTCCCGATCAGCTCGGCAGCACGCCGCGCGAGGGGTCGATCGGACGCTTCGCCACGGGCAGCCCGGCCACGACCAGGTCGTAGGCGTTCGCCACGAGGTCCTCGACCAGGGTCTCGTCGATGCCGTTGCCCGGCGTCAGCGTGATCCAGTGCCGCTTGTTCATGTGCCACCCGGGCGTGATCTCGTCGTGGTCGCGCACGAGCGCCGCTCCGTGCGGCGGCGCGCACTTGAGGTTCACGATCGGGGTCCCACGCACCTCGGTGACCATCACGAACATCTTGCCGACGACCTTGTAGACCACCGAGCCCTCGCCGAACGGCTGGGTCTCGACGGCCGCCGGCAACGCCAGCGCCGTGCGGCTCGCGATGTCGTGCAGCTGCTCGCCGTCCATGTGACCAGGATGCCGCAGGCCGCCGACAGCGCACCCCGTTCGGGGGCAGGTCATGAGTGTCGATCACGTCGTAGGATCACCACGCCGCGCACCCGACGCGGCGGTCGCTCGCGCGATCACCACCAGTTCCAGGGGGAACCCGTGCGCATCATCCGTACCCTCGGCATCGCCGCCGCCACCGCCGTCCTCGCGACCACCGTCGTCGTCGGCGGGACCTCGACCGCGCAGGCCGCGCCGAAGTCCTACGCCAACTGCACCGCGGTGCACAAGGTGTACTCCGGCGGCATCGCCAAGAAGTCCGTCACGAAGAACAAGGTCGTCTCCGGCGGCAAGACCACCTACCGTGCGCTCAAGGGCACGGTGAAGAAGGACGACGCCCTGTACAAGGCGAACACCAAGCTCGACCGCGACAAGGACGGCATCGCCTGCGAGAAGAGCTGACGCTCCCACTCGCTCGGTGACGCCGGCACGACACCGGTGTTCGCGTCCTGAACACCCGCACGCCGGGGTGCGATGCGCGAACACCGGTGTTTTGCGTGCCCGGCGTGCCCCGGCGTACGCGGGTGGCGCGACGCGACGCGGGGCGGCGCGGGGCGGCGCGACGCGCTCAGAGCGTCGGGACGCCCTCGTGCCCGGATCGGGGACGCGGAGTCCCGGCGACGCCCGTGACGACCGACCCCGCCGGCACGTCCTTCGTGACCACCGTGTTGGCACCGACGACGGAGTCCGGCCCGATCGTGATCGCCCCGATCAGTGACGACCCGGCGCCGAGCACCACGCGGTCCCCCACCACCGGGTGCCGTCGGGCTCCCGGCCCGTGGTCTCCGCCGCGTCCGCCGAGTGTGACGCCGTGGAACACGAGCACGTCGTCACCGATGACCGAGGTCTCGCCGATGACGACGCCCATGCCGTGGTCGATGAAGAACCGGCGGCCGATGCGCGCGCCGGGGTGGATCTCGATGCCGGTGACCGACCGTGCGATCTGCCCGAGCAGGCGGGCCGCGAACCGGGACCCGGGCAGCCCCTGCGCGTTCCAGAGACGGTGGGTCACGCGGTACGTCCAGATGGCGTGCAACCCGGAGTAGACGATCGCGTTCTCCAGGTCGCCCCGGGCAGCGGGGTCACCGCGGCGTGCTGCGGACAGGTCCTCCCGGATGGTCCGCAGCACGCCTCGTCGAAGAGGACGACTCACGCAGTGAGCCCCTCGAAGAGCACCGTCGACAGGTAGCGCTCTCCGGTGTCGCACACGATGGCGACGATCCGCTTGCCGGCGTTCTCGGGGCGTGCGGCGATCTCGAGGGCCGCGTGGATGATCGCGCCGGACGAGATGCCGGACAGGATGCCCTCCTGCGTCGCCAGGGCACGGGCGACCCGGAGCGCGTCGTCGAGCTCGACGTCGAACACCTCGTCGATGACGCTCTGGTCGAGGACCTCTGGCACGAAGTTCGCGCCGATGCCCTGGATCTTGTGCGGACCGGCCTTGCCCTCGGTGAGCAGGGGCGAGTCCTTCGGCTCGACGGCGACGATCTGCACGCCGGGTACGCGCTCCTTGAGCACCTGCCCGACACCGGTGATCGTGCCGCCGGTGCCGACACCCGCGACGAACACGTCGACGTGTTCCTCGGTGTCGCGGAGGATCTCCTCCGCCGTGGTCTTCCGGTGGATCTCGGCGTTCGCAGCCGTCTCGAACTGGTGGGCGAGGATCGCGCCGGGGGTCTCCGCGACGATCGACTCTGCCTTGGCGACCGCGCCCTTCATGCCCTCGGGCCCGGGGGTCAGGACGATCTCGGCCCCGTACGCACGGATGACCGCACGGCGCTCGACGCTCATCGTCTCGGGCATCGTGATGACGACCCGGTACCCGCGAGCGGCGCCGACCAGGGCGAGGGCGATGCCGGTGTTGCCGGACGAGCCCTCGACGATGGTGCCACCGGCCTGCAGCGCACCGGAGGCCTCGGCGGCGTCGATGATCGCGACGCCCAGACGGTCCTTGACGCTGGCACCCGGGTTGTAGAACTCGAGCTTGGCGAGCACCTCGGCCCCGCCCGCCTTCGGCAGCCGGTTCAGCTTGACGAGGGGGGTGTTGCCGAACGCCTGGGAGATGTTCTCGTAGATGGTGCCGCTCATCCGGTCCGTCCTTCGCAGCTCAGGTCGCGCATCGCTCTTCCTGGAGGCGCGGTGTGCGCCCGATCCTAGCGACCGGACCCCAGGCGGTCCTGTCCGTGACGGCGCGTGCGCGCCGGACGCGAGTCGCGCCTCCAGGCCCTTCCTGCCCCGGCCTGCGAAAGCGACAGATGCCCGCGGAAGGTTCGCAGGGTTCTGTCGCTTTCGCGGGAGTGAGCACGACCAGCGCCGAGGAGAGTCGCTTTCGCGGCTCGCCCCACCGCCTCAGCGCACGAACGCCGTCCGGGCGAACCGCTCGTCGGTCGCCTCGAGCACCCGCAGCACGTTGCCACCGGCCAGCGCCCGCAGGTCCGACTCGCCCCACCCGCGTCGGACGAGCTCCGCCGCGAGCACCGGGTACCGCGACACGTCCCGCAGGTCCGGCGGCAGCACCGGGGTGCCGTCGTAGTCGCCGCCGAGGCCCAGGTGCGCCACACCGGCGACGTCGCGGGCGTGCTCGACGTGGTCGGCGACGTCCGACACCGTGACCAGGGGCGGTTCGCCGGCCATGCCCGACTCCTCCCAGTCCGCCCACGCCCGCGACACGAACTTCGGCACGAAGGTGATCATCACGACGCCGCCGTTGTCGGCCAACCGGGCGAGCACGTCGTCGGGCACGTTCCGCGGGTGGTCGTCGATCGCGACGGTCGACGAGTGGCTGAACACGACGGGCCGGGTCGCCACGTCGAGGGTGTCCCGCATGGTGGCCGGTGCGGTGTGGGACAGGTCGACGAGCATGCCGATCCGCTCCATCTCGGCGACGATCTGCCGCCCGCGGTCGGTGAGGCCGCCGTGCGCCCGCTCCCCGGTCGCGGAGTCGGCCCAGGGGGTGTCGTCGTTGTGGGTGAGCGTCATGTAGCGGACGCCGAGCCGCGCGAGGGTGCGGAGGACCGCGAGGTCGTCACCGATCGAGTGCCCGCCCTCGGCGCCGAGCAGCGACGCGATCCGGCCGGAGTCGACGGCGGCACGGACCTCGGCGGCGGTGCGGGCGAGCGCGAGGTCGTCGGGGTAGCGCGCGATGATCCGGTGCGCGAGGTCGACCTGCTGCAGCGTCGTCGTCACGGGGTCCGGGTCGTCCGCGGGCACGAACACCGACCAGAACTGCCCGACGACGCCGCCGGCGCGGAGCTTCGGGATGTCGGTGTGCAGCGAGTCGGTCTCGGTGTCGATGCCCTCGACGCCGGAGTCGTGGCTGTCACGGCGTTCCCAGGGCAGGTCGTTGTGGCCGTCGATGACCGGGAACGGGAGCGCGTCGAACGTCATCCCCCGACGCTACCGCCCGCGCCGTCGTGGCTAGGCTCGAACGGTGCAGCCCGTCACCCTCCGCACCGAGCGACTGGTGCTCTCGGTCCCCGAGCTCGGCGACGCCGACGACGTGGTGGCCTACGCCAACGACCCCGACGTCATCGCTTCCACCCCGGTGCCGGTGCCGTACGGGCACGCCGAGGCACGGTACTGGATCACTGACGTCGTCGCGCCCGGCTGGGTGGCGGACACCCGGTACGAGTTCGGGATCCGGCGCGCGGACGACCTCCGGCTGCTCGGCACGGTCGGCCTGTTCGCCTTCGCCGACGGGGCCGCCGAGATCGGGTACGCCATGCACCCGGACGGTCGCGGCTCCGGCATCATGACCGAGGCCGCCGAGCGCGTGCTGCAGTGGGCCTTCGTCGGTCCGCCCGAGGGACTCGGTCTCGTCCGGGTGCAGTGGCGCGCGATCGCCACGAACACCGCGTCGGCCGCGGTCGCACAGCGGCTCGGTCTTCGGTTCGAAGGACGTACGCGGTCGAGCGTGCTGCACCGCGGCAGCCGGCACGACCAGTTGCTCGCCGCCGCGTTGCACGACGACGATCGGTCCGCCGCGACGGTCTGGCCGACGTCGTGACCGTCTCGTTCCGGGTCGTGACGGACCTGCCGGTTCCGCCGGAGCGCGCCTTCGCGCTGTCGCTCGACATCGGCGCGCACGAGCGATCGATGGCCGCGACCGACGAACGCGCCGTCGCCGGCACGACGGCCGGCATGATCGGCCTGGGCGAGACCGTCACCTGGCGTGCGCGGCACTTCGGGGTCGTCTGGCGGATGACGAGCAGGATCACCGCCCTGGAGGCGCCCCACCGCTTCGTCGACGAACAGGTGCGTGGGCCGTTCGCCCGGTTCCACCACGAGCACCGCTTCGAGCCGTCGGCCGGCGGCACGCGCATGGTCGACACCATCACGTTCCGGGCACCGCTCGGCCTGCTGGGCCGCCTGGCCGAGCTGCTCGCGCTGGCCCGGTACATGCCGCGGCTCATCGCCGACCGCAACGCCTCGCTCGCCGCCGAACTGCGTGCCGAGCTGCGCGCCGGATCGGACGGCGATCAGGGCGCAGCGAGCTCCCCCAACGCGTCGTAGGCGGTGGCGACGGCGTCGACCCGCACCCGGCCACCGGGACCCGAGGCGTCGTAGACGTCGTTCGTGATCGCGGCGACGACGGCGAACAGCGCGGCCATCGAGTCGAACGCCGACGGCGAGTCGACCGGGCAGAGGATCGCGGTGGCGGCGGGAGCGGCGATGACCGCGGCCGTCGGGTCGCCGAGGACGATGACGTCCGCCCCGGAGTCGACGCAGTGCCGGACGATCCGTTCGACCCCGGCGGTGTGCCGACGCACGGTCACCAGGATCACGAGGTCGTGCCGGTCGAGGTCGGCGACCTCTTCGCCGAGTCGCTGCCCGGGCGACGGACCGACCCGGACGTCGGACCGCACCTGCGCCAGCTGGGACCGCAGTTGCAGTGCGATCGGGTACGCGCCGCGTTCACCGAGGACGAGCACGCGGCGGGCACGGACGATCCGACGGGCCAGGCGCGGGCGATCCGCTCGGCCGAGGGACGCGAAGGCCGCGTCGAGGTTGCGCGCCTCGACCGCGCGCTGGTCGACGTGGGCGGCGTCCTCGGCGACCCACGGCAGGCCCGAACCCCGTGCGGACATCAGGTTCTGCCGGACCTCGGCGGCGTCCTGGAACCCCAGCGACCGCACGAGTCGCGAGACCGTGGCCTTCGAGGTGCCGGACTCGGCCGCGAGTTCGGCGGAGGTGCCGACGAGCAGGAGTTCCGGGTCGTGGCGGACCATGGCGGCGACCCGTCGTTCGGCGGGCGAGAGCTGTTCCCACACGGAGTCGATCCGGGCGCGGACGTCGGGGCCGGCGGTGCTCATGCGCGGGCCACCCGGTCGACGGCGACGGCCAGGGCGTCGAGGCCGAGGGCGATGTCCGGCGTCGACACGAACTCGTCCGGGTGGTGGCTGATGCCGTCGGGGTTGCGGAGGAACAGCATCGCCACGTCGGTCACGAGCCCGAGCGACATCGCGTCGTGGCCGGCTCGTGAGAACAGCTCCATCGGCGCGGTCTCGCCCGTCGACACGATCCCGGCGCGGACGGCGTCCATCAGCCGGGGCGAGCAGAACACCGCGGGTGCACGGTGCACCTCGGTCGGGGTGACGCTCACCCCGCGCCGTTCACCGATGAGTGTGAAGGCCTTGGAGAGTTCGTCCCAGACCTCGTCGCGCTCGTCGTCGAACTCGCCGCGCAGATCGACGGAGAACCGTGCGAGCCCGGGGACGACGTTGACGGCTCCGGGCTCGACGGTCATCGTGCCGACGGTGCCGACCTGGTGCGATGCCCGGCAGATCCGTTCCACCGCGAGCGCGGCCTCGGCGGCGGCGAGCAGGGCGTCGTGCCGGCGCTCGTAGGGGGTGCCGCCGGCGTGCCGGGCCTCTCCCACGGCCTCGACCGAGAACCGGCGGGCACTCGCGATGCTCGTGACGACCCCGAGGGCCTGCCCGGCCTGCTCGAGGTACGGCCCCTGCTCGATGTGCGCCTCGAGGTAGCCGACCACCGACGCCGGGTCGACCGCGGCGTCGCCGACGCGCTCCGGGTCGAGGCCGAAGTCGGTGAAGGCCTGCCGGAGCGTGACGCCGTCACCGTCGGTCAGGTTCCACCAGGCGTCGTCCCAGACCCCGGCCACCGCGGACGACCCGAGCAGGGCCTTGCCGAAGCGCGTGCCCTCTTCGTCGGAGAACGCGATGACCTCGAGCGCGACGGGCAGCGGACCGTCCGCGGTGAGCCGGGCGGCGGTGCGGATGGCCATGAGCACCCCGACGACGCCGTCGTACCGTCCGGCGTCGACCACGGTGTCCAGGTGCGAGCCGAGCAGCAGCACGGGGGCGTCGGGCGTCGCGCCCGCGGCCCGGCCGTGCAGGTTGCCGGCGGCGTCCTGCCAGGTGGACAGTCCGGCGTCCTGCATCCAGCCCGCGACGAGGGCGTTCGCCCGGGCGTGCTCGGGCGACAGGTAGACGCGGGTGATCCGGCCCGGTTCGGCACTGAGGGCGGCGAGCTCGTCGCACCAGCGGGCGACGAGTTCGGCGTCGGCGGTGCCCACGGCGGTGGCGTTCAGGACGGGCACGGCGCTCACGCGAGCACCTCGGCCCCGGCGGGAGCGACCGCTGCGGTGTCGTCGCGGAAGACGTCGAGGGCGGCATCGACACCACCGCCGTGCGGGACCGCGTGCCCGGCCCGGCGCAGGGTGTGCTCGAGCGCGGCCAGGGTCGTGACCACGGTGTCCTTCCGGGCGTTGTAGCCCATCGTGCCGATGCGCCAGACCCGACCGTGCAGCGGCCCGAACGAGGTGCCGATCTCGATCCCGTGGTCGTCGAGCATCGCGCCGCGCACCTGGTCGCCGACGACGTCGGACGGGATCTCGACGGCGACGACGTTGTGCATCTTGTGGGCGACGTCGCCGAATACCGGGAGCCCGAGGGCCTGCACCCCGGCGAGCATCGCGCGCCCGGCGGTCTCGTGGCGGGCGACGACCGCGTCGCGGCCTTCCTCGAGCAGGATGCGGGCGCACTCGTGCGCGGCGTAGAGCATCGAAGCGGCCTCGGTGTGGTGGTTCAGGCGGCGGGGGCCCCAGTAGTCGAGGATCATCGCGAGGTCGAGGTAGTTCGAGCGGATCGGTTCGTCGGCGACGTCGTCACCGGGTTCCCGGATGCCGGCCTCGACGCTCCGCCGCTCGTCGAGCACGGCCACGGCCTTCGGCGACAGCGTGACGGGTGCGCTGCCGGACGGGCCGCCGAGGCACTTCTGCAGCCCGGCGCTCACGGCGTCGATCCCCCAGGCGTCGACCTCGAGCGGGTTGCCGCCGACCGTCGCCGTGGCGTCGGTGTAGAGCAGGACGCCGTACCGCTCGCAGATCGCACCGAGTTCGTCGAGCGGCTGGTTCATCGTGGTCGAGGTGTCGCCCTGCACGACCGCCAGCACCTTCGGCCGGACGCGGGCGATGGCCGACTCGATCGCGGACGGCGTGAAGACCTGGCCCCAGTCGGTCTCGATGGTGTGGACCTCGGCCCCGGCACGGCCGGCGATCTCGGCGAGCAGGTGCCCGAACCGACCGAACACCGGCACGAGCACGCGGTCACCCGGGGCGAGCAGTGACACCAGCACCGCTTCGATCCCCGCACGCGAGGTGCCGTCCACGAGCAGCGTCGCGTCGTTGCGGGTGCCGAACACGCGGCGGTAGAGCGCCTGCGTCTCGTTCATCGTCGAGGTCATCCAGGGGTCGTACTGGCCGACGAGCGGCGTCGACAGGGCACGGAGCACGCGCGGGTCGGCGTCGATCGGACCGGGCCCCATGAGGAGACGGGCGGGTGGGTTCACTGGGAGCATGGTGGTTCCTTCCGTTCCTGATCCGACGATACCGGAACGATCGTTACAGGGGTGTTTCCGCCGCGAGCACGGGCCGTCCGGCCAGCTGCCCCTCGACGCCGACCACGCCGCCGTCCGCCGTGGCGATGCGACGGCCGCGGAGCCAGGTCTCGGTGACGCTGCCGCGCACGCGGAGCCCGTCGAACGCGGACACCGGGTTGCGGTGCTCGAGCCCGGCGACGTCGACGACGGACTCGGCGGACGGATCGAACACGGCGAAGTGCGCCAGGGCACCGGGAGCGATCACCCCGCGGTCGCGCAGCCCGACCAGGGCGGCCGGACCGGTCGTGAACAGCGGGAGCAGCGCCTCGAGCGGGATCCCTCGGTGCTCGGCCTCGGTCCACACCGCCCGGAACCCGACCTGCAGGCCGGCGACCCCGCCCCAGGCGAGACCCCAGTCATCGGTCTTCAGATCGGCAGTGGAGGGCGAGTGGTCCGACACGACGAGGTCGATCGTGCCGTCGAGCACGCCGCCCCACAGCGCGTCGCGGTTGGCGTCGTCGCGGATCGGTGGGCAGCACTTGTAGGCGGTCGCGCCGTCCGGGATCGTGCCCGCCTCGAACGACAGGTAGTGCGGGCACGTCTCGACCGTGATCCGGACGCCGTCGTCCTTCGCCGTGCGGAGCATCGGCAGTGCGCCCGCGTCGGACAGGTGCAGCACGTGCACCCGCGCACCGGTCGCCCGCGCGCCGTCGATGACCTGCGCGATCGCGGACCGTTCGGCGGCGACGGGCCGGGTGGCCAGGAAGTCGGCGTACCGGCCGCCGAGCGCGCGGTGCGGCACGAGGTGTTCCGGGTCCTCGGCGTGCACGATCAGCAGGGCGTCGATACCGGCGACCTCGGCGATCGCGGCGCGGAGCTGCTCGGGGTCGAGGTGCGGGAACTCGTCGACACCGCTCGGCGCCGTGAAGCACTTGAACCCGAAGACGCCGGCGTCGTGCAGGGTGTCGAGCGACCCGAGACCCTCGGGGACCGCGCCACCCCAGAACCCGACGTCGACCGCCACCCGGCCCTCGGCACTCGCACGTTTGACCGCGAGCGCCTCGACCGTGGTCGTCGCGGGGATGGAGTTGAGCGGCATGTCCACGATCGTGGTGACGCCGCCCATCGCAGCGGCCCGGGTCGCGGACGCGAAGCCCTCCCACTCGGTGCGGCCGGGCTCGTTGACGTGCACGTGCGTGTCGACGAGTCCGGGGAGCAGCACCTGCCCGGCCGGCACGGTGTGGTCCTGCACGGCGTCGACGACCGCGTCGACGGGCAGGACGCCGGTGACCCGGCCGTCGTGGACGACGACCGCGGCAGGACGGAACGCCCCGTCGACCCAGGCTCGCTGCGCGCGGACGACCAGGTCTGCCGTGTCGCCCGCCGGGAGGCCCGTCATGCGCCCGCCCCGGCCGTCTCGACCGCCGCCGGGTGGCGTTCGAAGCCCGCCAGCAGCCCCGACATGACCTTCACCGGCGGCAGGGCGTACTCGCCGCGCTTGCCCGTGGACAACCCGAGCCGGACGAGCGACTCCGTCAGGACCGTGGCCGCCGCGACGCCGTCGACGACCGGTGCCCCGATGGCCAGCGAGACCTCGGCGCAGAAGTCGGCCATGCCCGCGCAGCCGAGCACGACGGCATCGGCTCCCCCGTCGATGACCGCTCGGCACTCCTCGATCACGAGCGCCCGCGCTCCGGACTCGGGGTCGTCGAGCTCGAGCACCGGGACCTCGCACGCCCGGATCTCCGTGACGAGCGGGGCGAAGCCGTAGCGCTGGGCGAGCTCGTGGGCGCGGCCGGTCGTCCGCGCCAGGGTGGTGACCACGCCGAACCGCCTGCCGAGCATCGCGGCGGCGTGGAACCCGGCCTCCGCGATCCCGATCACCGGCACCGTCGCGAGCTCCCGCGCGGCGTCGAGCCCCGGGTCCCCGAAGCAGGCGACGACGAACGCGTCCACCCCGTCCTGCTCGCCGCGGGCGATCTGCTCGAGCAACCCGGGCACGGCCAGGGCCTCTTCGTAGTGGCTCTCGATCGAGGCCGGCCCCATCGAGGGTTCGACCGCTTCGACCAGCGTGCCGGGAGCGGCGGCGGCCTGGGCCGCGACGCCGATCGCCCGTGTCATCGACGCGGTGGTGTTGGGGTTGACGACGCGGATGCGCATCGGGGTCCTTCCGGTGGAGCGAGTGGAGCGGTGGAACCGGTGGTGCTGGGTGGTGACCATCGTGGCGGGGGCGGGGCGGGCCTCCCGGCCGTGGTGTGGATCTGTGGACGACCGAGCGCCGCGACCCGCCCTGTGGAGGACGGGCCGCGACGCCGGGGGTCAGGCGCGACCGACGGCCGCGCCGTCGTCGACCGAGGGGTCGTCCGCGTCGAGCACGGGCATGCTCGGCCGGACACGCTCGAGCGCCCAGAAGACGACGAGGCCCAGGCCGCACCCGATGAACCAGCTGTAGCTCGACAGCCACGGCAGCACGCCGACTGCCGGGGGCAGGACCGCGCTCGCCACCGAGATCGCGCCGGTGACCACGAGGGTCCAGATGGCGTTCGGGTTGAACCCGCCGCGGTACCAGTACCGGGCCGTGCGGCTCGTGGAGTACATGTCGTCGATCGCGATGCGCTGCTTGCCGACGATGTAGTAGCCCGCGATGAGGATGCCGAACAGCGGGCCGATCAGCGCACCGAGCACCCCGAGCGTGTACAGGATCGCCTGGTCGTTGCCGTACCAGTTCCACGGGGTGAGGAGCACGGAGCCGACCGCGGCGATCATGCCCCCGGCCCGCCACGAGATCTTCCGGGGTGCCACGTTCGAGAAGTCGAACGCGGGGCTGATGAAGTTCGCCACGATGTTGATGCCGACGGTCGCGGTGACGAAGGTCAGGCCGCCGAGCAGGATCGCGAAGGGTGCTCCGATGGCCTGCACGGTCTCGATCGGGTCGGTGATGAGCTTGCCGAACACCGGCACCGTCGCGCTGGCGCAGAGGACCGTCAGGACCGAGAAGAACAGGAAGTTGATCGGCAGACCCCAGAAGTTGCCGCGCTTGACCGCACGGAACGACCGGCCGTAGCGCGAGAAGTCACCGAAGTTCAGCATCGGGCCGGAGAAGTAGCTGACCACCAGGGCGACCGCGGACAGCATCACCGGGATCGACGCCCCGAACGACAGCGGCTCGCCGGCCGACAGGGTGAACGAGATGTTGCCGATGCCCGCCTGGCTGACCAGGTAGACCGCGAGCACGATCATCACCACGTAGACCGCCGGTCCGGCCCAGTCGATGAACCGCTTGATCGCCTCCATGCCCATCCAGAACAGCGCGCCCTGTGCCACCCAGAGGATCGCGTACGAGATCCAGCCCAGGGCCGACAGCCCGAGGAACGAGTGGTCGAGCAGCCCCGCCGACGCCGGGATGAACTTGAGGAAGATGATGTTCAGCGACTGGGCGGCGAGGAAGGTCTGCACGCCGTACCAGGCCATCGCGATGAGGCCGCGGATGATGGCGGGGACGTTCGCGCCGAGCACCCCGAACACCGCGCGGTTGATCACCGGGTACGGCACGCCGGTGCGCTGCGACGGCTTCGCGACCAGGTTGGCGAAGACCTGCACGATGAGGATGCCGACCACCAGGGCGATGAGCACCTGCCAGCTCGCGATCCCGAGGGCGAAGAGCGACCCGGCGGTGACGTAGCCGCCGACCGAGTGCACGTCGGACATCCAGAAGGCGAAGAAGTTGTAGCTCGTCCAGCGCTGCTCGCGCAGCGGGGCGAGGTCCTCGTTCGTGAGCGCCGGGTCGTACCCGGGCTTGACGACACCGGCGCCCGCTGGGGCGGGAGCGACGGTCGTGGTGGGGGCGTGGGGCGCGGCGACTGGTGTCGCGATGTCGGTAGCCATGGCGTCCTCCGAGGGAGTGGGAAGCGGGGCGGTGCGTGCTTGAGCACGAAGCTACGGAGCGACTTCGCCCCCGCCGTTTCCCTCGTGTAACGGTCGTGTGTCCCGCACCCCGTCCTGGAACGACCGTTCCGGGACGGTGGTCGAGACCGGCGCCGACCGCTCCCGGTGCCGCGCGCGGAGCCACGGTGCGGCTTGCCGCATCGATGGGCACCGACCCCGCACGGACCCCGCTCCGACCCGAGCAGCGGGGACCGCCGGTGGTACGAATCGACCATGAGCAGGGGAATCAGGATCGACCACGTGGGCGTCACGGTGCCGGACATCGACGCAGCCACGCAGTTCTTCGAGGCGGCGTTCGACGCCGTCGTCCTGTACGACATGCGGCGTCGTGACGAGACGCCGAACAGCAGTTCCGAGGCGCACGGCTACCTCGGCATCCCGAGCACCATGGCGCAGGGGGCCATGCGGATGCTCGCGCTGCCGGAGGGGCCGGGGCTCGAGCTGTTCGAGTACCTGGGGCCCGAGCAGCGGAACGCCGCACACCCGTCCGACCTGGGGTGGCAGCACCTGGCGATGTACGCCGACGACCTGGACGAGACGCTCGCCCGGGTCGAGTCAGCCGGCGGTACCCGGAATTCCGACCCGCGCGACCTGCGTGGCGACGAGGCGGGGGCCGGCAACCGGTTCGTCTACACGCGCACGCCGTGGGGGTCGACACTCGAGCTCGTCAGCTACCCGACGCCGCAGCCGTACCTGGTGTACGCGCCGCGGCCGAAGTGGGCGCCGTGGCCGATGCCCGACGACGTCTACCCGGTGCCGGCACCCGCCGTGCACTGACGACCGACCGCCACACCGACCGACCAACACACCGACCGACAGACCGTCCTCTCAGTGGCGGGGCACCTGCCCCGTCCGCCGTACGGCCCGTTCGAGCAGTTCGACGTCGATCCCGACGTGCTGCCGGGCGATCACGCCCGCCTCGGGCGCCCGCCCCGAACACACCGCGTCCACCAGCAGTTCGTGCTCGTGGAGCGCGCGGGTCTCCATCTCCGCCATGCCCTCGGCCGTGCCCCACAGGTGCGCCGGAGCGGCGATGGAGATCTGCGCCTCCAACCCGGCGAGCGCCGTCCGCAGGGCGTCGTTCCGCGCGGCGTCGATGATCGTCCGGTGCAGCACGGCGTCGGCCTGCTGCTTCTCGAGTCCCGAGGTGGCGTCACGGAACACCTCGAGCCGCGCACGGATCAGGGCGGCGTCGTCCGGGGTGACCCGTTCCGCGGCGGCCGTCGCGAGCGCCCCGTGCAGCAGCGCGATGGCGTCGGCGGTGTCCTGGATCGCCTCCCACCGGGCGAGCAGCACCCGCCCGACGGCGTCCGAAGAGTTGTCCGGCCACTCGGTGCGGACGAACGTGCCGCCGCCCCGGCCTCGACGGGTCTCGAGCAGCCCCCGTTCGACGAGCCGCGCGATCGCACCGCGCACGGTGACCCGGGCGACGCCGAGCAGGCCGGCCAGTTCGCGTTCCGGCGGCAGGTTCGCGCCGGGCAGGTACTCACCCACGGCGACGGCGGTCACGAGGCGGTCCTCGACCTCGTCGACGCGCGTCTCGGTCGCACGATCGGACACACGGACCCCCTTCGCGGTGTTACGACCACGTTAAGGCAGCAGAAAAGGTATTGCGTGGGACCTTTTTCCGCTCCATGCTGACCCCCATGTCCAGCATCACCGAATCCACGATGCCGTTCCGCGACGGCGAGACCTGGTACCGGGTCACCACGCCCGACACCCCGGTCGCGGGCGCGCTGCCCCTCGTCGTCCTGCACGGCGGGCCCGGCATGGCCCACGACTACCTCCGGAACCTCGCGGCCCTGGCCGACGAGACCGGCCGGACCGTCGTCCACCACGACCAGTTCGGCTGCGGCCGGAGCAGCCACCGCCCGGACGCGCCGGTCGACACCTGGCAGCCGCAGCTGTTCGTCGACGAGTACGCCGCCCTGGTCGAGCACCTCGGGCTCGGCGACCACCACGTGCTCGGGCAGTCGTGGGGCGGCATGCTCGGCGCCGAGATCGCGGTGCAGCAGCCCGCTGGGCTCCGGTCGCTGGCGATCTGCAACTCCCCCGCCTCGATGCAGCTCTGGGTCGACGGCGCCGCCGAGCTCCGCGCGCAGCTGCCCGCCGACGTGCAGGACGCCCTGACCCGGCACGAGACGGCCGGCACCGTCGACGACCCCGAGTACCTGGCGGCGACGCAGGTCTTCTACGAGCGGCACGTCTGCCGCGTGGTCCCGATGCCGCAGGACTTCGTCGACTCCGAGGAGCAGATGGAGCGCGAGCCGACGGTCTACCACACGATGAACGGCCCGAACGAGTTCCACGTCATCGGCACGATGCGCGACTGGACCATCGTCGACCGGCTCGATCGTGTCGCCGTGCCGACGCTCGTCGTCGCCGGCGAGCACGACGAGGCCACCCCCGCCACGTGGGCGCCGTTCGTCGAGCGGATCGCCGACGTCCAGCAGCACGTCTTCCCCGGCGCGAGCCACTGCTCGCACCTGGAACAGCCGGCGGAGTTCCGCCGGGTCGTCGCGGCCTTCCTGGCCGCGCACGACGACGCCTGACCCGGCCACCTTCGGTCTGGAGGCGCGGGACGGGCCCGCCCCGCGCCTCCAGTCCGCACCGTGCGCGGTCCGCGATCCCGTGCCGCATCCGCGCGAGCCGCACCGTGCGCGGTGCGTCACCCGGTGCGAGCCTGACGGCCT
>NZ_QKTC01000008.1:0-158448 GCF_003234435.1 Curtobacterium sp. MCLR17_044 | reverse complement strand
CCAGCTCGAGGGCGACAACGCCATCCTCACCGGCACCACCGTCCACATCTCCGAAGACGCCGCCGGCCTGCTGAACAAGACCTTCGGCACCGACGCCGTCAAGCGCGGCCTGCTCGTCGGCACCGCCACCATCACCGCACAGATCAAGTAACACCTGCCGCAACACCGCACGACGCGAAGAGTCGCTCCGCCGATCAGGGCGGAGCGGCTCTTCGTCGTTCGCGGTTCCGCACCGGTACTGCTTCTCCCAGTGGCCGAGCCTACGATCGAGCGAATGCCCGCTCCTCGCTCGACCCAGACCGACGACCGACCCGGGCCGGACGACTTCATCCGCGTCCGTGGTGCCCGCGAGAACAACCTGCGCGACGTCGACGTGGACATCCCCCGCGACCGGATCGTCGCGTTCACCGGCGTCTCCGGCTCCGGCAAGTCCTCACTCGCCTTCGGCACCGTCTTCGCCGAGGCCCAGCGCCGGTTCCTCGAGTCCGTCGCCCCGTACGCGCGGCGGCTGATCGCGCAGGGTTCCACCCCGCACGTCGACTCGATCACCGGACTGCCGCCCGCCGTCGCCCTGCAGCAGCGTCGCGGCGCCCCGAGCTCCCGTTCCACCGTCGGCACCATGACCACGCTGTCGAACTCGATGCGCATGCTCTACTCGCGCGCCGGCACGTACCCGTCCGGCGCCGACCGGCTCGAATCGGACTCCTTCTCGCCGAACACCGTCGCCGGTGCCTGCCCCCGGTGCCACGGCATCGGGACCGCGCACGAGGTCACCGAGGCATCGGCCGTGCACGATCCGTCGCTGAGCATCCGCGACGGCGCGATCACCGCCTGGCCCGGGGCATGGCAGGGCAAGAACCTGCGCGACGTCACCGCCGTGCTCGGCTACGACATCGACCGCCCGTGGCGCGAGCTGTCGCGCGAGGACCGCGACTGGCTGCTCTTCACCGAGGAACAGCCCGTCGTGCAGGTGCAGCCGAAGCGCGATCGCGTGGCGAAGCCCTACAAGGGTCGGTTCTGGAGCGCCCGCCAGTTCGTGCTGCACACCCTCGCCGACTCGCAGAGCGAGACCCAGCGCAAGAAGGTGCTGCAGTTCGTCGAGTCCGGCCCGTGCGGGCTCTGCGGCGGCACGGGCCTGACCCGAGCCGCCCTCGCCGTGACGATCGGCGGCCACTCGATCGCCGAGCTGAACGCGCTGCCGCTGACCGGCCTGGCTGACGTCCTGCGCCCGATCGCGGCGATCACCGACGCGGCAGCGGCGACGTCACGGGCATCGTCCGGCGAGCACACCGAGGTCGCCGTGGCGATCTCCCGCGACCTGCTCACCCGCGTCGAGGTCCTGGTCGGCCTGGGTCTCGGCTACCTGGCGCTCGACCGCGCCACCCCGACGCTCTCCCCCGGTGAGAGCCAGCGGCTGCGGATCGCGACGCAGCTGCGGTCCGGCCTGTTCGGCGTCGTCTACGTGCTCGACGAACCGAGCGCCGGGCTGCACCCCGCCGATGCCGAGTCCCTCGTCGACGTCCTCGACGACCTGCGTGCCGGCGGCAACAGCGTCTTCGTCGTCGAACACGACATGAGCATCGTGCGCCGAGCCGACTGGATCGTCGACGTCGGACCCCGTGCGGGCACCGGTGGCGGCACCGTCCTGTACAGCGGCCCGGTCGCCGGCCTGGCCGAGGTCGAGGCGTCGGTCACCCGGCGCTTCCTGGAGCCCCGGCAGCCGACCGCCGACCGCGCCGTCCGGACCCCGATCGGCACGCTCGAACTCCGCGACCTCACCCTGCACAACCTCCGTGGGCTCGACGTCGACCTGCCGCTCGGTGTCCTCACCGCGGTCACCGGCGTCAGCGGGTCCGGCAAGTCGTCGCTCGTCGGCGGCGTGCTGCCCGGCGTCGCGACGTCGCACCCGCTCATCGACCGCGTCGTGCAGGTCGACCAGAAGCCGATCGGCCGGACCCCCCGCTCGAACCTCGCCACCTACACCGGCCTCTTCGACGCGGTCCGGGCCGCCTTCGCTCAGACCGACGAAGCGAAGGCCCGCGGTTGGGGCGCCGGGCGGTTCTCGTTCAACGTCGCCGGCGGCCGGTGCGAGGTCTGCCAGGGCGAGGGGTCGGTGTCCGTAGAACTCCTCTTCCTGCCCGGCAGCTGGGCCCCGTGCCCCGAGTGCCACGGCTCCCGCTACACCGCCGAGACGCTCGAGGTCCGGTGGAACGGGGCATCCATCGCCGACGTCCTCGGCATGACCGTCGACGAAGCGGCGCCGTTCCTGGCGTCCCTGCCCGCAGCCGGGCGCGGACTCGAGACCCTCCGCGAGGTCGGCCTCGGCTACCTGCGCCTCGGCCAGCCCGCCCCGGAGCTGTCCGGCGGCGAGGCGCAGCGCATCAAGCTCGCCACGGAACTGCAGCGTGCGCGGACCGGCCACACCCTGTACCTGCTCGACGAGCCCACCACCGGCCTGCACCCGGCCGACGTCGAGCTGCTCACCGCCCAGCTCGCCCGCCTGACCGACGCGGGCAACACGGTCGTCGTGGTGGAGCACGCCATGGACGTCGTCGCGAGCGCCGACCACGTCATCGACATGGGCCCGTCCGGCGGTGTCGAGGGTGGCCAGGTGGTCGCCTCCGGCACGCCAGCCGAGGTCGCCGCCTCGACGACCAGCCGGACCGCCCCGTACCTGCGGGACCAGCTCGGTCGCTGACGCAGAAGTGCCCGCCAGGATCGCTCCTGGCGGGCACTTCGTGGCTGCCGCTGGTTACCGCTGGACCGCTTCCGGAGCGTCGTCGCGGAAGAAGTCGCTGCCACTGTGGGTGTAGCCGACCTCACCCGTCCGACGCCACTGCTTGCGGACGCGCTTGAAGGTGGTGATGCGTGCAGGTTCGACGTTCTCGTCGCTCGTGTAGGCGCTCATGGCTGATCTCCCTGTGTGATTGGCCGTGGTTCCTTGGCCCCCCGAAATGGAGGCTAGCGAGGGGCTCGGAGGCGAGTTCGCAATCCGTCCCGGAACGTCCGTGGAACGCAATTCCGGCCGTGCCGAGAGCCGGATCGCGCCCCTCCGGCACCGGGAGGCTCGTACGCCCCGAACGAGGTTCCCCTCATGACCGGCTGCGATCATGGTGGCTTCGACCAGATCAGGAGGACGAGCGTGACCGCTGCGAACCGAGCCGTGATCATCGACGCAGGGGGCGACGTCACCGCAGACCTCGGCGGTCGCTACGAAGCGGACGCGCTGGTGGAGTGGGCGAGCGTCACGAAGACCGTGACCGCCGCCGCCGTGCACGTCCTCCTCGCTGAACGGGACATCCCACGGGACACCCCTGCCCGGGACCTGTTGCCGGACGTCCCCGACGACGCCACCTACACGGTCGACGACTTGATCCGACACCGCTCGGGCCTGCCCCGTGTGCACCAGGGCATGTCGGCCGGGATCGTCGGCGACCCGTACGCGGACGTGTCCGAGGCGGACGTCACCCGTGCGCTGCGCCAGACCCCGACGACACCGGGTGAGCGGGACTACTCCAACCTCGGCTACGCGGTGCTCGGTCGGCTGCTCGAGCACGTCGCGCAGGAGGCATGGTCCACGGTCGCCGAGCGGACGGTCCTGGCTCCGCTCGGCATCACCAGCGCCACCCTCGACCCGGCACCCGAACGACGAACCCTGCTCCGGTCGTGGCGGGGCCGTCCCCGTGACCCCTGGACCGTCGGATCGGGGCCCTACGCACCGGCCGCCGGGATCTGGTCGACCATGTCCGACCTCCTGCGCTTCGGCCTGGGGATCGGACGCATCGAGCCGGACTTCCTGGCGTGGGAGCACCGCGACGGGCTGATCTGGCACAGCGGGCAGACACGGGACGCCGGCATCTGTCTGCTCCGTCACGGCGACGTCACGATCGCGTCGCACGCCCTCGGCGCAGCGCCCGGAGCCGCCGACCGGCTCGCCGTCCGACGCCTCCGTGCCGTGGGAGTCGTCGCGTGAGCGCCGGCACTCGGGCTGGCTGAGGGAGCGCGCGGGCGGACTCAGGAACGCAGGCCGAGCACCAGGTCGTGGACCACACGCGCTGCGCGTGCCGCGGCGTCGTCCAGGTGCTCACGGAACTCGGCGCCGTCCGGCGCGCAGAGGTCGCTGATGCACCGGACCGACACGAACGGCATGTCGTGCACGTGGGCGAACTGCGCGATCGCGGCCGACTCCATGTCGACCGCGGCCACCTCGGGGAACGCGACCCGGAGCGCGCGGGCACGGCCTTCGGTCACGAAGACCTCGCTCGAGCCGATCGTCGCCGACCGCAGGGGCCACGCGATGTCGGCACCCATCGCCAGCTCGACGAGCCGGGCGTCCGGCGCGTAGCCGGTCGGCATGCCGGGGACCTGGCCCAGGGCGTAGCCGAACGCGGTGGCGTCGGCGTTGAGGTTGACGTACCGGTCGCCGACCACGACGTCACCGATGGCGACACCGTGCATGAGCCCACCGGCGGTCCCGACGCTGATCACCGGGATGCCCGGGCCGAAGTCGTGGAAGCCGTGGGCAACGGCGGCCGTGGCGTTCGTGAAGCCGATGCCGCTGCGGCGCACGACGACCGTGGCGCCGCCGATGTCGAGCAGCTGGTGCGGGTCGTGGCCGCCGACGGGGCCGTCGAGGACGGGGACACCGCCGAACAGGTCGGCGAAGGCCGAGACCTCTTCGCTCATGGCCGCGATGATGATCGCGACGGGTTGCTGCTGCACTGATCGATCCTCCCACGCCGGGCGCGCGCGGACGTGCAGGTCGGATCGCGGCCGCTACCGGCGGGGGTCCTGGCGGGCCAGCTCGTCGGCGACGAAGGCGGCGAGCGCGTCGGCGCCGAAGTGGTCGTCGGCGGTGATGGTGACGACGGTGCCGGAGTCGTTGCTCGCCTCGGTCTCGTCGAACAGCAGCATCTGACCGTACGCACCGTGCAGCCGCCAGAGTCGGCCGGGACCACCCCATCCGGCCATCGCGTACCGCTCGTAGCCGGGGCCGGTGCCCTCGCGCTCGACCCAGTCGGTGTGCATCGCGTCGCACCACCGCGCGCTGACGATCCGCTGTCCGTCGACGACCCCGCGGTCGCGGATCAGGCGTCCGATGCGGGCGAGCTCCTCGGTGCGGAGCCACAGTCCCTCGCCCGCTGCGACGAACCCGTTCGGGCAGCGTTGCCACTCGACGTCCTGGATGCCGAGCGGCGCGAACAGTCGCTCGGTGACGAACGCGCCGACGTCGCCGACCCGGGTCTCGAGCACGCGCATCGCGGTGTAGGTGCTGGCGTTCGCGTACTGGAACACCCGGCCGCGGGACGGTCGCCGCAGGAACTCGGCCGCCAGGTCCGGCCAGTCCGTCAGCTCGGTCGCCGACCAGGGCATGTCGATCCCGCTCGTCATGGTGAGCAGGTGTCGGAGGGTGACCCGGTCGACGCCGTCGCCGAGCGCGAGCCCGGTCTCCGTACCGAGGCCGGTGCCGACCAGGGACGTCGCGATCGGTTCGTCGACGTCGACCAGGCCGTCGTCGGCGGCGATGCCGGTGGCCAGGACGCAGACGCCCTTCGCGGCGGAGTGGATCTCGCGTCGGACGTCGGGGGTCCAGTGGTGCTCGGCGACGTCGTCCGCGGTGCTCTCGGTGCCCGGAGCCGCAGTCCTCGTGCGCACGTGGATGCCGTGTGCGGCGAACCCGCTGGTGTCGATGTGCCGGACGACGGCGTCGAGGATGGTCGCGGCGGTGAGCACACCCCCATCCTCTCGCGGCCGCGCGGCTGCGGGCACGAGCAGGGGCCGCCGCGTACCGTCCGGCTCGTGTCCGACGAACAGCCCCGCCGCCCCGATCCCACCCGCGTCGGCGACCAGCCCGCGCTCCGGACGGCGTCGGGCTCGAACTGGCTCGTGTGGGGAGCCGTCACGGCCGTGATCGTCGCCGCGGTGATGGTCCTCATGGCGATCCGGGCGCCGGCGATCGGCTGGCCGGCGCTCGTGCTCGTCGTCGTGTTGTTCGTGACGATGGTCGTGGTGCGGGCCTCCGTCCGGCCGCAGCGCACCCGACTCGTCACCCTGGCCCTGCTCGACCTCGCCATCGTGGTCGTCGGACTGGTGGCGACCCTGGCGGTCCTGTACTCGACGCCGGTCGGTTGATGCCCCGATGGCATGTTGATAACGGTTCTCACTAAGATGGTGTGCAGCGACCACACCACGGTGGCCGTTCCATCGACGCAGCCGCAGCTGCTGGGAAGACCGACCCCATGCCAGCACCACACCCCACCGAGACCCTCGACGCCCTCGTGGTCGGAGCCGGACCGGCCGGCGTCGGCACCGGCCTGGCACTCCACGCCGTCGACGGCCTGCTGTTCGGCGTCGTCGAACGCGGCGTCGTCGGGGACACGTTCCGTCGGTGGCCGGAGCACCAGCGGTTCCTGACGCCGTCCTTCACCGGCAACGGGTTCGGGGCCACCGACCTCAACGCGGTCCACCCGCGCACCTCACCCGCCTACAGCCTGGGGACCGACTACCCGTCCGGGCCCGAGTACGCCCGGTACCTGCGGGGCGTCGTCGCGGCCTTCCACCTGCCGACCCTGCTCGACACCGAGGTCGAGGGCATCGAACCGGACGACGACGGCTTCCGCGTGACCACGAGCCGCGGCCCCGTCATCACCCGGAACGTGGTCTGGGCCGGCGGCGAGTTCTCCGACCCGATCCTGCCCCGCTGCGCCGGCACCTCGCTCGGGGTGCACGCGTCCGCCGAGGCAGCCTGGGTGGCGCGGTCCGGACACGTGGTGGTCGTGGGTGGCTTCGAGTCCGGCATCGACCTGGCGTGCCACCACGTCGAACAGGGGGCGACGGTGACGGTCGTCGACCCGTCCCGCCCCTGGGACGCCGGCAGCGGGTCGGACCCGTCGTTCCGCCTCGCCCCGCGGACCCGTCAACGGCTCGCGGCCGCGCGGGCCAGCGGACGCCTCACCCTGGTCGACGACGGTCAGGTCACCGGCATCAAGCGGTCCGGAGACGGGTTCACCGTCGGGGTCGCCGGACGGACCGCCCTGGTGGCGGACGCGCCACCGATCCTCGCCACCGGGTACGGCCCGGGGCTCGGGCCGGCCGCGAGCCTGTTCGACACCCGCGCGGACGGCTGGCCGCTGCTCACCGAGGACGACGAGTCGACCACCACGCCCGGACTCTTCCTGGCGGGCACCGCGCTCCGGCACGGCGCACTGCAGTTCTGCTTCGTCTACAAGTTCCGGCAGCGGTTCGCCCACGTCGCCCGCGTCATCGGCGAACGAGCAGGGCGCGACTGCGGTGCCCTGCAGGAGTGGGACGACGCCGGGATGCTCACCGACGACCTGAGCTGCTGTGGTGTCGAATGCGCGTGCTGATGCCGGCACAGCGGCCTGCCCGCCCCGCCGGTGCACGACTCTGGGCCACCCCCGCGATCATCGGCGGCGCCATCCTGGTCGGGTCGGTGATCGGCGGCGTCTCACCCTCGGCCGGCGACGCGATGGGCTCGGTGGTGGACGCGTTGGTGATCACCCTGGTCGTCGCCCTGTTCGTCGACGTCCCCCTGCACCGCCTGCCACGGACGCCCGGCGCCTGGAAGGTCATCGGCATCGCCTGGAGCATGAACTTCCTGCTCGCCCCGCTCGTCGCGTTCCTGCTCACCCGCGTGGCCCTGCCCGGACACCCGGCAGTGCAGCTCGGCGTGATGCTGTACTTCCTGGCGCCCTGCACCGACTGGTTCCTGGCGTTCACCCGCCTGAGCGACGGGGACACCGCCGTGGGGGCGACCCTGCTGCCGATCAACATGGTCACCCAGCTGCTGCTGTTCCCGGTGTGGATCACGGTCCTGGGCGGCAACGCCGGCATCGATGCCGTGGGCACCATCGGCACCCTGCTGCAGTGGTTCGTCCTGCCCGCCGCGATCGCCGTGGTGATCCGCCTCGGTATCTCGCTCCTGCCGGACGGCGCTCGAGCCCGCGCCGCCGCCCTGCCCGGCCGCGCGGTCCCCTGGATCGTGGGCGCGATGGTCGCCGGGCTCTTCGCCTCGCACATCGGGCTGCTGCTGGCGAACCTGCCGGTGTTCGTCGCCGTACTGGGGTGCGCGGTTGTCTTCTTCGCCGTGATGTTCATCGCAGCCGAGTGGGCGTCACGCCTCGCCGCCCTGTCGTACCCGCGGTCGGCGCTGCTCGCGATGACGACGGCGGCCCGCAACGCACCCCTGATGATCGGGCTGACGAGCGCCGCACTCCCCCACCAGCCGCTGGTCACCACGGCGATCGTCGTCGGCATGCTCGTCGAGTTCCCGCACCTGCTCGCGGTCCGCCACTTGCTGCTGCGTCGGCGACGTGGTCAGCACGCCGGGCGACGCCTGCGCGGCACCGCCGCATGGGGGCACCCGTGACGCACCGGGTCCGACTCGTCGTCGTCCCGACCGAGCGGCGGGTGATCGAGACCGAGCACGACGACCGGCGGACGGCGCTCCTGCTCGCGCTGGGCCAGGTGCCGCTCGGGTACACGGTCACCGACGTCGACGTGCTGCCGGAGCACGGGGACACCGAGTCCGGCATCGCGGAGCCGGGCCGACGCTGAGCCGGCCGTCAGCGGCGGACGAGCACCCCGGCGACGAGTCGGAGCAGCAGGGCGACCACGCCGACCACGGCGATGCCGACCGACACGACCGTCGCCATCAGCAGTCGAAGGCTGTCCGGCACGGCCGTCTCGTCGGACGTGGGGAGGAACGCCGTCGCGACGAACACGCAGCCCGCGGCGATCAGGAACAACACCCCGATGATCGTCACGGCCCGCAGCGCGGCCGGCGCCGGTTCGTGGTCACCCGGTCGAGCCGGACGAGCCCTGGCCCCCTCGGTCTCCCAGTCCGCCAGTTCCGTCATGGTGGTCCCCCTTCGTCGGGACGATCGTAGGGCCCGGACCGGCCCCGACGGCGCTGGTGCGGCCCGAGACGGTCACGATGCCGGACGGGAGGCGCGTGACGGGCCCGCACCGCGCCTCCAGTCCGGTGCCGGTCGCGACCAGTGCGCGTGGCCGGCTACGCGCTGTCGGTCACCGTCGGCTGCGCCTGCCGCAGCCCGGTGACCAGGAGGGTCACGATCGTCCGGACGTCGTAGTCGGGGTCCTGGGGGCTCCACGCCACCAGGTCGCCGACGGCCCGGAGCAGCTGGTACGGCGGGGTCGGCGCGGCCACCTCGCCGGACGCCCGCGCGGCGTCGAGCAGCCGGCCGAGCACGGGCACGAGCTCGTCGACGAACAGCGTGTGCAGCGCCGTGAAGCCGTCGGCGTCACCCTCCCAGACGCGCGCCAGACCGTGCTTGGTGCCGAGGAAGTCGACGAACTGGTGCACCCAGCGCAGCAGGGCGGCGAACGGCGTCGGCTCCGAGCCGAGCAGCGCCGGCCCCGCGTCGACCAGGGCCTCGATCTGGTGCCGGTAGACGGCGACGACCAGGTCCGAACGGGTCGGGAAGTGCCGGTAGAGCGTGCCGACCCCGACCCCCGCGGCGGTGGCGACCTCGCGCACCGGTGCGCCGACGCCCGAGGCCGTGAAGACCGCGGCAGCGGCGTCGAGGATCGTGCGCTCGTTGCGCTCGACGTCGCGACGGCGACGCGGCACGGGGTCGGTCGACGGGGTGCTCATGCGTCGATCATCGCACGACGCAGACGGAATGCGGAACAACGCTCCGCTTTCTCTTGCAATCCGGATCGTTGTTCCGTATCGTTCCGGAACGTCGCTCCGTTTCGGACGACAGTCGCTCCGCCCTCGGGCGACACCGCATCCCGGAAAGGCCCACATGGCACCCACAGCACCTCGACCGCAGGTCATCAGCGTGCGCCCCGTCACGCTTCCCGCACCCTCGCGCGGTCAGGACCTCGAGGTCCGGATCACCGCACCGACGACCGGAACGGACCTGCCCGTCATCGTCTTCGCCCACGGCTTCGGCCAGTCCATGACCGGCGGCGACCCCCTGGTCGACCACTGGACCGCGAACGGCTTCGTCGTCGTCCAGCCGACGTTCCTCGACGCGAAGGCCTACGGGCTGACGCTCGACGACCCGCGCTACCCGACCATCTGGCAGACGCGGGTCGACGACCTCGAGCGGGTGCTCGACGACCTCGACCAGATCATCGACGCGGTCCCCGGCCTGAGCGGGCGCGTCGACACCGCGCGCATCGCCGCGGTCGGACACTCGTGGGGCGGACAGTCCGTGGGCATGCTGCTCGGGGCCCGCGTCCTGGACGCCGACGGGCGGCCGGGCGAGGACCGCACCGACCACCGCGTGCGCGCCGGGGTCCTGCTGTCCACCACCGGGATCGCGCGCGGCGACCTCGTGCCGTTCGCGCAGGAGCACTTCGCGTTCATGAGCCCCGACTTCAGCCAGCTGCACACCCCGTCACTGGTCGTCGCCGGCGACCACGACCAGTCCCAGCTCTCGACGCGAGGCCCGGACTGGTTCACCGACGTCTACCACCTGAGCCCCGGCGCGCGGCACCTGGTGACCGTCCACGGCGGGGAGCACCTGCTCGGCGGGATCCAGGACTACGAGTCGACCGCCACCACCGACGAGAGCCCCGACCGTGTGGACCTCGTCCGCCACACCACGACGGCGTTCCTCCGGACCGAGCTCGGCTTCGACCCCGACGCGTGGTCGGCGGTCGCCGACGCCGTCGGCCCTGCTGCCGCCGTCGGCCACATCGAATCGAAGGAGCACCACTCGTGATCACCCACCAGCACCCCCTGCCCACTCCGTTCACCGCCGCGTCCACCGCCGCCGACGTCCTGGACGGCGTCGACCTGACCGGCCGGAACGTCGTCGTGACCGGCGGACACAGCCGCCTCGGCCGCGAGACCAGCCGCGCCCTCGCGGCGGCCGGCGCCGACGTCACCGTCGCCTCCCGCGACGTCGAGCGGGCATCCGCCGCCGTCGCCGACATGCCGGGCATCCGCGTCGAGGCCCTCGACCTCACCGACCCGTCGTCGGTCGACGCCTTCGCCGCGCGCTGGTCGGCCTCCGGCCGCCCGCTGCACATGCTCGTGAACAGTGCCGCGATGCTCTTCACCCCAGACCGTCGGCTCGACGGCCGCGGCAACGAACTGGCGTTCTCGACGACGCACCTCGGGCACTTCCAGCTCACGCGGGCGCTCCTCCCCGCCCTCCTGGAGGCCCGTGGTGCGCGGGTCCTGACCGTCACCTCCGGCGCGGCGCGGTTCGGGCAGATCCGGTGGGACGACCTGACGTTCGCGCACGGGTACGACCCGGTCACCGCGTACGGCCAGTCGAAGCGCGCCAACGTCCTGTTCACGGTGGAGCTCGACCGGCGGTACGCCGACCAGGGCATCCGCGCCTTCGCCGCACACCCGGGCGTCATCATCGGACCCGGCCCGCACGACGCTTCTCGGATCGCCTCCTACCGCGAGCAAGGACTGGTCGACGACCACGGGGCGACCGTCATCGACCCCGAGGTCGGCAAGAAGACCGTCGAGCAGGGCGCAGCCACGCTCGTGTTCGGTGCCGCGAGCCCGCTGCTCGACGGCGTCGGCGGGGTCTACCTGAAGGACAGCGACGTCGCCGTGATCGACGACCGGGTCCTGCCCCTCACCGCCGACCGCATCCCGTCGGACGCGAACTCGGCAATGCTCGACGCCGATGATGCCCGGCGCCTGTGGGAGGTCAGCGAGGGACTCCTGGCCTGATCACCGTCGGCCGGGGGCCTCGTCTGCCCACTGTTCTCGTCGTCCTCGCTACTGTGTGACGGTGCTGACCGTGCGGATCGAGAGCCCCCGACAGGACGACGTCCTGCACCTGCTGCAGCAGGGCGACGACTACGGACTGAGCCTCTACCCGGCCGAGAACTACCACGCCCTCGACGTCGACGACCTGGACCAGCCCGACGTCACGTTCCTGGTGGCGCGCGAGGACGGCACCGCCCTCGGCACAGTGGCGCTCGTCGACGCCGGCGACGGCACCGGTGAGGTCAAGCGCATGTTCGTGAGCGACGCCGCGCGTGGGCTCGGCGTGGGGACGCGGCTGCTCGACGCCCTGCACGACCGGGCCCGCGCGGTCGGCATCGGGACCGTCCGGCTCGAGACCGGCCTGCCGCAGGCCGCGGCCATCGCGCTGTACCGGAAGGCCGGGTACGCGGACATCCCCCGGTTCGGCCCCTACGTCGACGACCCGACGAGCGTGTGCATGGAGCAGCAGCTCGTCTGACCGGTGGTCGGTCCCGACGTAGGATCGCGTGTGAGCTCCGAGCACCCCGAACCCAGCGGCATCGACCCCGACGACCTGACCGTCGCGCTCCGGGTGCTCGAGCAGCTGCCGTCGATCGACGAGACGCACCCGGACTTCATCCGGGTCCGGCAGGCCACCGCGAAGATGTTCAAGGCCGTCAAGCGTGCGCACCGTCTCGAGAAGCGCGGCGTCATCGCCGAGGCCGACCGCCGGGTGATCGCCGCCACCGCCACCGGGGCCGCCGACCGGATCGACGACGAGACCCGCGGCGTCCCGATCAGCGCCTCGACCGCATCGACCACCGCGGGCACCCTGCTGAAGTCACGGCCCTGCTACATGTGCAAGCAGCACTACACGGTCGTCGATGCGTTCTACCACCAGCTCTGCCCGGCGTGCGCCCGCATGAGCCACGCGAAGCGCGACGCCCGGACGGACCTGACCGGCAAGCGGGCGCTGCTCACGGGCGGTCGCGCGAAGATCGGCATGTACATCGCCCTCCGGCTGCTGCGCGACGGGGCCCACACCACCATCACCACGCGGTTCCCCCGCGATGCGGTGCGCCGGTTCGCGAGCCTGCCCGACTCGGCCGACTGGATGGACCGACTGAAGGTCGTCGGCATCGACCTGCGTGACCCCGCCCAGGTGATCGGACTCGCCGAGGACGTCGCCGCATCCGGTCCCCTCGACATCCTGATCAACAACGCCACGCAGACCGTGCGCCGGTCGACCGGCGCCTACCAGCCGCTGGTCGACGCGGAACTCGCGCCGCTGCCCGACGGACCGCTGCCCGAACTCGTGACCTTCGGGCACACGAACGACCAGCACCCGCTGGCGCTCGCCCGTTCAGTTGCCGCGCACCCGATCCTCGCGGCCGCCGCAGCCCGAGCCGACGAGCTGACCGAACAGGCGATGGCGCCGGGATCGAGCTCGCTCGAACGGCTCGCCCTGGGCACCGCCATCGACGCCGGCGGCCTGGTCCCCGACCTGCACGACGAGAACTCGTGGACCCAGCAGGTCGACGAGGTCGACCCGCTCGAGATGCTCGAGGTCCAGCTGGCCAACACCACGGCGCCGTTCATCCTCATCTCGAAGCTCCGCCCCGCCATGGCCGCGAGCACCGGACGCCGCACCTACGTGGTGAACGTCAGCGCCATGGAAGGGGTGTTCGGCCGCGCCTACAAGGGGCCGGGTCACCCGCACACGAACATGGCGAAGGCCGCCGTGAACATGCTCACCCGCACGAGCGCGCAGGAGATGTTCGAGACCGACAACATCCTGATGACGAGCGTCGACACCGGCTGGATCACCGACGAACGGCCGCACCCCACGAAGGTCCGGCTCGCCGAGGAGGGCTTCCACGCGCCGCTCGACCTGGTCGACGGGGCAGCCCGTGTCTACGACCCGATCGTCCGGGGCGAAGCGGGCGAGGACGTGTTCGGTGTCTTCCTGAAGGACTACGCGCCGAGTTCGTGGTGACGAGCGGCTGACCGGACCGGTTCCGTCAGTGCTTCGACGGGGCGGTCTCCTGCGGCAGGACCGCGGCGAAGCGGAGCAGGAAGTCGCGCACCACCATCAACGTGTCGTCGTCGTACGAACCGATCGCCTCGTCGAGCTCCGCGGCACGTGACCCGAGGAACCCACTGCTGCGTTCCCGGGTGAGATCGGTGACGCGGAGGGTGACGACCCGACGGTCCGCGCTCTCGCGGCTCCGCACGATCAAGCCACGCTCCTCCAGTCGGTTGACCAACGCGTTCGCCGCACCCGAGGTCATCCCGATCCGCCGGGCGAGCCGCGTGCCCGTCATCGGCTCGCCCTCGGTCTCCGCCCAGAGGATCTCCCCCAGCGCGACGCCGTCCGAGGTCGGCAGCTCCATCCATGCTGCGAAGTGGAGCGCCGACTCCTGGTACCGGACGGCGTAGTGGCGGAGCGCCTCGAGGGTCTGGGAGCGCAGGTCGGTCATGCGATCGATTCTGCCGCCTTCCGGGCCCCCTGCAGTGTCGGGTAGTGCGGCAGGACGGGGACGTGCTTCTCGCTCGTCAGGAGGTACTTCTGGGCGAAGCCGCGGACCGGACCGAGAGACGCCACCCGGAGCGCCGCCCGCACCGCGCGGACGCCCGCCTTCGACGACGGGTGCAGCAGGCGCGCACCGCCGCGCGGAAGCCCCTGGGCGCTGTCGGCGTACCCGCGGAGCATCTCCTCGTAGCGCGCGAATGTGTCCGGGATCGAGTACCCGTGATCAGCGCCGCCGGCCGGCTCGATCGTCCGTGCGAGTTCCCCGGCCAGGATGTGCGCGCCGACCAGGGACAGCGTCGTGCCCATGCCGGTCGGCCCGGAGCCCCAGGCCGCGTCACCGAGCAGCGCGATCCGGCCCTTGCTCCATCGCGACACCACGACCTGTTCCATCCGCTGCGTGTAGAACTCGTCAGACCGCTCCCTGAACCCGTCGAGGATCCGCTCCGTCTGCCACCCTGCGCCCCGGAAGCGCTCGCGCAGGATCCGCAGCTGCACGTCGACGGGGAGCTGCTCGAAGCCCATCGGCTCCGACTCGAAGGACACGCTGGCCCGGATCGTCCCCTCGTTGTCGGGCCGGATCGACGCGACACGTCCACGCGGCGCCGTGTACCAGTCCCAGTGGTCGGTGTCGCTGCCGATCCGGTCGAGCGTGCCGTAGGCGATGCTGACGCCGTGGTCGCGGTACTCCGTCTCGTCGGCGAACAGGATCCGACGGGTGCGCGAGCTGCGGCCCTCGGCGACGACGACCAGGTCGAACCGCTCCGGAGCGCCGCTGTCGTAGCGGACGTTCACCCCGGTGCCGTCCTGTTCGGCGCCCACGACGAAGTCCCCGTAGCGGCGGTCGATCGTGTCCGGCAGCGCATCGACGAGGATCCCGGCGAACGTGCCCCGCAGGATCTCGATCTCGGCAGTCGGACCGTCCTGGCCCTCGGTCTTCGGAAACGTGGCGTACGGGGTGCCGTGCTCGTCCACGTACCGTGTGCCCGCTTCGCCGGTGAGGTGCTGCATCACCGTGTCGCGGAGGCCCATGCGCTCGAGGACCTCGCGCCCGAGCCCCCGGACGTCGATGTTCTGGCCGGTGGTCCGCTGCTCCGGCGACCGCTCGAGCAGCGTGACATCGAAGCCCGATCGGTCGAGTCCCCACGCCAGCGCGGGGCCCGCGATGCTCGCGCCGGTGATCAGGACGCGTGGGCGGTGGTGCGGCGTGGTCGCCATGGGTGGTCCTCTGCTCGTGGGGCGGCGAGTGCCGCCTCACGAAGAGTATACCTTCACAGCAATAACACTCCACAGAGAAGATGCTTTCGGGTCCGCGTCGATCGGTGAGCTGTCAGACCAGATCCTCCGCGACGGCAACGAGTGCGCGGGCGGCCGCACCGGCATTGCGGATGTCCGATGCGTCTACTGACCTCGCGCTGTAGGCCGCCTTGTTCTTGACCCGAACGAGCGTCTCGAGGTGCTTCGCAATCGGCCGGCCTGTCGCATCCTGCAGGATCGAGACGCCGTCGTTGTGGCTCGCCCCACTGCTGTACCTTCCGGTCTTGCCGATGCAGATGGCGTCTGCCGCGGCGATCCCCGCGTCGACGCACAGGTCGACGAAGGAGTCGGCATGAGGGGACGTCGGAACCAGGATCCCGTCCTCGGCACCGAACTCGAACAGCGTCTCGGCTGACTCGAGGAAGCCCTTGGCCTTCTCGAGCCGACCGCGCATGAAAGCGTTGTCGCCGTCAGTGGTCGACGGCAGTTTCGGTGGAGTCAACGTGCGGCCTTCCTGAGGTGGGCTTGGAGCCATCGGCGGTCTTCCACGAGGGGAATGCCCTCACTCGCGATGGAACCGATGAGCGGGTCATCGGGGCTGACCCCCGAGACGTCGTACACGATGGGGTTCACCTGGTTGCCGGTCCACCGGTGAACGGCAATGGTGAGGTCGTAGATGCGGTCCTCAGCATCCGTCCGCGAAACGGCATCCACGGCGAAGAACAGATCGATGTCGCTGTCCGGTCGCATCGCACCTCGCGCGGCCGAGCCGAACAACGCTGCGTAGCGGACCGGCATCGATGCGATCTCCCCGCGGACCCTGTCGAGGAAGCGGGTACGAGCTCCGGCGACCTCGAGGACCGCCGACGCGAGGAGATGGTCTCGGTTGAGCGCGTACGTGCTCACGCCGCCGATGTCGTCGAACACGACGATGCCCTGCTCCGTCAGACGGTCAAGCACCTTCTTCACGCCGTTTCGCGAACGGCCTCCGGGCACGAGCCGCTGGACCGCGGACACCGTGAAGGGTCGGTCCGACAGGCCGCTCAGCACCATCAGAACGTCACCATCGAGGCCACTCGACAACGCCGCGAACGGGCTCTGCAGCTGCACGACGCCCTCCTCACCTCGGTCATCCAGCATCACTATAGTGACGCGTACATCACTATAGTGATGGGAAGCAACCAGAAGGAACCACTTCCGGGCAATCCCCGGACAGATGCAGCGCACTCGCCCCTGCGGTCGGGTTGCTCGAATTGAGCAGCGAAGATGCGACCGGTCAGCGCGGAGTTGCTCCGCCTCCAGGATTCGAACCCGGACCTAACGGCACCAAAGGCCGTCGTGCTGCCATTACACCAAGGCGGAACGCACCCGGAGGTGCTCCTCCATCCTCCCATGACCGACGAGGCTGGCTGTCCGCTCGGGGTTCGGCCAAGATGGAGGGATGCCGCATGAGGACGAGGTCGATCGCATCGTCGCGGCGTGGGGTCGTGAGCGTGCCGACCTCGACTTCGGCCCGCTCGAGGTGCTGTCCCGCGTGGACCGGCTCGCCCGGCACCTGGACCGAGCCCGGCGGACGGCGTTCGACGCGAGCGACATGGAGCCGTGGGAGTTCGACGTCCTGTCGGCCCTGCGGCGAACGGGTGAGCCCTACGAGCTGAGCCCGAAGACCCTGCTGCAGCAGACCCTGGTGTCGAGCGGCACGATGACGAACCGGGTGGACCGTCTGGCGGCCCGCGGCTTCGTGGGGCGTCGGACCGACCCGAAGGACGGCCGCGGCATCCTCGTCTCGCTGACGGGCAAGGGCCGGGTGGCGGTGGACGCGGCGATCGCGGACCTGCTGGCCGCCGAGCGCGACATCCTGTCCGGGGTCTCCGCCGACGAGCAGGGCCAGTTGGCCGGGCTGCTCCGCCGACTCATCCTGGGTCTCGGGGACTGACCGACAGCGTGACACGGGCCGAGCGGCCCCGGGGTAGCGTGCGCGGCATGCACGCCATCACCCTCGCCGTCGCCGACGTCGCTCGATCGGCCGAGTTCTACCGCGCCCTGCTCGGCATCGAGGGCAGCGGCGTCATCGGCACCGAGTACCCCGCCACCGAGACGCAGGCCGGCGGCACCACGGCGATGTTCACCCTCGACGACGGCCTGATCGTCAGCGTCTACGGCCGGGACGACATGGCGAAGGACTCCGGCGTACAGCTGGCCACGGCACCGAGCAGCACGATCGGGCACTTCACGAGCAGTCAGGCCGAGGCGGAGGCGTTCCTCGAACGGGCGCAGGCAGCGGGCGCCACGATGCCCGAACCGCCCTACACGCGCCCGTGGGGCATGTGGTCCGGCTTCTTCCAGGACCCGGACGGGCACCTGTGGGAGGTCGTGGCAAACCCCGGCGGTGGGGCCCCCGAGGACGGCACGCCGACGGACAGCGGCCAGGACGCGGTCGACCCCGCGTCCGTCGAGTAGACCGGCTCAGACCCCGAGCAGCTCCGCGACCTCGAGCCAGCGCTCCTCGAGCTGCTCGACCTCGGCCTCGAGCGCACCGAGCTTCGCCTGCAGTTCGCCGAGTCCGGCGTAGTCGGACTGGTCGTGCGTCGCGAACTGGTCGAGCAGCTTCTTGCGATCCGCGCCGACCTTCGCGATCTTGCGGTCGAGCGCCGACATCTCCTTCTCGGCCGTCCGCCGGTCCGCGCCCGACAGGGCGGACGCACCGGCGGCCGTGGACCCGGCCACGGCACCGGCCGAGCCGGTCCCGCCGACGGTGTCGGGCCTCCCGGCAGACGCGGCGGCAGCCGCAGAGGCGGTCCCGCCACCGGTACCGGCCTCGCGCAGACGCATGTACTCGTCGACGCCGCCGGGCAGGTGGCGCAGGTGCCCGCCGAGCACGGCGTACTGCTGGTCGGTGACGCGCTCGAGCAGGTACCGGTCGTGGCTGACGACCAGCAGGGTGCCGGGCCAGGTGTCGAGCAGGTCCTCCATGGCGGCGAGCATGTCGGTGTCGAGGTCGTTTGTGGGCTCGTCGAGGATGAGCACGTTCGGCTCGTCGAGCAGGATGAGCATGAGCTGCAGGCGCCGCTTCTGCCCACCGGACAGGTCCTTGACCGGCGTGGAGAGTTGCTCCGAGGTGAAGCCGAGCCGCTCGAGCAGCTGCGACGGCGTCATCTCCTTGCCGTCGGCGACGTAGCTCGTCTTCTTGCGGGCCACCACCTCGCGCACGCGGTCGTCGGCGAACTGCTGCAGGTCGGCGAGCTGCTGGTCGAGGACCGCGACCTGCACCGTCTTGCCGGTCTTCACCCGCCCGCTCGTCGGCTGCAGCCGCCCGGAGACCAGGTTGAGCAGCGTCGACTTGCCGGCGCCGTTCGGGCCGAGGATGCCGGTCCGCTCCCCCGGTGCGATGCGCCACTCGATGCGGTCGAGGATCTGCGTGCCGTCGAACGAGACGCTCACGTCGAGCAGGTCGACGACGTCCTTGCCGAGGCGCGCGGTCGCCGTCCGGGACAGCGCGACCGTGTCGCGGATCGGCGGGACGTCGTCGATCAGGGCGTTCGCCGCGTCGATGCGGAACTTCGGCTTGCTCGTGCGGGCCGGGGCACCGCGGCGGAGCCACGCGAGCTCCTTGCGGGCCAGGTTCTGGCGGCGCTGCTCGATCGTGGCGGCCTGCCGGTCACGCTCGACGCGCTGCAGGATGTACGCGGCGTAGCCACCTTCGAAGGGGTCGACGACGCCGTCGTGGACCTCCCACGTGTCGGTCGACACGGCGTCGAGGAACCACCGGTCGTGCGTCACGACGACCATGCCGCCCTGGTTCGACGACCAGCGGCGGTTGATGTGCCCGGCGAGCCACTCGATGCCTTCGACGTCCAGGTGGTTGGTCGGCTCGTCCAGGAACAGGACGTCCCAATCGCCGACCAGCAGCCGCGCGAGGGCCACACGGCGACGCTGCCCACCGGACAGCTCGTCGACGCTGACGTCCCACGGGATGTCCGAGACCAGACCGCCGATGATGTCGCGGATCTTCGGGTCACCGGCCCACTCGTGCTCCTCGAGGTCGCCGACGACGGTGCTGCCGACGGTCGCGCCCTCGGGCAGGATGTCGCGCTGGTCCAGGTAGCCGATGGTCAGCCCACGGCGGTGCGTGACGCGGCCGCCGTCCGGCTCGAGGCGCTGGGACAGCAGTGCGAGGAGGGTCGACTTGCCGTCGCCGTTCCGGCCGACGACGCCGATCCGGTCACCCTCGTCGATGCCGAGGGTGACGTTGTCGAAGACGACCTTGGTGGGGAACTCGAGATGCAGGTTCTCGGCGCCGAGGAGATGTGCCACGCGTCAAGGGTAGGTGGCGCGGCGGGGTGGTGGGTGCGGGGCGGGTTGGTTCGGGGGTTTGGCCGGCCGGCGCTCGTCGCACGGTGCGCGCTTGTTCGAATGGTGCGAGGTTGCCCGCTCGGTGCGAGCCTGTAGCGGCACACGGAGCGCGCAACCTCGCACCACCCGACAGACCGCGCACGGTGCGTCGGCGCGTCGGCCTGGAGGCCCGGGTCAGCTCGCGGGGGCCGGCTCGGCCCCGGCGCGGGGCTCGGTCTCCTGCAGGAACGCTCGCCACTGCTTCCGCTTGCTGACGGTCCAGAGCAGCATCGCGAGGAAGAACACGGTGAGGAGCGCGTACAGCAGCCCGAACAACGTCGCCCAGTTGAGCAGGAACTGCGCGAACGCGAACGGCGTCCATCCGAGGGCGAGCCAGAACGTCGATGTCGATTGACCGAGCCGACGGCCGGCGAGTGCGACGAGCGCGGTCCGGTGCTGCGGATCGGCGGGCTGCTGCCCACGAGCCATGCGCTCGATCCGTCGGCGGACGGCACGAGGAAGCCCGAGCATCGGGTCGGACAGCGCGCTCTGGAACTGTCCACCGCCTCGGACGATTGCGGTGACCCAGCAGACCGGGCCAACGATCATGAGCGGGACGATGACGAAGAACGCCCAGTCCGGCAGGCCACTTCCGGTCGAGGGCAGCTCGAAGCGCGGCAGGTGTTCGGCGCTCAGCCACCCGGCTGCAACCGCGGCGACGACGGCCAGCACGATCCAGATGACCCGCCGGACCATCGAACGGCGGACACGCGGTCCGACTGGCGCCCCCGCGAGACGGTCCTCCACCTGCTGCCAGGTCTCCTCGGAGACCGTGGCTCCGGCGAACTCATGCGGGGCCGGCGTGGACACGATCAGCTCGCGGGGGCGGCGTCGCCCTCGCCCGCGGCTTCCTTCGCGCGCTTCAACCGGGCCTGCGCCTCCCAGTACTCGATCTCGCGCTCGAGCTCGGCGAGCTCCTGCTCGGTACCGGTGACGCGCTTGGCGCCGTGCGCGCTGCGGGCGTCGCCGAGGGTCGCGTACCGGTCCTCGTGGCGGGTCGGCTCGATGTAGCGACCGTGGTTCCGTTCGCCCGGAGCCCAGTCGTGGCCGATGGCGAACCAGACGATGCTGCCGACGACGGGGACCAGGATCACGAGGATCACCCACGCGATCTTCGGCAGGCCGCGGATCTGGTCATCCGTCTTCGTCAGGATGTCGATCAGGGCGAAGACCAGCAGGATGACGGTGATCCCGGGCAGCAAGACGCTCATGTTCGCGATTCTATGGATCCGCTTGGAGTCTCACCATGCCCCGAACGAGCGTCCCGGTTGCGAAGGTGCACAGGGTGGGCGTCGAGGTACCGGCGGGCGAGCACCGCGGACCGTGCCGTCCATGCGAACTGCCCCGCGGCGGCGATGCCACCCGCCAGGTAGACGGGCCAGAGCGTGACGCCGGAGAACGCGACGGCCGCCCACACGACCACGAGGCCCGCGGTGAGCTGGATCCCGGTGCCGTCGGTGAGTTCGACGGCCCGAGCCCGCACGATCGCCAGCCGGTCGGTGGGGGCAGCGCGCCGCCCGGTCGCGGCCGCGGTCACCGCCCGCTGCTCGCGTTGCTGCAACGGCGCGAGCACCGCCACCGGCCGAGCAGCCACGCCGTTCCGTCTCCGGCGGATGCTGACCTGGACGGCTTCACTGAGACCGGCCACGAAGCCCAGTCCAGCGACCACGGCCGAGAGCGTGAAACGAGCGTCGGAGCCGGCGGGCAGGACGATCGCCCCGACGGCGAGCACCACCAACACCAGCACGATCGCCAGGACGAACCAACGCACCTGCAGGACAGCACCCGGGGGCTGCGCCGAGACGGCGCGAGCACGTTGCTCGGACTCGGCCCACCGGCGTTCCACCACCGTCGGTTCGACATTCGACCGTTCGGCAGATGTCACAGCGCCGCGACCCACTCGTCCGTCCCGTCGGTGAACCGCTGGTGCTTCCAGATCGGCACGCGCTCCTTCACGAGGTCGACCAGCGCACCGCACGCGGCGAACGCCTGCGCCCGGTGCGACGACGACACCGCTGCGGCGAGCGCGACGTCCCCGATGCCGAGCGCCCCGACCCGGTGCAGCACGGCGATCCGGACGTCGGGGTGGTCCTCGGCGATGGTCCGGGCGACCTCGGTGATGACCTCGCCGGCACTCGGATGCCCCTCGTAGTCGAGCGTGGTGACGCCCTTGCCACCGTCGTGGTCACGGACGATGCCGGCGAAGGTCACCACCGCGCCGTCCTGTTCGGTGGCCACCACGGCTGCGACCTCGTCGACGCTGACGTCGCGGTCGACGACGTCGGCGAGCACGACCCGTGCGGCGGACTCGGTGGTGCTCACGAGGCGCTCCGCGGGGCGTGGCCCTCGCCGTGCACCTGTGCGACCACGTGGTCGAGTACTCCGTCGAGCACGGCGAGTCCGTCGGACACCCCACCGCGCGACCCGGGCAGGGTGACGAGCAGGCAGCCGGCGTTCGTGACCCCGGCGACCCCGCGGGTGAGCAGGGCGGTCGGGCCGGCGCCCGCGAGTCCGCGTCGACGGATCTCCTCGGTGATGCCGGGCAGTTCGAGGTCGATCAGCCCCGCCACCGCCTCGGGGGTCCGGTCGGTCGGGGTGACCCCGGTGCCCCCGGTGGTGATGACGACCCGGGCGTCGGCCAGGAGTTCCGCGGTGACGGTCTCGGTGATCGCGCCGCCGTCGGGGACGATGATCGGGTCGCTCGTGGTGAACCCGTGGTCGCGCAGCCAGTCGGCGATGACGGGTCCGGTGCGGTCGAGCGCGGGGTCGGCGGCGGCCTGCGTGGACACCACGACGACGGCGGCCCGGCCCCTGGTCGGCTCGGCGGTCATCGGTTGCTCCAGTCCCCGGAGCGTCCGCCGTGCTTCTCGAGCACGCGCACGTCCGTGATCACGGCCGCTCGGTCGACGGCCTTCACCATGTCGTACACCGTCAGGGCGGCGACGCTCGCCCCGGTCAGGGCTTCCATCTCGACGCCGGTGCGCGAGGTCGTGCGGACCGACACCTCGATCAGCACGCGGTCGTCGGTGCCGGTGATGTCGACCTGCACGCCGGCGATCGGCAGCGGGTGGCACAGCGGGATCAGGTCGGAGGTCTTCTTCACCGCCATGATCGCGGCGATGCGGGCGGTGCCGACGACCTCGCCCTTGGGCAGCGAGCCGTCGAGGATGCGTGCGACGACGTCGGGGCGGGTGACGACGGTGGCGGTGGCGGTGGCCGACCGGTCGGTGACGTCCTTCGCGGAGACGTCCACCATGTGCGCGCTGCCGTCAGCGCGGACGTGCGACAGCTGGTCGGAGGCGGACGGGTCGGTCATCGGAGGCTCCAGACGGTCAGGGGGTCGCCGACCTCGACGGCGTCGACCCCCACGGGGACGTGCACCAGGTGGGTGGCGGCGGCGTAGTGCACGAGCAGGTGCGAACTCGGCCCACCGACGAAGTGCACGGCACCGTCCTGCACCCGGCCGCGACGGACCTGGTGCTTGGCGATGGGCGAGCCGGCAGCGGACGCCGCCGGCAGGACCTGCGCGGGGCGGTCCGGCGTGAGTCCGACGGCGGCGGCGAGCAGGGGGCGCAGGAACACCTCGAACGAGACGAGCGCCGACACCGGGTTGCCGGGGAAGGACACGACCGGTACGGCGCGACCGTCTCCGAACACGACGCTGCCGAACGCCTGCGGCCCACCGGGTTGCATCGCGACCGGCGTCACCGCGAGCCCGCGGGGTTCGAGCGCCTGTCGGACGACCTCGTACGCCCCGGCGCTGATGCCCCCGGTGGTCAGCACGAGGTCGGCCCAGTCCCCCACGGCTGCATCGAGCGCCCGGTCGAAGGCAGCGACGTCGTCGGGCACCCGGACGGCCCGTGCGTCCGCACCGACCTGGGCAAGGGCTGCCCGCAGCGCGATGCCGTTCGCGTCACCGATGGTCGCCGCGTCCGTGTCGGCGCCCTGCAGCTCCGAGCCGGTCGACACGACGAGGACCCGCAGTGGTCGGCGCACCGACACGGTCGTCACCCCCGCAGAGGCCAGCGCCCCGAGCAGCGCCGGCGTGACGGCGGAACCGGCCGGAGCGAGCTCGGCACCGGTGGGCAGGTCGCTGCCGGTCACCCGCACGAAGGTGCCGGCGGTCAGGTCGGCGGGCACCGTCACCCGGGGCAGCTCGAGCGCCGCCGGGAACGCACCGGGCTCGGTCGCCTCGACCGGGAACACCGCGTCGGCACCGGTCGGGATCCGTGCACCGGTCATGATCGGCGCGGCCGTGCCGGGTTCGAGCGGTTCGGGCACCACGCCGGCCGGGATCGGGGCGACGACCCGGACGGCCTGCCCCGCGTCCGCGGCCCGCACGGCGAACCCGTCCATCTGACTGTTGTCGAACGGCGGCAGCGGAACGGGCGACGCGACGGGAGCAGCGAGCACGCGGTGGGCGAACCCGACAAGCGCACCGGCGCCGGCACCCGCACCGGCGAGTTCGCCGATCGACAGTTCTTCTGCTCCGAGGCCCGCCACCACCGGCGCGAGCAACGCCGCCAGGTCGTCGCGGTGCTGACCGATCGTTCGCACAGGTGCCTCCGAACAGGGGGTTGGTGGCGCCGCTCCCGGTTCGCCCGGTGGTGCCGTCAGTAGCGTATCCAGCGCGCAGCCCGCGCCGACGACCAACCGGAGGACCTGTGGAGAACGACGAAGCCGTGACGATCGGTGTCATCGGAGGCTCCGGCCTCTACCAGCTGTTCGAGGAGGGCACCGCCGACGAGCTCGACGTCCCGACCCCGTTCGGCCCGACGTCGAGCCCGATCAGCATCGGCACGATGGCCGGACGACGGGTCGCGTTCCTGACCCGCCACGGCCGTGAGCACTCCGTGGCCCCACACCGCATCAACCACCGTGCGAACGTCTGGGCGCTCCGTTCGCTCGGCGTCCGCGCGATCGTGTCCTCGAGCGCCGTCGGCGGCCTGCACCCCGACTACGCCCCGGGCACCTTCGTCGTGACGGACCAGCTCATCGACCGCACCTGGGGCCGCGCCGACACGTTCTTCGAGGACGACGTGCAGCACCTGTCCTTCGCCGACCCGTTCGACCCGACGCTCCGCCGCGCGGCGATCGACGCCGTCGCCGGACTCGACGTGCCGTTCCGTCCGACCGGCACCTGCGTCGTCATCCAGGGCCCCCGGTTCTCCACCCGCGCCGAGTCCGTCTGGCTCCGCCAGGCCGGCGGCCACACCATCAACATGACGATGACGCCCGAGGTCCCCCTGGCCGCCGAACTCGGCATCGCCACCGTGAACCTGTCGTTCGTGACCGACGCCGACGCCGGCCTGGCCCCGACCGAGGACGAGGCCGCCGCAGCAGCCGCAGCCAGCGGCCCCGACGTCGACGACGCCGGAGCCGTCGTCACCCACGCGCTCGTCATGGAACGCCTCGCCCGTGCCAACGAGGTCATCGTCCGCGCCATCGGCCAGATCGTCGCCGCCATCCCCGCCGACTTCACCCCGCGCGAACTCGTTCCGACCAGCGCGAGCGCCAGCATCATGCAGGCCCAGCCCACGGCAACGAAGGCCCAGCCTGCCGCCACCGCCACCACGGGTGCCACCGCATGAGCCGCCTCCTCGTCACCGGCGGCGCGGGCTTCATCGGCTCCGCGATCGTCCGCCGCGCCCTGGCCGACGGCCACGAGGTCCGCGTCCTCGACTCGCTGCGCGACGACGTGCACGGCGACCCCGCCGAGGTCATCCGCGCCCACCAGCAGCAGGGCATCGCGTTCGTGCACGGCGACGTGCGCGACCGGGTCGCCCTCGACGCCGCCCTCGACGGCATCGACGTCGTGTGCCACCAGGCCGCCAAGGTCGGCCTCGGCGTGGACTTCCAGGACGCCCCCGACTACGTCTCGTCGAACGACGCCGGCACCGCCCACGTCCTCGCCGGCATGGACCGGCACGACATCGGCCGGCTCGTCGTCGCCAGTTCGATGGTCGTCTACGGCGAGGGCGCGTACACCACCGCCTCCGGCGAACCCACCCGTCCGCCGGCCCGCCGCCGCGAGGACCTCGACGCCGGCCGCTTCGACCCGATCGGCCCCGACGGTCAGCCCCTGCTGCCCGGCCTGATCGACGAGTCCGCCGCGCTCGATCCCCGCAACGTGTACGCGCAGACGAAGGTCGCGCAGGAGCACCTCGCCTCGAGCTGGGCACGCGCCACGGGCGGCCGCGCGATCGCGCTCCGCTACCACAACGTCTACGGACCGGGCATGCCTGCGAACACCCCCTACGCCGGTGTCGCGTCCCTGTTCCGCTCGGCACTGGCCCGCGGCGAGGCACCCCGCGTCTTCGAGGACGGCGCCCAGCGACGCGACTTCGTGCACGTCGACGACGTCGCCGGCGCGAACGCCGCCTCGATCGCGGCGACCGCCGACCTGCCGTCGGACACGTTCCGCGCGTACAACGTCGGCTCCGGCACCGTGCACACCATCGGCGACATGGCCGCCGCGATCGCCGGACCGGACGGCCCGCAGCCGGTCGTCACGGGCGAGTACCGCCTGGGCGACGTCCGCCACGTCACCGCGAGTTCGGCACGCATCGCCGCCGAGCTCGGCTGGCACGCCGAGGTCGACTTCGAGGCCGGCATGCGCGACTTCGCGACGGCACCGCTCCGAAGCGCCGTCCGCTAGCCGGAACGCGTGCGCGAGCGGCGCACCGCTGGCCGCGCCTGAGAGCGCGACCAGCCACCGGACGGGAGGCCCGTGACGGCGCCGCCCCGCGCCTCCCGTCCGCAGTCCCCGCCCCCAGGGCCACGCGAGACGCCGTCGTGTCGGCACCACGCCCCCAGGTGCGCGAGACGCCGCCCCATTCGGCGGCGTCTCGACGACACGACGGCGTCTTGCGCAACCACTCGCGGACCCACACACGCACCCTGTCCCCCGTTCTGGGGACCAGGCGCAGACCGGACGCGCTGAACGACCAGGACCCGGCAGTTTCCTGTACCCCGCAGCGCGTCGTCGTGTTGTGTCGAGTGCATGCCAGGACAGACCCGTCGATCCGACCGACCGCACCGAATGACGGACATGACTGTCGACGTGATCCTGCCGTGCCTCGACGAGGCGGACGCCCTGCCGAAGGTCATCGCACGGCTCCCCACGGGCTACCGGGCCATCGTCGTCGACAACGGATCGACCGACGGATCGGCCGACGTCGCCCGCGCCCACGGGGCCCTCGTCGTGACGGAACCCGTCAAGGGGTTCGGTTCGGCCTGTGCCGCCGGGGTCGCCGCGGCGACCGCCGACTTCGTCGCCTTCTGCGACGCCGACGCCTCGATGGACCCCGCCGAGCTCCCGCCCCTGGTCGACCGCGTGGCCAGTGGCCGCGTCGACCTGGCCCTCGGCCGCCGCGTCCCGACGGGCCGCGGTGCGTGGGCTCCGCACGCGCGCTTCGCGAACCGCGTCCTCGCCGTCCTCATGCACCGCGCGACCGGCTACCGTCTGCGCGACCTCGGCCCGATGCGCGTGATGCGCCGCGAGGACCTCGTCTCCCTCGACCTGCGCGACCGGCGCAGCGGCTACCCGCTCGAGATGGTCCTGGCCGCCCACGCCGCCGGCTGGCGCGTCGATGAATCCGACATCGGGTACGCGCAGCGCATCGGCGACAGCAAGGTGACCGGCACGCTCCGCGGCACGATCAACGCGGTGCGGGACATGTCCCGTCTGCTCCGTGCGTACCGCCGGGAGGCCCGTGTCCGGGCCGTCGCACCGGGACCGCTCCGCCAGGCGGCCGAGTCCACCCCCGTGGTCGAGGAGGCCCGCTCGTGACCGCCGACCCGACCCCCGTCAGCGACGCTGCGCGCACCGACGTCACCGTCGCCGTCGTGGCGAAGGAGTGCCTGCCCGGCAAGGTGAAGACCCGGCTGACGCCGGCGCTCTCCCCCGAGGGCGCCGCGCGCGTCGCGTCCGCGAGCCTCGGCGACACCCTGGCGACCGTCCGCGCACTGCCCGCGGCCCGCAGGGTCCTGTTCTTCGACGGCGACGTCGTGCCGGCTTCGGCCGAGGGGTTCGACGTGCTGCACCAGCCCGGTGGGGGCCTCGACGAACGCCTCGGGTTCCTGTTCGACGCCGTCGACGGTCCGCTGCTGCTCGTCGGCATGGACACCCCGCAGGTGTCCACCGCGGACCTCGCACCGGTGTTCGACGACGCCGCCCGCGACGCCTGGTTCGGCCCGGCCGAGGACGGCGGCTTCTGGTCGCTGTACCTGCGAGAGCCCACCGGCGACCTGCTGCGCGGCGTCCCGATGTCCCGCGACGACACCGGAGCCGTGCAGCTCGCACGCCTGATCGACGCCGGACTCGACGTGGGCGTGCTCGGCGAATTGCTCGACGTCGACACCATGCCGGACGCCGAGCGGGTCGCCGACCTTGCACCCGACTCCGACTTCACCCGGGCACTCCGTGCCGAGACCGTGGGGAGCACCCGATGACCATGCACGCACCCGTCTCGTTCGGTGCCGGCGGCGGCGAGCCGTACGCCCGTGCGCTCCGCACCGACGGCCACCTGCGCCTGACCGACGCCGACCGTCCCGACGCCGTCACCACGATGGACGTCGGCCGCTGGAGCGCCGCCGCCGACCGTGTCGACCGCTCGCTGCTCGACGACGTCGACGGCGGCGTCATCGACATCGGCTGCGGCCCGGGCCGGATGCTCGTCGCCGCACGCTCCCGGGGCATCCCGGCGCTCGGCGTGGACGTCTCCGCCGAGGCCGTCGCCATCGCGCAGCGCTCCGGCGGCACCGCCCTGCAGGGTTCCGTGTTCGACGCCGTGCCCGACGAGGGCCACTGGGACACCGCACTCGTGATCGACGGCAACATCGGCATCGGCGGCGACCCCACCGCCCTGCTCGCCCGCTGCCGCGAGATCGTACGAGCCGGTGGCCGGGTCATCGTGGAGACGAACCCCGAGGTCACGGCCGACCGCGTGTACACCGCCCGGGTGGTCGACGCCGACGGCAACGAGAGCGCCGGGTTCCCGTGGGCCGAGGTCGGCCTCGACGCCCTGCACCGGCACGCGGCGGAAGCCGGACTGGTCGCGCGGCAGAGCTGGACGGCCGAGGGCCGGAACTTCTGCGAGCTGCTCGCCTGAGGCTCCGACACGCGCTTGTTTTGCATCATGCAAGACAAGCGCGTACATTGGTGGTCATCCAGCCGACGGCGTCGCGGTCGCCGGCTCGGTGACCTGCGGACCTCGGCACGACGACGAGGAGCACCCATGCAGAACCGTCAGAACCCCCTGGGCGGCGCCTACGTGACCGGCCTCGAGACCCGCGCCGAGCTCGGCGCCTTCACCGGCGACGCGACCCGCAGCCCGATCGGCAGCTACACCGGCACCGGCACCGGCCGCGCACTCGGCCGCTTCGTCGACACGCAGTTCCGCCGTCCCGGCACCGCGACGTCCTCGACGCGCACCGTGACCGGTTCGTTCCGCACGGCGACGGGTTCGTTCCGCACCGCCTGAGGCACCTGCCTCCACAGACCGCGAGCGGTCGTCCACCCCGGGGGTCCCCCCTCAACCCGGGTGGGGCGGCCGCTCGCTCGCGTTCCCGGCCTCTGGTGCACTTCCCCCGAACGCGCCAGGGCGGCCGATGCCAGGATGGACGCATGAACGACCGCGCCGGCACCCCAGCGACCGCAGACGACCTCGTCGACCTCGACGAGCTCCTCGCCGCCTACCACGACCGAGTGCCCGACGTCTCGGTCCCCGAGCAGAAGGTCGTGTTCGGCACGTCCGGACACCGCGGGTCGTCGCTCGACACCGCCTTCAACGACACCCACATCGCCGCCATCACGCAGGCGATCGTGGAGTACCGCCGCGACCAGGGCACCGACGGGCCGCTCTTCATCGGCCGCGACACCCACGCGCTCTCGGCCCCCGCCGAGCAGACCGCGCTGCAGGTCCTCGCCGCCAACGGCGTCCGCGTGCTCGCCGACAGCGAGGACGGTTTCGTGCCGACGCCCGCGCTGAGCCACGCGATCATCCGCTACAACCGCGCCGGCAACCCGGACACGGCCGACGGCATCGTCATCACGCCGAGCCACAACCCGCCCCGCGACGGCGGCTTCAAGTACAACCCGCCGCACGGTGGTCCCGCCGACAGCGACGCCACGAGCTGGATCGCGAACCGGGCGAACGCGATCATCGAGGGTGGCAACGCCGAGGTGCAGCGCACCGAGGACGCCGAACCCGAGCGCTACGACTTCCTGAACACGTACGTCGCCGACCTCGAGAACATCATCGACATCGCCGCGATCAAGCGTGCCGGCGTGAAGATCGGCGCCGACCCGCTCGGTGGCGCCTCGCTGCCGTACTGGAACGCCATCCGCGACCACTACGGCCTCGACCTGACCGTCGTGAACCCCGAGGTCGACCCCACGTGGGCCTTCATGACGCTCGACTGGGACGGCAAGATCCGGATGGACCCGTCGAGCCCCTCGGCGATGGCCTCGGTACTCGCCCGCAAGGACGACTTCGACGTGCTCACCGGCAACGACGCCGACTCCGACCGGCACGGCATCGTCACGCCCGACGGCGGGCTGATGAACCCGAACCACTACCTCGCGGTCGCGATCGAGTACCTCTACGCGCACCGGCCCGAGTGGCGCGACGACGCCGCGATCGGCAAGACCCTGGTGTCGTCGAGCATCATCGACCGCGTCGCCGAGTCCCTGGGCCGTCGCCTGTGGGAGGTCCCGGTCGGCTTCAAGTGGTTCGTCCCCGGCCTGATCGACGGTTCCGTGGCCTTCGGCGGCGAAGAGTCCGCGGGTGCGTCGTTCCTGCGCACCGACGGCACCGCGTGGACCACCGACAAGGACGGCATCATCCTGGCGCTCCTGGCGTCCGAGATCGTCGCCGTCACCGGCAAGACCCCCTCGCAGCTCTACGCCGAGCTGACCGAGCGCTTCGGTGCGCCGGTGTACCAGCGCGTCGACGCCGCGGCCTCGAAGGAGCAGAAGGCCCGCCTCGGCAAGCTCGACGGCGACGCCATCACCGCGGACACCCTGGCCGGCGACCCGATCACCGCGAAGCTGTCGAAGGCCCCGGGCAACGACGCAGCCGTCGGCGGCGTGAAGGTCGTGACCGACAAGGCATGGTTCGCCGCGCGGCCGTCGGGCACCGAGGACGTCTACAAGATCTACGCCGAGAGCTTCGTCGGGCAGGAGCACCTCGAGCAGGTGCAGCGCGAGGCCAAGGAGATCGTCGACGCAGCGCTGGGCGCGTAGCGCCCTCGTCGGACGGGCTGCGGGTCTCGGACACCGCAGCCCGTCCGCCGGAACCGAGCCGGGCCTCCAGGCCGTGTGCCACCGGGGTCCACTGGCGTACCGTGACTGCCGATCCACTCAGGAAGCCGTCTCGGTGCGACCGAGCACTTGCGGCAGTTGTAACTTTGCAGGCAGCGCAAAAATCGTTCTGCCAGCGCATCGGTACCCCGGGAGACCCTGCTCATGACCCAGACGGCGACCGCCCCCGCGGCCCCCACCACGGCGTCAAACGTCGTGATGAACCACCGACAGATCCTGTTGGTGATCTACGGCCTGATGGCCGGCATGTTCCTCGGCGCCCTCGACCAGACGATCGTCGGCACCGCGATCCGCACCATCGGTGACGACCTGCACGGGCTCGACCAGCAGGCCTGGGTCACCACCGGGTACCTCATCGCGTCGACGGTCACGACCCCGATCTACGGCAAGCTCTCCGACATCTTCGGTCGCCGGCCGCTCTTCATCACCGCGATCGGCATCTTCATCGTCGGTTCGTTCGCGGCGTCGTTCTCCGACTCGATGCTCATGCTCGCCGGGTTCCGCGCGCTGCAGGGCCTGGGTGCCGGTGGCCTGATGTCCCTGCCGCTGGCGATCATGGGCGACATGCTCGCCCCACGCGAGCGGGCGAAGTACCAGGGCTACTTCCTGGCGGTGTTCGGCATCTCGTCCGTCATCGGGCCGCTCGTCGGTGGCGTCTTCGCCGGCGCCGACCAGCTGCTGTTCATCGCCGGCTGGCGCTGGGTGTTCCTGATCAACGTGCCGATCGGCATCATCGCCCTGTTCATGGTGCTGACGTTCCTGCACCTGCCGAAGTTCGGCGACCGCGGCAAGCCCCGCATCGACTGGTGGGGCGCGACGCTCGTCATCGTCACGCTCGTGCCGCTGCTGCTCATCGCCGAGCAGGGCCGCGAGTGGGGCTGGGACTCCCCCGCCGCCTTCGCCTGCTACGCCATCGGTGCCCTCGGCCTGATCGCGTTCATCATCGTCGAGCGGGCCATGGGCGACGACGCGATCCTGCCGATAAAGCTCTTCGGATCGCGGGTGTTCTCGATGTCCGCGATCCTGTCGGTGCTCGTCGGCTTCGGCATGTTCGGCGCGATGCTGACGATCCCGCTCTACCTGCAGATCGTCAAGGGCGTGACCCCGACCGAGTCCGGGTTCGCCATGCTGCCGATGGTGCTCGGCCTGATGATCTCGTCGATCGCCTCCGGCCAGATCATCTCGAAGACCGGCAACTACCAGGTCTTCCCGATCACCGGAACGGCGTTCACGGCGATCGGCTTCACGGTCCTGACGTTCCTGACCGCCGACCGGCCCCTGTGGTTCCTGATGCTCGGCATGTTCGGCATCGGGCTCGGACTCGGGCAGCTCATGCAGACGCTGACCCTGGCCGCGCAGAACTCGGTCTCGCCGCGGGACATCGGTGTGGCGACGAGCGCGGCGACGTTCTTCCGTCAGATCGGCGGCACCATGGGTACCGCCGTCCTGCTCTCCGTGCTGTTCACCCTGATGCCGACGAACATCAGCGCCGCGATGCAGAACGAGTCCGACCTGAAGAGCGCGCTCAACGCCGCGATGACCCCCTCGGTCGCGAACGCGTCCAAGAACCAGGGCGTGATGGACGAGATCTGGACGAAGATCGTCGACCCGGTGCAGAAGAACGTGCAGGACGGTCTCGACCAGGGCACCGCGCAGGCGAAGCAGGCCGCCGACGCCGCCGTGACCAAGCAGGTGACGGCCGCCGTGCAGCGGCAGGTCGCCGCGGGCACGGTCCCCGCCGCCGCAGCGGACACGATCATCGCCCAGCAGGTCGACGACGCGAAGCCTGCAGCCGAACAGCAGGCGCTCGAGACGGCGGCCACGAAGGCGAACGCCTCGGTCGTCGACGGCAAGTTGCAGATCGACTACTCGGACGAGGCGCAGCGGGAGAACGTCGTCGACCAGGTCGCCCCGACGCTCATCAAGCAGCTCAAGAGCGGCGACTCGGCCGCGAGCTCGTCCACCGACTCGGCGACGAGCGACACGTCGTTCCTGAACGGGGCCGACCCCCGGCTCAGCCGTCCGTTCCTGGTCGGGTTCAGCGACTCGGCCGTCCGCGTCTACTACGTCGGCCTCGCGGTGATCCTGCTCGCGTTCGTGCTGACGTGGTTCTTCCGGGTGCCGCCGCTCCGCAAGACCTCGGCGCTGCAGGAGCAGGCGGACGCTGCACGCACCGCTGCCGGTGCGGGATCGGACGGGAGCGCCGCTGCAGCCGCTGCCGCCGCCGCACCTGGGGCTGGTCCGGTGCCGACGGGGTCGGCGTCTGCCTCTGCCGGCGTGCCGACCTCGCCCGACGTGCCGACCTCGCCGGACGTGCAGCCTCGGTCTGCCCGCGCCGCCGGGGCGTCGGACGTCTCGGTGCTGCCGCACGGGGTCGACGACACCCGTGCGCCGCTGCCGAACGCCACGACGCATGGTGCGCACTCGGCGGCTGCGCCGGTCGACGAGCCCCCGACGACGACCGGTGCCATCCGGACCCGGGCTGCCCACGCGGCTGCGGTCGTGGAGCCGGACGCTCCCGGGGCCGGAGCCGACGCGGCGGAGGCGAGCCGGGCCTCCCGGACGGACGCTGACGACGCTGGCGACGCGCACGCGCACGGGCGGCACTCGGCGGAGTAGTCGGCGCGGGCGCTCGCTCGCTGATGCCGAACGACGAGGTCGCTGTCGTACGACAGCGACCTCGTCGCATCTGCGCGTGTGCAACTGTTGCGGCCGCGCGGAGGCGACACCGTCGATGTCGTACGACGTCGACATCGTCGCTCTGGCGTGTGCATGTTCCGACGATCCACGCGTCGAACGACTCGTGGATCGTCGCAGACCCCGTCCGCCTCAGACGGCCGACCCCGCCCCGGCCGCAGCCACCTCGAACGACGCCCCCGGCAACCGCTTCCGCATCACGTCGATCGCCGCCGGGTTGTCGTCCACCAGCACGTACCGCCGCCCCAACGCCTGTGCCACGGCGCCCGTGGTCCCGCTGCCCGCGAAGAAGTCGAGCACCCAGTCGCCCTCGCGTGAGGACGCCTGCACGATCCGCCGCAGCACCCCCTCGGGCTTCTGCGTGGGGTAGCCGGTCTTCTCGCGGCCGGTCGGCGAGACGATCGTGTGCCACCACACGTCGGTGGGCAGCTTGCCGCGCTCGCGCTTCTCGGGCGTGACGAGCCCCGGCGCCATGTACGGCTCGCGGTCGACGGCCTCGGAGTCGAACCAGTACCGCGAGGGGTCCTTCACGTAGACCAGGATCGTGTCGTGCTTCGTGGGCCAGCGCGTCTTGGACTTGGCGCCGAAGTCGTAGGCCCACACGATCTCGTTCAGGAACGACTCGCGGCCGAACAGCGCGTCGAGCAGCACCTTGGCGTAGTGCGACTCGCGGTAGTCGAGGTGCAGGTACAGCGTGCCGTCGGTGGCGAGCAGCCGCCAGGCCTCGATGAGTCGGGGTTCGAGGAACGACCAGTAGTCCTCGAACCGGTCGTCGAAGCGCATCAGGTCGCCGCGCACCCGCTCGTAGGTCCGGCCGTGGAACCCCATCACGGGGCCGTCGGCCTTCGGGACGGCGGAGGTCGCGTGCCGACGCTGGTACCGGCCGGTGTTGAACGGCGGGTCCAGGTACACCAGGGTGAAGGAGCCGTCCGGGTACGCGGGGACCACGTCGAGGGCGTCGCCGAGGACGACGCGGTCCGGGCCTCGGTCGTCTCCCCTGCGCACGGACCCATTGTCGCGCACCGAGCGAGCACGCTCGACGCGCACCGCACCGCGCCGCAGCGAGCGGACACGCACCGCACGCCCAGGCCCCGGCGTACGGTCGAGTGCATGGCAGCAGCACCCGAGGTCCGCAACGACACCGACAAGCAGCAGTACTCCCTGATCGAGGACGGCGAGGTCATCGGCCTCGCAGCGTACGAGATCGACGGCGACGAGATCCGCTTCGTGCACACCGAGGTCGATCCCGAGCACCGCGGTGGTGGGCACGCGTCGATCCTGGTGCAGCACGCCCTCGACGACGTGCGTGCGAGTTCGTCACGCCGGGTCGTCGCGCAGTGCAGCTACGTGCACGCGTGGATCGAGCGGCACCCGGACTACCAGGAGCTCACGACGCGCTGACGCGGGCGACCCCCAGACGAGCGCGGCGCCCGTCAGCTCAGTACGACCGGTCGTGCGTCCCCGCGCGGGCCTCGTGCCGCCCGGCGCTCCGCACCGCCGGCACCCGAATGAGCACGCTGCCGCTGAGCAGATCGTGGTCGTGGTCCGCCGGAGACGGGGCCTGTTTCGGCAGGCGCGCCTGCCGCTCGTACTCGGCTTGCGTCTCGTGCCGGGTCGGTGCGAACACCTCGTCCAGCATCCCGCCCATGCCTCCGGATCCGCCGCTCCGCTGGGACTTGTTCGACAGGTCGATCCACCCCATGCGATCGGCGATCCACACCACGACGGCCACGGCGGCCACCGCCCCCAGGAAGATCAACCAGTTCACGGCAGCGACGCTACGTGGGCTGCGCGGCGAGCGGATCAGCCGCGCGGGGGATTCTCATCATCCACACGTCTGGTTCATGAGGTCGAGGCGCACACTCGAAGCAGCGGCGGCCGGGACGTCCCCCCTCAGCTCCGGCCGTCGCGTCCACCGTCGACCGAGCAGGGCTCACGGCACCCGCTCGAGCCACTCCTTCGTCGCGAACTTCGTCCGCACCAGCTCCTGCGCGCGCTCCCGCTCGGCCTCGGTCACGTGCCCCTCGGTCGCCCCGTACAGCCGGGTGAAGGTGCCGATCAGCCGCTCGATGATCTCGGCGCGGGTCAGCCCGGTCTGCGAGCGGAGCGGGTCGACGCGCTTCGCAGCACTGGTGGTGCCCTTGTCGCTCATCTTCTCGCGCCCGATGCGCAGCACCTGGACCATCTTCTCGCCGTCCATGTCGTAGCTCATGGTGGCGTGGTGCAGCAGCGACCCGGTGCCGAGGCGCTTCTGTGCGGCCCCGCCGATCTTGCCCTTGGTCGAGGTGATGTCGTTGAGGGGCTGGTAGTAGGCCTCGATGCCGAGCGACTTGAGCGCCTCGATCACCCACTCGTCGAGGAACGCGTACGAGTCGGCGAAGGTCATGCCCTGCACCAGGTCGGACGGCACGTAGAGCGAGTAGGAGATGACGGCACCGGCGTCCATGAACATCGCGCCGCCGCCGGAGATCCGTCGGACCACCTGCACGCCGTACTTCTCGGCGCCGGCGGGATCGACCTCGTTCTTGAGCGACTGGAACGAGCCGATCACGACGGCCGGCTGGTCCCACTCCCAGATGCGCAGCGTGGGACCGCGGCGTCCGGCACCGACCTCTTCGGTCAGCACCTGGTCGAGCGCGAGGTGCTCGTTCGGGCTGATCGGCCCCTCGTGCACGATCTGCCAGTCGTGGTCGCGCCAGGTCGAGGCCCGCGACAGCGCACGGCGCACCGCGACGCCGACGGACTCGGGCGTGAAGCCGAGCAGCACCGCATCGGTCGGGAGGGCCGCCCTCACGGCTGCGGCGATGCCCGCGGCGTCGGTGGTCACGGGGAGCCCATTCACGGCCGCGTCGATGAGCGGCAGCGCGTCGTCGGGTTCCAGGAAGAAGTCACCCGCCAGCCGGAACTGCTGGATCGTGCCGTCGACGACCTCGAGGTCGACGACGACCAGCTTGCCTCCGGGGACCTTGTACTCACCGTGCATGCCGCAACCCTATTCCGGACGGCCGACGGCCCGGCAGTGAGCCGGCCTGGTGACGCGGCCTGGAGGCGCGTGGCGGCGCCGCCACGGGCCTCCAGGCCGCCGCCGGTCGCGTCGCAGGACGCGGCGAGCGCCGTCAGCGCTCCGTCACCCGGTCGAGCCACGCGACCAGGTCGCCGATGACCTCGGCGCGGTTGGTCTCGTTGTAGACCTCGTGCCGCGCGCCCTCGTACACCTGCACGGTCACGTCGGACAGTCGTCCGCGTCGGCGGTACGCCTGCGCCAGACGCTCGATCGAGCGCGGACCCCCGAGGCTGTCGTCGGAGCCGACCTGCAGCAGCATCGGGAGGTCGTGCGGGATGCCCCGTCGCGGGACCCCGAGCAGCCGGAGCGTGTCGGCGAGCCCGAACAGCCCGATGACGTCGGCCTCGACCGCCAGGGGGTCGACCGCCATCGCGTCGATGATCTTCCGGTCGCGGGTGAGCCACTCGTACTTGGTGGGCCCCGACCCCGCGTGCCGGGCGTTGAGGTCGCCGCTGTTCATCCAGCCGGGCAGCCGGTAGGCACTCGCGGACAGGACGACGCCGTCGTAGCGGTCCGACGAGGTGTTCACGATCCGCTGCGCCATGAGCGACCCCCACGAGTGCCCGAGCAGCACGAGCGGCAGCCCGGGTTCGTCGGCCCGCGCGACCGCGCTCATCTGCTCGACCGCGGCGATCGCCGCGCGCAGGCCGCCGGGGCCGAGCCGACCGAGCTTGGCGTGGTCGCCGTCCCACTGGGTCAGGCCGGTGCGTCCGTGCCCGCGGTGGTCGTTGGCGTGCACGGTGTAGCCGGCGCGCACCAGGTCCTGCGCGAGCGGTTCGTACCGGAGCCCGTGCTCCCCGACCCCGTGCGCGATCTGCACGACACCCTTCGGCCGCGCCGCACGCCAGGTCGAGTAGACGATCTCGACGCCGTGGGCGTCGGTGAACGAGGCGTCGCCGCGAGCGGCGGAGAAAGTCGGCACACCCGCATCCTTCCAGACACTGCCATCCTCGCAGACGCGCTCCATCCCGGACCTGTTCACCCGGCGTTCACGCAGGGGGTTCCAGGCGGGCCTAGCGTCCTGCGCATGGACGTCATCGTCATCGTCACGCTGGTGATCGTCGTGGCCCTCGTGTTCGACTTCACGAACGGCTTCCACGACACCGCGAACGCCATGGCCACGTCGGTCGCCACGGGAGCGCTCAAGCCCCGGACCGCCGTGCTCATCTCCGCCGTGCTCAACGTGGTCGGCGCGTTCCTGTCCACCGAGGTCGCCAAGACCGTCTCGCAGGGCATCATCCGCGAGGGGCAGGACGGCATCCACATCTCGCCCACGATGATCTTCGCGGGGCTCGTCGGCGCGGTGCTCTGGAACCTGGCGACCTGGTACCTCGGGCTGCCGTCCTCGTCCACCCATGCGCTGTTCGGCGGGCTCATCGGCGCCTCGATCATCGGCGCGGGGCTGAACTCGATCAGCTGGGCGACGGTGGTGTCGAAGGTCGTGCTGCCGGCGCTGCTCTCCCCGGTCATCGCCGGGGTGATCGCCCTGGTCGCGACGTACCTGGCGTACGTGCTCACGAAGAACGCGACGACGCACGGTGCCGCGACCGGGTTCCGACACGGGCAGACGATCTCGGCGTCGCTGGTGTCGCTCGCGCACGGCACGAACGACGCGCAGAAGACGATGGGCGTCATCACGCTGACCCTCATCGCCGCGAACTACCAGGCCGCCGGCACCGGTCCCGCGCTCTGGGTGATCCTGGCCTGCGGGCTCGCGATCGGCCTCGGCACGTACATGGGCGGCTGGCGGATCATGCAGACCGTCGGCAAGAAGATCTCCGACGTGCAGTCGCCGCAGGGCTTCGCCGCCGAGACGAGCTCCGCCGCGACGATCCTCATCTCGTCGCACCTGGGCTTCGCGCTCTCGACGACCCACGTGACGAGCGGCGCGGTCGTCGGCTCGGGCCTCGGCAAGAAGCTCGCCGACGTGCACTGGTCGGTCGTCGGCCGCATCGTCATCGCATGGGTGATCACGCTGCCCGCCGCTGCGGTGGTCGGGGCGCTCGCGACCTGGCTCGCGTCGACCTCGGCCTTCGGGCTGGTGCTCGTCGCGGTCCTCGCACTGGCCGGCGGGCTCACCTTCTACGTCCTCGCCAAGCGCAAGCCGATCTCGCACGAGGACATCACCACCGAGTCCGGGCCGGCCGAGCAGGCCGAGCCGCAGCCGACCGGCGCAGCGAACTGAGGGGAACGACGATGGACATCGACTTCACCGCGATCGGCACGGTCGCCGGCGTCGGCTTCGTGGCCGCCGTGGGTCTGGTGCTCGTGTACACGCTCGGCCTCCGGCTGCTCGGGACGGGGCAGCCGGACGACGTGGGCGGCGAGCGCACGCAGTACTCCGAGGAGACCCCACGCTCCGGGCACACCCCGCCGGCGGCACTGGCGGGAGCCGTGCTGTGCTTCGCGCTGTGCATCGCCGCGGTGCTGGCGGGCATCTGGTTGACGATCCCCCAGTTCCACTGAGGACGTTCCTTCCCAGAACACCCGCGATGGTTGGTGGAATCGGGCGTACCTGGTCAGAACTTCCGACCAGGTACGCCCGTTCCGACCAGGTACGCCCGATTCGACCCGGTACGCCCGATTCCGCCAGGTACGCCCGGAACCGCCCCGCTCCCGCCTGGGATGATCGAACGGTGACCACCCACCACCACCTCGACGCCACGGTCGACTCCGCCGTCGACGTCTTCACCGCAGAACGCCAGCCGGTCCTGACCGTCGAACCGGGCGACACGGTGACCGTCCGAACCCTGAGCGCCGCGGGCTACACGGAACGCCAGCCGGGCCCGGGCGTCGACGCCCCGACCCTGATCGACCCGCGCCGGGGCCACTGCCTGGTCGGGCCGATCGCCGTCGCGGGAGCACGTCCGGGGATGGTCCTGGCGGTGCACTTCGACGACCTCGTGCCCGACGACTGGGGCTACACGGCCTCGGGCGGGGTCGACTCCCCGGTGAACCGCGCACTCGGCCTGACCGACCCGGCGTCGCGCGGCCCGCTCCTCTGGGACATCGACGTCTCCGCCGGAGTCGCCGTGAACCAGCTCGGCCTCGGGGTACGGACCGCACCGTTCCTCGGCGTCGTCGGCGTCCCACCCGCGCCCACCGGGGAGCACTCCACGATCCCGCCCCGCACGGTCGGCGGCGGCAACGTCGACTGCCGTGAGCTGATCGCCGGCTCGACCCTGTACCTGCCCGTGACGGTGCCGGACGCCCTGCTCCACGTCGGCGACGGGCACGCGGCCCAGGGCGACGGCGAGGTCTCCGGCACGGCGGTCGAGTGCGGCATGACGACGACGATGACCCTGACGCTCCTCGATGCGGCCCCGGTCGAGGGCGTGCACGCCGACACCCCCGCCGGACGCATCACCTTCGGCTTCGACGCCGACCTCAACGTCGCGACGGCCACGGCGCTCGACCGGATGGTCGACTGGATCGCCGGGCTGCACGGGATCGGCCGCGCCGAGGCCCTCGCGATGGCGAGCGTGGCGGTGAGCATGCGCATCACGCAGGTCGCGAACCGCACGTGGGGCGTGCACGCCCTGCTCCCGCACGACGCGATCCTGACGGACGCGCGGCTCTGAAGGCCGGGAGGCCCGCCCAGCGCGAGCCGACCGGCGCACGCTGGGCGGGCCTCCAGTCCGACGTTCCTTCCCATCGCGCCCGCGCTGGAAAGCGGAAACGGGCGTACCTGGTCGGAAGAACCGACCAGGTACGCCCGTTTCGACCAGGTACGCCCGGAACGACCAGGTGCACCGGACCCGTCAGTGGGCGGAGTAGCCGCCGTCCACCAGGTGGTAGCTGCCCGTGATGAACGAGGCCTTGTCGCTCAGCAGGAACAGCACGAGCGCGGCGACCTCGGCGTCGGTGCCGAGCCGCTTCGAGGCGTGCTCGTCCTCGAGTGCCGCGATGGCCTCGGGCGAGAGCGACTTGCGGAGCAGCGGGGTGTCGATGAACCCGGGGCCCACGGCGTTCGTGCGGACGCCCTGCGACGAGTACTCGAGCGCGGCGACCTTGGTCAGCCCGGCGAGCGCGTGCTTCGAGGCGACGTAGGCCGCGTTCTGGGCCATGCCGACCGTGCCGAGCACCGACGCCATGTTCACGATCGCGCCACCGCCGGCGGCCACCATCGCGGGGATCTCGTAGCGCAGCCCGTAGAAGACGCCGTCCAGGTCGACCGCACGGACGCGGTCCCAGGCGGCGATGTCGTACTCGCCGATCGGCTGCGGTGCTGCGCCGATGCCGGCGTTGTTCACGGCCAGGTGCAGCGCGCCGAACGTGTCGACCGCGAACTGCACCATGCGCTCGTTGTCCGCGGCGACCGCGGAGTTGGCCTCGAACGCGCGGGCGGTGCCACCGGCCTCCACGATCGACGCGGCGACGCGCTCGGCGCCCGCCAGGTTGATGTCGGCGACGACCACCGTGGCGCCCGCCGCGGCGAGCTCCTTCGCTACCGACTCGCCGATGCCGCTGCCACCACCGGTGACGACGGCGACCTTGCCCTCGAACTCGGACATGTTCTCCTTCTCTCTCGGCAACACGTGTTGTCTACAACCACGGTACACCCGAAATGAAGTTCGTTCGCTGAACTAATGAGATAGGCTAACGACCGATGACCGACGCCACCGACCTCCGCATCGCGGTGAACCGGCTGTCCCGCACCCTCCGTGCCCAGAAGGCCGACTCGAGCGTCACGGACGCGCAGTTCTCCGCCCTCGCCCGCCTGCACCGCGACGGCGCCATGACCCTGGCCGACCTGAGTCGGCAGGACGGCGTCACCCCGCCCTCGATGACGAAGACGGTCGCGGTGCTGGTCGAGCGGGGCCTGGTGTCGAAGTGCGGGCACGGCGACGACCGCCGCAAGGTGCTGCTCGGTGCGACGCCCGCCGGAGCCGCCTTCGTCGAGGAGACCCGACGCCGCCGTGACGGCTGGCTCTCCCCGCGACTCGCAGCACTCACCGCCGACGAGCGGAGCACCCTCGCCGACGCCACCGAGATCATGAGGAGGCTGGCCCAGCAGTGACCGCCATGTTCCGCTCCCTCGCCGGACGCAACTACCGCATCTGGTTCGCCGGGGCCCTGGTGTCGAACGTCGGCACCTGGATGCAGCGCACCGCCCAGGACTGGATCGTGCTGACCCAGCTCTCGGACAACAACGCCGTCGCGGTGGGCATCACGATGGCCCTGCAGTTCGGCCCCCAGCTGCTGCTCCTGCCACTCACCGGGCTCGCCGCCGACCGGTTCGACCGCCGGAAGATGCTCATGCTCACCCAGGGTCTGATGGGGTTGCTCGGGTTGGGGCTCGGCGTCATGGTCCTCACGCACACCGCCACCCTGCTCGCGCTGTACGGCTTCGCCCTGGCACTCGGCATCGTCGCCGCGTTCGACGCCCCGATCCGGCAGGCCTTCGTCTCCGACGTCGTGCAGGGCGAGGACGTCTCGAACGCCGTCGCGCTGAACTCCGCGTCCTTCAACGCCGCACGCCTGATCGGCCCCGCGGTCGCCGGTGTGCTCATCGCGGCGATCGGCTCCGGATGGGTGTTCGTCATCAACGCCGGGTCGTTCCTGGCCGTCCTGCTCGCACTCCGGTTCGTCGACCCCGCGCAGCTCGCCGAACGGGTCCGGGCGGGCCGCGGCAAGGGGCAGATCGTCGCCGGCTTCCGGTACGTCCGCACCCGACCGGACATCGTCGTCGTGCTCTGCATGATCTTCGTCGTCGGCACGTTCGGCGTGAACTTCCCGATCTTCACCTCGACGATGGCGCGGGTCGAGTTCCACCAGGGCGCCGGCGAGTTCGGACTGCTCAACTCGGTGATGGCGGTCGGCTCGGTGCTCGGTGCGCTGCTGTCCGCCAGACGGGACAAGCCGCGGATGCGCACCCTCGTCCTCGCGGCGGGCGGGTTCGGGCTCGCGTGCACCGCCGCTGCCCTCGCCCCGACGTACTGGACCTTCGCGATCGTGCTGGTGTTCGTCGGGCTCGCGTCCCTGACCTTCATGACCACGGCGAACGCCCTGGTGCAGACCACGACGAAGCCCGCGATGCGCGGCCGCGTGATGGCGCTCTACATGGCGATCTTCGCGGGCGGCACCCCCATCGGCGCCCCGCTCGTCGGTGCCGTCGCCGACGCCTTCGGCCCACGCTGGGCGATCGTCGTCGGCGCGGCCTCGGGCTTCGTGGCGCTCGGGATCGCGCTCGTCTGGCTCGTCCGGTACCAGCGGGTCCGGCTGCGCTACGACGCCGACTCGCGGCTGCACCTGGCGATCACGCACGCCGTGCCGGTGGTCGGCTCGCGCGCGGCGCTCCGCCGCGAGCTGGAACGCGACGAGACGCTCGCCGAGCGCTCCAGCGCCGTCTGACGGACCGGCGGGTCGCCCTGCCCGTCGGCCGACGGCCCGTGACGCACCGACCGTCGGACGGGAGGCCCGCACCGGCGCCGCCACGGGCCTCCCGTCCGGCGCCACCCGGGCACACGGCCGCGGTCACGACGCGCGGACCGGCCCGGTCCCGCCACACCCGCGCCGACGCGGCTCCGGACACGCGCGCCGGGTGGGCTCAGAGCACGGGTGCGGACGACGCGAAGACGCGCTCGTCGAGGGCCGCGGCGACGCGGTCGGCAGCGACCGCCAGCCGTTGCCCGACGTCACCCGCCACGGCGAGCGCCGACTCCTCCGGGATGCCGTCGAGCAGGACGCGGACCTCGTCGAACCCGGCGACCTCGTCCGCGACGCAGGACGGGGCGACGTCGGCCAGGCACTCGGCCGCGCGGTGCACCGTGAAGCGCAACGACCGCGGGCTGTGCGCGTCGAGGAGCAGGAAGGCGGCGGCGTCGGACGGCAACGGTGGGTGGTCGCGTCCGCGCAGGAAGGCCTCGCCCGCGCCGCACGCCCGGAGCGCCGCCGTCCACGAGGTGACCGCGTCCGGCTCGAGCAGCCGCGACGCCAGCAGCCGTGCGGTGGAGGCGCAGCGGGTGAGTGACCGCCCGAGGGTGAAGAACTCCCACACCTCGTCACGGCTGGCGTCACCCTCGACCACCCCGATGGCGAGGGCACTGCGCTCCCGCACCCAGCCGAGGAACTCGTGCGCCCGGTCCGGGGCGATCTTCCGGGGCATCCGCGACCGCGTGACGTCGAGGCAGTCCCAGAGCTCGCTCGAGACGACCTCGCGGGCGCGGCGTGCGTGGTCGCGGGCGACGGCGACCGCGGCGGCGATGGACGCGGGTTCGTGCCGGTCGAGTGCGAGGGCGTCGACGGTGGCGGCACGGTCCGGGTCGTTCGCGGGGCCGGTGGTCCCGATGACGCTGCGGAGCTCGGTGGACACGAGCCGGTCGTCGTCGAGGGTGCCCGGTTCGCGACGCGCGACGTAGACGTCGAGCAAGCGTGCGACGACGTCGGTGCGCTCCACCGCGCTCCCCACGTGGAAGACGTTCCCCGCGAGGCGGCTCAGCACGGCTGCTCCTGCATGTCCAGAACCTAACGAGCCGGCGTTGCCGGGGTGTTACAGAACCGCGTCACGGGTGTTGCAGGTGTCCCGTCTCCGCGCTCGCTAGACAATCTAACTAGAGCGTCTAGCATTGGGGCATGACGTCCGAGGTGATGACCAGCACCGCGGGGTACTGGTACGAGGACTCCGCGGTCTCCGCCGTGGACGTCCTCAACGCCCTGCGGCGGTACCGGACGGCCGAGAGCGCTGCGCAGCGCCGAGCGCGCGAGGCACTGGGGATCGGCGAGAACGCCCTGTTGGCACTCCGGTTCCTGATCGACGCCGAGCACGACGGCCGCACCGTCAACGCGAAGGACCTCGCCGAGCGGCTCGAGATCACCGCGGCGTCGACGTCGGCGCTCGTCGACCGGCTCGTCCGCAGCGGTCACGTCGAACGGCACGCCGATCCGAACGACCGCCGTGGTGTCATCCTCACCGCCACCGGCACCTCGATGCGGCACGCGCTCCGGGTCATCGAGGAGCTCGACGCCCGCGCGCTCGAGGTCACCGAGCACCTGCCGAGCAACGAGATGGCCGTCGTCGTGGACTTCCTGGACGAGATGGTCCGCGTCGTGGACGAGCTCGACGCCGGGTCGGACCACCTCCGTCGCGCGTAACCTGGACCGCATGGACCCTCGCGGCGAACACCACCCCGAGGACGACATGCCGTTCGCCGAGCTCGACTCGCGGGCCCGTGCCGACGCCGCGCTCCGACGGATCCAGGCCGGGTCAGATCCGGCTCGTGAGGCGTTCGACCTCGCCAACACCATGAACGACGAGGCCGTGGGGCGGCTCACGAAGCGCCTGCGGCGGCTGTTCCGTCGGGGCTGATCGGTCGGCGGATCCGCGCATGTGGGTGTGCGCTTGCGCGTGCGGGCGCCCGTGCGTCAGAACGCGGTGCCGACCGCGGCGATGTCGTCGCCCCCGTGGCCGGCTGCGCTGGCATCGGCGTAGACGCGTCCGAGCGCCTCGAGCAGCGTGGTGGACACCCCGGCGGTCCGGGCGGCATCGGTGATGAGTCCGATGTCCTTCCGCAGCCCGTCGAGTGCGAACTGGGCGGGGAACTCGCGGGCGATCATCGCGGCGCCCTTGGTGTGGGCGTAGGCGGAGTCGCTCGCGCTGCCCTCGATGGCCTGCAGGAACAGCGCGGGGTCGAGCCCGAGCGCCGCCGCGAGGGCCAGGGACTGCCCGGTCGCCGCGGTGATCGAGGCGATCCAGGCGTTCGCGGCGAGCTTGAGTGCGGTGCCGTCGCCGACGTGGTCGCCGGCGCGGACGGTCTTCGCGCCGATCGCGTCGAGCACGGGGTCGACACGGTCGAGCAGGTCCGCCGGTCCGGCCGCGAGCATCGTGAGCTTGCCCTGTTCGGCGGGGGCCTTCGTGCCGAGCATCATCGCCTCGACGAGGGTGATGCCGTACTTCTCGGCCAGCTGCACGATCGTCGCGGTGCCGTCGACCCCGATCGTCGAGGCCTGCACCCACACGGCGTCGGTCGGGGCATCGCCGGCAGCCTGCTCGAGGACGTCGACGACCGCATCGGTGTCGAACAGGGTGAGCAGGACGACCTCGGCGTGCTCGACGGCAGTGCCCGGGTCGCTCGCCACCGTCGCGCCGCGGCCACCCAGGGGCGAGGCCTTGTCGGCACTGCGGTTCCAGACCGTCACCTCGTGGCCGTCGCGGAGCAGTGATCCCGCCACGCCGGCACCCATCGCCCCCGTCCCCAACACCGTCACTCGCACGTGCGTCTCCGTCCTGGCGCGACAGCGTGCCGCGACCGCTCCGACGCTACGCCCGCCGCCGTCAGAGGAGGCCGCGAGCCTGCAGCCAGGTGGCCGGGTCGATCGGGGTGCCGGCCACGATGACCTCGAAGTGCAGGTGGGCGCCGGTCGAGACGCCCGTGTTGCCGACGGCCCCGAGGCGCTCCCCCGCGCCGAGGACCTGGCCGGGGCGGACGTCGATCGCCGACAGGTGCCCGTACCGCGTCGCGGTGCCGTCGGCGTGCTGCAGGAGGACCTGGTTGCCGTAGCCACCGAGGACACCCGCCGAGACGACCCGGCCGGGCAGCGCGGCGACGACCGGGGTCCCGATGGCCGCGGCGAAGTCGACCCCCTGGTGGTTCGACGAGCAGGCCGCACAGCCGACGACCCAGCGGGAGCCGAAGCCACCGGCGTCGGGGATCGCACCGACCGTGGGGCGGACGGCTCCACCGGTCGGGCCCGAGCCACCGGGGACCCGGAGGGCTGCGGCAGCACGGCCGACCGAGAAGTCGTCGCGGCCGGCGGTCGGCCCGGTGGAACCGTCGGCGACGAAGTGCTGCATGCCGGCCGATGCCGACGTGGCTTCCGGAGTTGTCGGAGCGGCGACGGCGGTCTGCGGGGAGCCGACCGCGACGAACAGGCACGTGACGGCAGTGACCGCCGCGGCGGGGAGGGTCCGCCGGGCGGGGATCCGGAAGGACGCGGGGCGGCGGCGCGTGGGAGCGGCCGGCTGCGTGGAGGCAGCCGGCCGCGTCGGAGCGGCCGACCGCGTGGGCCGACTGGGCTGTGGAGGCCGGATGCGTCGTGCGGGCTGGGTGGAAGCCGGGGTGGCGGGAGGGGGCACCGCCACCCCGGCGGCTCGGAGCGGCCCCGGCTGTGCAGCGTGCCGTGCACGGCGCGGCCGGGGCGCGGTCGGTCGGGCGGCGGCGCGGCGCTCGGCACCGCGTGGGCGCCGGGGCAGGCCGTCGTCGGGGGTCGTCATCGTGCGGTGACCAGCCCGGTCAGACGCGGACGACGCCGTCACGGGCGATCCGGTCCAGCTCGCACACGACGGCGTCGACGACCGCGCGGGTGATCGCGTCGGCGACGGTCTCGACCAGGACGAGGTGCTCGGGGCGGATCGTGACCTCGGTCACCAGGGCCGATGCCACCCGGACCGGGATCTCGTCGATCGCGGCGACGAGGGCGGCCGGCACCAGCGTGGAGTCACCCGGGCGGACGGGTGCGGACATCGGCGAGGTCGGCACCGGGGTGACGACGGCGAGCGCCGGTGACGGGGTGGAGCGCACGGTGGAGTGCGGAGCGTCGGCCTGATCGCGACGCTGGGCGATGGAGTCGAAGAGCGGGGTGGAGGACATGCTGCGGACGGTCCGATCTGGATGTCGTGGCTGGTCGTTCTCGGGCGACCGGCGATGGCGGCGTGCCGAGCGGCACGTCCGCCATTCAACCATCGATATTTCAGATGTGCAATAGTGACCGGACAGTCGCGGTGATCAGTCGGGGTCGACGGCGGCAGCGGTCGGGTCGTCCGGCTGCAGCGCACGACGGACCCGCTCCACGATCGTCGCGGGCGGGTTGTTGTAGGTGTTCGCCGGCTCCTGGCCGCTGAGCTCCTGGATCGCCGCCATCACCGCATCGGTCGCGTGGCGCCGAGCACGACCGGACGACGCTTCGCCGAAGGACGACAGGTCGATCGGCTGCCCGAACTCGATCGTCACGCGGGCGAGCTTCGGCAGCCGGGACCCGACCGGCTGGACGTCCTCGGTGCCGGTGAGCGCGACGGGTACCACGGGGGCGCCACTGGTCAGCGCCAACCACGCCACACCCGTGCGGCCCTTGTAGATCCGGCCGTCGAGCGAGCGCGTGCCTTCCGGGTAGATCGCGAACGCCTCGCCCTCCTGCAGGCGTGCCAGCCCGAGGTCGAGGGCCTGCTGCGCCGCCGCGCCCGCGCCACGCTCGACCCCGATGGCGCCGATGCCCCCGAAGAACGCCCGCGAGACGGCTCCCTTGACACCCGAACCCGTGAAGTACTCCTGCTTCGCCAGGAACGACACCTTGCGCGGTGCCATGAGCGTGATCGCGGGCGAGTCGATGAACGAGCGGTGGTTGCTCGCGAGGATCACCGCACCACGCTTCGGGACGTTCCGACGACCGATGATCTTCGGGCGCCACAGCAACCGGGCGAGCGGGGTCACCACCGCGCGACTGAGCACGGTGGCGAACTTCGTCGAACCGGACACCGGACCTCCTCGTGGTGACGAGCTACCGAGTGTAATGAGGCGCGCGGAGGGCACATGCCCGGAACGGCATGCAGTGCTGGTCGGGGGTCAGTCGGCCGCGGCGACGACGTCGAGGACCGCGCGCCCGTAGCGCTCGAGCTTCGCCGCGCCGACGCCGGAGATCTCGCCGAGCTGGTCGACGTCGGCCGGTCGGACGGCGGAGATGCCCCGGAGTGTCGCGTCGTTGAACACCACGTACGCGGGGACGCCCTGCTCGCGGGCCTCGGCAGCACGCCAGGCACGCAGGGCCTCGAACAGGCCGACGGCTTCCTGCGGCATGTCGGTGACGACCGTCCGTCGACTGCTGCGTCCGGCTCGCGGAGCCTTGACCGGGTCGCGACGCATCCGCACCTGCACCTTGCCCGTCAGGACCTCGGCGCTCGTGGGACTGAGGACGACCGTGCCGAAGCCGTCGCCCGACACCGCCGCGTAGCCCTGGGCCAGCACCTGTCGTGCGACCGCGCGCCACTCGCCCTCGGACAGGTCCGCGCCGATGCCGAAGGTCGCCAGGGTGTCGTGCTGGAGTTCCTGCACGCGGGGCGACCGCTTGCCGATCAGGATGTCGACGAGGTGCGAGACGCCGTACCGCTGGCGGCGCTCACGCTCGAGCCGCACGACGGTGGACAGCAGCTTCTGCGCGGGGACCGTGCCGTCCCACGACTCCGGCGGCGCGATGCACGTGTCGCAGTTGCCGCACGCCGTGCTCTCCTGCCCGAAGTACGCGAGCAGCCGAACCCGGCGGCACTCGATCGTCTCGCACAGGCTGAGCATGGCGTCGAGGTGGGCGCTGAGCTGCCGACGGTGTGCGGCGTCGCCCTCGGACTGGTCGATCATCCGCCGCTGCTGGACGACGTCGTTCAGGCCGTACGCGAGCCACGCGGTGGCCGGCAGCCCGTCACGACCCGCACGGCCGGTCTCCTGGTAGTAGCCCTCGACCGACTTCGGCAGGTCGAGGTGCGCCACGAACCGGACGTCGGGCTTGTCGATGCCCATGCCGAACGCGATCGTCGCCACCATGACGACGCCGTCCTCGCGCAGGAACGTCGACTGGTTGCGGGCACGAACCCGGGCGTCGAGGCCCGCGTGGTAGGGCAGGGCGTTGATCCCCTGCTCGGCCAGGGCGGACGCGGTGCGCTCGACGGAGTTGCGGGACAGGCAGTACACGATGCCCGCGTCGCCGCTGTGCTCCGTGCGGATGAAGGTGAGCAGCTGCTGCAGCGCACCGGTCTTCGGTTCGATGCGGTACTGGATGTTCGGCCGGTCGAAGTCGGCGACGAAGTGCGCGGCGTCGTCGAGGCCGAGACGTGCGGAGATCTCGCGGTGGGTCTGCGGCGTCGCGGTGGCGGTCAGGGCGATGCGCGGCACCGTCGGCCACCGCTCGTGCAGGACGCTCAGTTCGAGGTAGTCCGGGCGGAAGTCGTGGCCCCACTGGGCGACGCAGTGTGCCTCGTCGATGGCGAACAGCGAGACACGTGCCCGGTCGAGGAGCGCTCGGGTGGACTCGAGCCGGAGCCGCTCGGGCGCGAGGTAGAGCATGTCGACCTCGCCCTGCACCACGGCACGCTCGACCCGGGACCGTTCGTCGGGGCCCTGCGTCGAGTTGAGGAACGCGGCGCGCACGCCGTTCGCGGCCAGGGCGTCGACCTGGTCCTGCATGAGGGCGATGAGCGGCGACACCACGACCCCGACGCCGTCGCGGACGAGCGATGGCACCTGGTAGCAGAGGGACTTGCCGCCACCGGTCGGCATGAGCACCAGGGCGTCACCACCGGCCACCACCTGGTCGATGATGGCCGCCTGCTCGCCGCGGAAGTCGTCGTAGCCCCACACGCGGTGCAGCACGTCGAGCGCAGCGGCACGGGGTGCGGACACGGCAGCGGGAGCAGACACGGCAGCGGACGCGGGCGTGGTGCTCATGCCACGAGCCTACGGGCGACCGGCGACACCCACCGCACTGTCCACAGCACCGTCCGTGTCGGAGCCGGCACGGTGGTCGGAACCGGCCACGTCGTCGGCGCGGGCCGGCGTGGTCGCCCAGCCCGTGCCTCCCGGCCGGGTCCAGCGGACGCCGCCCGCCCAGGCCGGGGTCACACCGCGGAACCGGGGCGCCTCGTGGCCGGCGAACCGGCGGTCCAGCCCCCGCCACCACGCCAGGAACTCGACCATGCCCCAGAACGCGAGCGACGTGACGAGGGTGACGAGCGTCCCCTGCCACGTGCCGTTCGCGTCCGACGAGGTCAGGTCGATCCCGGACCAGCCGGGCGCCTGCAGCACGAAGATCATGATGTTGTTGAACGCGTGCTGCAGGACCGTGGCCTCGAGCCCGCCGGTCCGGAGGACGATGATCGCCGCGATCAGACCGAACGAGCCGACGTCGAGGATGCCCCAGACGTTGTAGCCGTTCGGGATGTGCAGCACCGCGAAGACGACCGTCGAGACCGCCACGGCGATGACCGTGCCGACGCGACGCGGGATCCACGACGCGACGGTCTGCATCAGGAAGCCGCGGAAGATGTACTCCTCGGCAGCGCCCTGGAACGGGACGAGCAGCACGACGAGGACGATCGTCAGCGTGAGGGTGCCGAGGGAGACCGTCGACTGGCCGATCGCGTCGTGGTTCCAGGCGAAGCCGCCGTCGGTCGTGATCATCCCGCCGTCCCAGAACAGGCCGGTCTGGACGACGAACATGACCGCGGCGATGACGAGCGTCGGCAGCAGGCACCAGGCAGTCCAGGCCCACCGGACCCGGAACCGCGTCGACGACAGGATGCCGGCCGGTCCGATCCGCGCGATCTTCACGGCGAGCAGGATGCCCGGCAGCAGGACCACGAGCGACACCAGCGACAGCGACAGGATCAGCGGGTCGGTGGGGTCGAGCGCGCCACCGGCCAGGTCGTTCTGCAGGTCGATCAGGGCTTGCGGCCCCTGCGTTGCGCCGATCGGCACGAAGTACGCGACCGCGATGACGATCTGCGAAACGAGGTACCACCCCGCCAGGAACGCGAGGGCGACGAGCGGCCGCCACCACCTCCACCGTCCGTCGATCCGGGGCAGGCGCTGGTAGGGAACACTCACGCACCGCAGGGTACCGGGCCGGGCAGGATGGGAGCCGTGCTCACCGTCCTGTTCGGCCTGTCCGGCGCGATCGTCTACGGGTTCGCCGACTTCCTGGGCGGACTTGCCTCGCGCCGGGTCCGCCCGATCGTCGTCACGGCGGTGGCCGCCGCGATCGGGATCGTGCCGCTGCTCGTCGGACTGGTGGTCCTGGGTGGCGTGTTCTCGTGGCCGGCTGCGGTCTGGGGTGCGGTCGCCGGCCTCTCCGGCGGTGTCGGGGTCCTGCTGCTCTACGCGGCACTCGCGATCGGGCCCATGAGCGTGCTCTCCCCGGTCACAGCCGTCTTCGCGGCCCTCGTGCCGGTGCTCGTCGCGGTGTTCCGCGGCACCGTGCTGTCACCCGTGGCGACCGGCGCGCTCGTGGTCGCGGTCGTCGCGGTGGTCCTGGTCGCGGTGGTCCGGGACGCCTCGGGTGCGCGGCTCACCGCCCGGGGCGTGGTCGCCGCCGCCGTCGCCGGGTGCGGCTTCGGCGGGATCGTGCTGGCCTACGACATGACGCCGTCCGACTCGGGCATCGCGCCCCTCGTGGTCGCGCGGGTGCTGCAGGCGGTGCTGCTGGGTGCGGCGGCGATCGTCGTCGTGCTCCGGACGGGAGGCCCGGTGTCCGCCCCGACGTCGGCCCGCCCCGACGGGGCTGCCGCCGTCCGCGAGCCTCGGTCGGGTCGCGCATGGGGTCCGCGGCTGCTGGTCATCGTCGCCGTGTGCGGCGTCTTCGACGCGATGGCGAACGTGTTCATCCAGGCGGGGCTGCACAGCAGCGACGACCCGGCGACCCTGCCCGTCGTGAGCGTGCTCAACGCGCTCTACCCGATCGGCACGGTGGTGCTGGCCGGGGTCGTGCTGCGGGAACGCTTGACCGCGCAGCAGTGGATCGGCATCGTGCTGGCGTTCGTCGCGTCGGTGGCGCTGGCGTTGGCGTAGCGCGCGGGTCGCGGCGGGCCGGGCACGGTGCCGAGTCGTTCGAACCGTGCGAGGTTGACGGCCCGGTGCGGACTTGCAGCACCGCACCGAGCCGCCAACGCCGCACCGGATGAGCGAACCCGCACGGTGCGACGGGCGGGCGCGGTCAGGCGTCGGGGATGAGGCGCTTGCCGAGCGAGACCGTGCGGTCGTCGGTGTAGCCGAGGGACGCGTAGAACCCGAGCACCTGCTCGTTGCCGGCACGCACCTGCAGGTTGAGCTTCGGGCAGCCGAGGTCGGTCAGGAGCCGCTCGAACTCGGCCATCAGGGTGCGACCGAGGCCGGAGCCCTGCAGGTCGGGGCGCACGGCGAGGTAGTTCACCCAGCCGCGGTGCCCGTCGAAGCCGGCCATGCCCGCGGCGACGACGTCGGTGTCGGTGCCGGGCTCGGGCTCGGGCTCGGGCTCGGCGACCAGGAAGAGCTCGGGCTGGACCGTCAGCTTGCGGGCGATGTCACGTCGGGGGTCGTTCCAGGGTCGGACGAGGCCGCACGATTCCCACAGGGCGACGACCGCGTCGGTGTCCTCGGTGCGGAAGGGGCGGATCCGGTACTCCATGCCCCCACGTTAACGGGGGTGGGGAGAACGTCGTCACCGGCCTGTCGCCGTGATCTGATAGACCTGTCCGACCACCCAGCCGATCAGGAGCCCCGTGACCGCACACGACACCCTCCCGTCGCGCCGCAGCGCACGGGACGACGAAGCCGGTTCGCGGTCCCGGCGTTCCCCGCGCAGACGGCAGACGGTCGGCGGTGCGATCGTGTCGCTCGTCGCCGAGTTGCTCATCATCGCGGGCGCCGGCACCGGCCTGTACGTCGTGTGGACGGCGTGGTGGACCGACGTGGTCGCCGTGAACGAGCAGACGAAGCTCGTGCAGGGCCTCGACCAGGTCAAGACCCCGAAGGTCGAGGGCACCGAGCACCGCGGCACCGCACCCGTGCTGGACGAACCGCCGGGGTTGTCGGACGTGTTCGGCACGATGCAGATCCCCCGGTTCGGCAAGGACTACAACCGGCCGATCGGCGAGGGCACGGATCGTGAGAAGGTCCTCAACACCATCGGGCTCGGCCACTACCAGGACACCGCGATGCCCGGCGCACCCGGCAACTTCGCCGTCGCCGGACACCGGGTCACCTACGGCAAGCCCCTCAACCAGATCGCGGAGCTCAAGAAGGGCGACTCGGTCGTGGTCCGGGTCACCGACGCGAAGACGAAGTTCGACGTCTGGTACGTCTACAAGGTCACCGACAGCCAGATCGTCACGCCCGACAAGATCGAGACGATCGCGCCGGTGCCGAACAAGCCGGGTGTGGAACCGACCCCCCAGGACCGCTGGCTCACGCTGACCGCCTGCCACCCGATGTGGTCCGCGGCGGAGCGGTTCGTGACGCACGCGAAGCTCGACTACTGGATGCCCGCGTCCGAGGGCACCCCGAAGGAACTCTCGGAGACCGCCAAGTGATCTTCCCCCTGGTCTGGCGGCTGCTGCCCGGCCCCACCGCCCTGAAGGTGCTCGAGCTGCTCGTGCTCCTCGTCGCCATCGTGTTCGTGCTGTTCCAGTGGGTGTTCCCGTGGATCGCGGCGGACATCCTGCCCCCGCCGGACGGCACGGTGGAGTCGACGCCGACCCCGTAGCGTCAGGTCGGGTCGGGTCAGACCGTGGTCGTCACCTGCGACCCGCCGGCCGGGGTGCGTCGCACCGCGATCCGCTCCGGGATCCGCTGCTTGAGTTCCTCGACGTGGCTGACGATCCCGACCTGTCGCCCGCCCGCGGTCAGTCGCGACAACTGCCCGATGACGTCGTCGAGGGTCTCTGGGTCGAGCGTGCCGAACCCCTCGTCGACGAACAGGGTGCCGAGCGAGACCCCGCCGGCCTCGGCCTGCACGACGTCGGCCAGGCCGAGCGCCAGGCACAGCGACACGGTGAACGTCTCGCCGCCGGACAGGCTGCGGGGATCGCGGACGGTGTCGGTCGTGTGGTCGTGCACGGCGAGGGCGAGCCCCGTCCGTCGCGCCCGTGACCCGGATTCCCGTTCGTCGGAGGTCTCGAGGGTGAACCGCCCGGCGAGCATGCCGCGCAACCGGTCGTTCGCCGCCGCCACGACGTCCTCGAAGCGCCGCATGAGCACGTAGGTGCCGAGCGTGATGCCGGTCGGGTTGACCGATGCCACCCCGTTCGCGACGTCGGCGAGCCGGACGACCGCACGGCTGCGGGCCGAGGTCTCCTGTCGCGCACGGACGGTGCGGTCGACCTCGGTCGCACACTGCTCGACGGCCTCGGCACGGTGGGCAGCGGTCACCGCGAGCCGGGTGGCCTCGTCGAGCTCGGCAGTCGCGCGGACCCGTTCGGCCTGGGCCGCCGGCACGTCGAGCTGCTCCGGATCGTCGTCGGCCGCCTGCACCACCGCGGGGTCGTCGAGCCCTGCCCGCACGACGGCGCGTTCGGCCTCGGCTCCGCTGATGCTGCTGCGGAACCGTGCGACGGTGTCGGGGTCGAGCAGGCCGGCTCGTGCGGCGTCGACGTCGGGGAACCCCTGCTCGTCGAGGACCCGGGCGACCTCGACGCTGCGCTCGTCGCGGGCGCGGGCTGCGGCAGCCGCGCGGTCGTCGGCCTCGGCGACGGCGCGGAGCACCGTCAGCCGTCCGTCGAGCCCGTCGACCACGGCGTGGAGCGTCACCGGCGAGCTGTCGCTGTCGCTGTCGAGCAGTGCTGCGAGCCGGTCGATCGCCTCGTGCACGGATCGCAGGTCGGCCTCGAGCCGCTCGGCGTCGGAGGCCGCCGTCGACGCAAGCACCGTGCGCCGGGCGTCGAGGTCGTTCCGCTCACGCTCGAGCGCCCGCGTCGCGGTGTCGTGCGCCGTCCGCTCGCGCTCGTGCTCCAGCACCAGCGCCGCGGCGTCGTGCGCCGCTCGGACCCGCTCGTCGGCGGCCACCGCCATGGTGTCGAGGGCGACCGTGTCGACGGCGCCGACGACGTCGGTCAGCCGGAGGTGCTCGGCGCGCTCGACGGCCAGGTCGGCCGCGGCGTCGGCGAGCTGCTGATCGGCCGTACGCGTGGCGTCGCCCGCGGACTCCACCGCCTGGATCGTCGGGTGGTCGTCCTGCGGCGCGGCCACCGACGGGTGCGCCGTCGATCCGCAGACCGGGCAGGGGTCGCCGGGGGTCAGCGCGGCACCGAGCTCTCCGGCGAGCCCGGCGATACGGCGCTCGCGCAGGGAGCGTTCGGCATCGAGCGCCTCGGTGGCCCGACGGCGGGCATCGGCCACGATGCGTTCGGCACCGGCGACGCGCTGCTCGGCGCGGTCGCGGGCGGCCAGGTCGGCGCGGAGCGACTGCACCCGGGCGACCTCGTGCGCGGCGGCGTCGGCGTCGGCAGCGGTCGTCGAGGCGGTGCGGGCGGCCTCGACGATCCGGGCTCGTTCCGTCGGCCGGGCCTCGAGCGCGGTGTCGAGGGCGGCGAGGTCGTCGGTGAGGCGCGATGCGGTCGCAGTGGCCTCGGCGATGGCGGTGCGCCTGGCGTCTGCGTCGGCCTCGACCGCGACGAGGTGCCGGACGTCGGACAGGGCGTCGGTCAGCGAGTCGCGGCGCCGGGCGACCTGCTGTGCGTCGACGGCGCCGAGTGCGTGCTGCTCGCGCAACCGGGCGGCTGCCGCGGCGGTGTCGTCCGCCCGGCCGGTTGCGGCGTCGAGGCCGTCGGCCACCGCGGCGACCCGGGCGGCGCGCTCGGCCGTCGCGACCGCGGCCCGTGCCTGCTCGATCGCCGGGGCGTCGTCGTCGAGGAGCGCCTGGCGCCGCAGCAGCCCCGCTCGTCGCTCGAGGGCGGCCGCACGGGCCGTCACCGATCGTTCGTGTTCGGTCGCCGCCGTCGCAGCGGCAGCCGCAGCCGTCCGGGCCGCCCCGGCGGCGTCGGCCGTCGCGCGGAGGGACGCCACCGTGCCGGGGACGACGGACTCGTCGGCGTCGGCGAGGTCGGCCGCCTGCGCGAACCGGGCCAGGGCCTCGCGGACGCGGTCGTCGGCCCCCTCGACCTCGGCCTGCACGGCCCGGCGGCGAGCGGCGAGCTCGTCGGCGGTGCGGTCGTAGACCTGGGTGCCGAACAGCGACTGCAGGAGCTTCCGGCGGTCTTCCCCCGGGGAGCGGAGGAACCGTGCGAACTCGCCCTGGGGCAGCACCACGGTCTGCAGGAACTGCGCGCGGTCGAGCCCGACGATCCGGGCGATCTCGACCCCGACCTCGGGGATGCGGGACGACAGGGGTTCGCCGGCGACGTCGGTGGGCGCGGCGAGTCGGAACAGCTGCACGGACGCCTGCTGCTTCACGGTGCCGGTCCCCCGCTGCTTCGGGCGGTCGTACTGCGGGGTGCGCCGGACCCGGTACGTACCCGCACCGGTCTCGAACACGAGCTCGACGAACGGTTCGACCGCGGGGTCGGCGTGCTGGCTGTGCAGCCGGTCGGAGCTGGCGTCGGATCCGGCGAGTCCGCCGTACAGGGCGAACACGACGGCGTCGATGATCGTCGACTTGCCGGAACCGGTCGGCCCCTCGAGCAGGAAGACCCCGGAGGCGGCCAGCGCCGCGAAGTCGATCGTCACGAGGTCGGGGTAGGGCCCGATGGCGCGCAGTTCGAGTCGGTGCAGGTACATCAGCGGTCCCCCTCACGCTGCAGGGCGAGCACCGCGGCCTCGTACGCCTCGGTCAGCACCGCGCCTTCGTCGTCGTCGGGCAGCGCGCCGGTGGCGAAGGCCACGAAGTCGCCGGCGACCTCGACCGGGTCGGACGTCGCGGTGACGGCCCGCGCTGCGGTGGCGGCCGGCCGGTCCGCCGGTTCGTGCGTGATCGCCAGGGCGTGCGGGAAGTGGTCCTTCACGCGGGCGTACATGCGTTCCGGGTGCACGGTGTCGGTCACCGCGACGCGGACCCAGGCGTCGGCATCGGCCCGGAACTCCCCGGACTCGATGGCGTCGATGCTGCCCCGCACGTCGACGAGCCGCCGCGGCACCGGGGTCGGTACGAGCTCGACGGTGACGGCACCCGCCGCGTCGAGGTCGGCGATCGTCACGGACTTCCGCTGGTGCCGCTCGCCGAACGAGAACGCCAGCGGCGACCCGGCGTACCGGATCCGGCCGTCGTCGCCGACGCGCTGCGGGCCGTGCAGGTGCCCGAGGGCGACGTAGTCGAACCCGTCGAACACCGACTCGGCCACGCGGTCGACCCCGCCGACGCGGATGTCCTGCTCGCTGTCGCTCGGGTCGGCGCCCCCGACGAAGGCGTGCGCGACGACGACGCTCCGGGTGTCGGCCCGCGTCGCCAGGTCGGCGCGGATCCGTTCGGTGGCAGCGTGCACGACGGCGTGGTGCGAGCGGGCGAGGGGTTCGTCGGGGACCGCCGCCAGGGCGTACCGCGTGAGGTCGGGGTGCAGGTACGGGATGCCGTACACGGCCACCGGGCCGTCGTCGTCGGGCACGAGCACCGGATCGGCCACGTGGGCGGGCTCGGCGAGGATGCGCACGCGCTGCCCCATCACGCCGGCACCGAAGCCGAGCCGCGCGGCGGAGTCGTGGTTGCCCGGCGTGAGGACCACCGTCGTGGTCTCGGCGAGGCGCTCCAGCACGCGGGAGAGCATGCGGACGGCGTCCACCGGCGGGATCGCACGGTCGTAGACGTCGCCGGCGATGACGACGAGGTCGACCGCGCGCTCGCGGGCGAGGTCGACGAGCCAGTCGGTGAACGCGGCCTGGTGCTCGAGCAGGTCGGCACCCAGCAGTGTGCGGCCGAGGTGCCAGTCGCCGGTGTGCAGGATGCGCATGCCGCCACGGTAACGCCGGCCGGGGACATCTCCGGACACCTCGCGGTGCCCTGTGGAGGACTCAGGCGGTCACGCAGCTCGCGGACGCCAGGCCCAGCACCGAGACGACCCGGACCTTGACCGTCGGGGTGCTCGTCGCGGTCCAGTTGTTGCCGAGGTTCGTGCGGAGGTGCAGCGTGTAGGTGGTGCCGAGGTTCAGGAGTCCGGCGCCCCCGTACGTCATCGAACGGGCCCCGACGGTCGTCGTGCTGGCCACCTGCGTCGTCCCGTTCATCAGGTCGAACGACACCGGCACGGTCGCGCCGTTGTCGTAGGTCCAGGCGATCGTCACCGTGTTCGACCCGGCCGGCACACAGGTCAGGGTGGGGACACCGGTCGCCGTGCCCGCTGTGAAGGCCGCGGTCGGTGCGACGGTGGTCCGCGACCACGGGGCCGCGTCCGCCGCTCCGGGCAGCAGGACGCCGGCGGCCGCCGCGAGCACGAGCACCGCTGCGCCCCCGCCGAGGCGGCGCAGCCGCCGCCTGCGACGGATTCGTCGACGCAGGGCGCGACGGGTGAGGACGGTGGAGGCGGCGGACGGGAGGCCCGTGGCGGCGCCGTCTCGCGCCTCCCGGCCGTCGTCCGTACCGTCCACCGGACCGGCTGCGTCGTCCGGGCCGGCCGCGTCGTCCGGACCACCGGCGGCGGCGTCGGTGTCGTCGTCGGCCTCGACGAGTCGCCGGAGCGACCCGTCGATCGTGCAGAGCGCGAGCACCGCGGTCAGACCGAGCGCGAGCATCGCGACCAGACCCCACTCCCCCGCGCTGATCCAGCGGATCGGTGTCCCGATGAAGGGGATGCGCAGGAAGGCGATGCCGTGCACGGCGGAGCGCTCGATCGGCGTGGAGTCCTGCTGGGGGTTGGCGTCGCCCTTCGTGACCATGGTGCCGCCGGGGCCGTCCTCGACGTACCGGTGCATGCGCAGGTGGTCCGCCTGGTCCGGGTCGTCGGCGAGCAGGACCTTGCCCGTGGCGATCTCGCCCGAGCCGACCGGACGCGAGACGACCACGTCGCCGGGGACGATCCGCGGCTCCATCGAACCGGTCATCACGGTGGTCGGCTGCCAGCCGATGAGCGCCGGCGCGGCCGCCCAGAGCGCGAGGCCGAGCAGCGTCGCGACCACGCCCCGGGCGAGGGTGGCGACGACGACGCGCCCCCAGTCGACGGCGTCACGGACCGCTGCGTGCGGTGCGGGACCACCGTGCACTGCGATGCTGCTCATGACTGCCTTCGACCGGGGGCGCGTTGCGGGGAGGGAACGGACGGGGCTGGTTCGGCCCCGGTCCCGGCTCAGCTGTTCTGGGCCTCCCAGGTGAAGCCGAGGGCTGCGGTGCCGCCCTGCACGGTGTTCGGGGCGGTGCTCGAGACCGTGTAGGTGACGCGGTAGACGCGCGTCTCGGACGCGGTGCCGGTCGGGGCCCAGGTGCCGACGCCGGTCGCGTAGTTGGTCGAGGCGGCCCCGAAGCCCGCGACGGTGCCGCTGTAGAGCGAGCCGCCGGTGGCGGCCGGGGTGAAGCCGGAGCAGGAGCCGAAGCCGCCGCCGGTGCCCTGCTCGACGGTCAGGTTGACGTTCGCCGCCAGGTCCTTCGTGGTCGAGACGTTCGTGCCGTAGAGCTTCACGGCCGAGGGCAGCGAACCGGTCGAGGTCACCGCGATGCAGTTCGCACCGGTCGAGCCGGGCTTCAGGTTGTTCGCCGTGAACAGCGCGGTGTTGTTGTCGTCGTCGGACAGGGCGACACTGCCGGCCGTCCAGTTGTTCGTCGGGTTGACGGTGGTCGAGGAGAAGGCCGCGTACGAGGCCGTCGAGACGACGACCCCCGAGGCGACGAGGGCGGCGGGGATGGCGATCCAGGCGGCGAGGCGGGCAGCACGAGGCGTGACACGAGACATGGTTGGACTCCGTGAGGAAGAGGTCTGATCGGTGGTTCGGACGGGCCCGCGGTGGTTGGTCGCGCTACGTGCCGAGGTGGTACGACGATCAAGCTACTTGGCCCTCGAGCAGCTCACAAGACCTGAGATGTCCCCACTGATGGGGGTGTCTTGACGAGTGAGTTACTTGTTGACTGAAGTTCCCACCCTGTACCCGAGAAGAGCTCCCATGACGGACACCGACCCGGTCGTCCTCCCCCCGCACGCACCCGCCGTCCCCGCGGCACGCGTCGCCCCCACCACGCCGCCGGCACCGATGTCGCCCGACGTCACTGCGCTCGACCCCGTCACCGCCGACACGGACCCCGACGCCGACCTGCCGCGACTGCTCACCGCCTTCCGCGTGCTCCAGATGCAGCACGCGCGCGTCCTGCACCACGAGAGCACGGCCCGCGCACTGAACGCCACGGACACCCGGTTCGTGTTCTTCCTCAGCGCCGCCGGCGGCCACGGCGTCACCCCGAAGCAGGCCGGCGAGTACCTCGAACTCACGACCGGCGCGATGACGTCGCTGATCGACCGGCTCGAGAAGCACGGACACCTGGAGCGTCGCCCGAACCCCGAGGACCGCCGGAGCGTGCTCCTGCACCTCACGCCGTCGGGGACCGCGGTCGCCCGCGAGGTCGGTGCCGTCTACTCCGACGCGTTCCGGCAGGTCGTCGCACCGTCCGACCGCGCCGTGGTCGCCGCCGCGTTCGAGGGGCTGGGTGCCGCCCTGGAGCGCCACCACCGCAGCGCCGCCGGGTGACAGCGGGTGTCACGGCCCGCGCGTAGCGTGAGCGCCATGACCCCCTCCGAACTCCTCACCGAAGCGTTCTCCCGCGTCCCCGAGACGGTCGAGCGGGCCGTCGACGGGCTCTCCGAAGACCAGCTCGCGGCACGACCGGCCGCCGGGGCGAACACGCTGGCGTGGCTCGCGTGGCACATCGCCCGCGGCCAGGACGTGCAGATCGCCGACCTCGCCGGCTCCGAGCAGGTCTGGACGGCGGACGGCTGGTACGACCGGTTCGGGCTGCCGTTCCCGGCCGAGGCGCTCGGCTACGGCATGTCCCGCGACGACGTCGGGCGGGTGCGGGCATCTGCCGAGCTGCTCACCGGGTACCTGCGTGCGGTGCACGAGCGCACCGTCGCGTACCTCGGCACGCTCGGCGCGGACGACCTCGACCCCGTCGTCGACGACGCGTGGGACCCGCCCGTCACGGCCGGCGCGCGGCTCGTGAGCATCCTGGACGACTGCACGCAGCACGCCGGACAGGCCGGCTTCGTGCGCGGGCTGCTGTTCTTCAACCGCTGAGCGCGCGCGGCCGCGCGGTCGCGCGTCCGGTGAGCAGAAGACGACGAGTCTGCCGCGGCGACCCGACGTCTTCTGCTCACTCGACGACGGACGGGAGGCCCGGTACCAGCTGGTACCGGGCCTCCCGTCCGTCGTGTGGTCGCGACTAGCGCGCGGCGAGCTCCGACACGATGCCGTCACCGGGTGCGGCCTGCACCAGGTCCGCCTCGATCTCGGCGCGCTCGAGGATGCCCTCGATCTTGCGGATGCGGCCACGCGGGACGATCGTCACGACCGTGCCCTCCTTGCCGGCACGACCCGTGCGGCCGGAGCGGTGCATGTACGCCTTGTAGTCGTCCGGGGCGTCCGCCTGCACGACGAGCGAGACGTCGTCGACGTGGATACCGCGGGCGGCGACGTCGGTGGCGACGAGCACGTTCACCCGGCCGCTCGTGAGCAGCTGCAGGTTGCGCGTGCGGCGCGACTGGTTCAGGTCACCGTGGAGCGAGGTCGCGCGGATGCCGGCGTCCTCGAACTGGTCGGCCAGACGCTCGGCGTAGGCGCGGGTCCGGGCGAAGACGATCGTCTTGCCGTCGCCGGCGACCAGCTCCTCGAGGAGACGGTCCTTCTCGCGCTGCTCGACCACGAGGACACGGTGGTCGATGGTCGAGGACGCCTGGTCCTCACCCGCGACCTCGTGCACGCTCGGCTCGTGCAGGAACTGCTCGACGAGCGCCGCGACCTGGGTGTCGAGCGTCGCACTGAACAGCAGCTTCTGTGCGCGGTTGCCCTGCGGGGTGACCTCGGCCGTGGCGGAGAGGATCTCCTGCACCGGCTCGAGGAACCCGAGGTCGCACATGTGGTCGGCCTCGTCGAGCACGGAGATGATGACCTCGCTGAGGTCGAGCTTCCCCTTGTTCATGAGGTCCTGCACACGACCGGGGGTGCCGACGATGATGTCGACGCCGCGCTCGAGTGCGCCCTCCTGGCGGCCGTAGGGGACGCCGCCGTAGATCTGCGTCGTGAACAGGCCGACCGAACGGGCGATGGGCTGCACGGTACGGTCGATCTGCAGGGCGAGCTCACGGGTCGGCGCGAGGATGAGCGCACGCGGGGCGCGGCCCATCTTGCGCTTGGTGCCGCCGCCGTGCTCCATGAGCTTCTCGACCAGGGGCGCACCGAAGGCGATGGTCTTGCCGGAACCGGTGCGGCCACGGCCGAGGACGTCCTTGCCGGCGAGCACGTCGGGGATCGTCGCCGCCTGGATCGGGAACGGGCTCGAGGCGCCGAGCTCCTGCAGGGCGCGGGAGATGTTGCCGCCGATGCCCAGGTCGCCGAAGGTCACGCCCTCGACGTCGGCCGCGATGGTGGCCTCGGCCTGCAGCTTCTCGAGCTTGACGTCGTCGGCGGGCACGAACTTGCCGCGCTCGGGCTCGTCGAACGAGCGGCGCGGGGTGCGGTCGCTGCGGTCGTCGCGGTCGAACTTCCGCGGGGCGCGGTCGTCGCGGTCGAAGCTACGACGGGGACGGTCGTCGTTGTCACGACGGGGCGCACGGTCGTCACGGTTGAAGCCGCGCGGGGCACGGTCGTCGCGGTCGAACTTGCGCGGAGCGCGGTCATCACGGTCGAAGCTGCGACGGGGACGGTCGTCGTTGTCCCGACGGGGCGCGCGGTCGTCACGGTTGAAGCTGCGCGGTGCGCGGTCGTCGCGGTCGAACGAACGACGCGGACGGTCGTCGTTGTCACGACGCGGTGCACGGTCGTCGCGGTCGAACGAGCGACGGGGACGGTCGTCGTTGTCGCGACGGGGCGCACGGTCGTCACGGTTGAAGCTGCGCGGTGCACGGTCGTCGCGGTCGAAGCGACGGGGACGGTCGTCGTTGTCACGACGGGGGGCACGGTCGTCACGGTTGAAGCTGCGCGGAGCGCGGTCGTCGCGGTCGAACGAACGACGCGGACGGTCGTCATTGTCACGACGGGGCGCACGGTCGTCACGATCGAAGCGACGCGGGGCGCGGTCGTCGCGGTTGTAGCCGCGACCACGGTCGTCGCGGTCGGGGCGACGCTGGCCGCCGCCGTCGCGCGGCTCCCAGTTCGGACGGGCCGGACGCTCGCCCTGCGACGCGCGACCGCGACGCTCCTCGGCGTCCCAGCGCTGCTTCTGGCGCGGCTGCGACGAGTCGGCGGCGCGGAACCCGCGGTGCTTGCTGCTGCGGGCGGCGGGGGTGCCGTTCGGGTGGCGGACGCGGTCGGAGGCGCGGTTGTCCGCGCCGCCCTTGTTGTACGGGGCCATGGCTGCTTTCTCGGGTGCGCAACGTACCGCAGCGCCCGACAGCGACATCGGCGGGGGCTGCTTGCGGAGAGGGGGTTCATCCCGTCGCGAGTCGACGTGATTCCAGCCCTCGAGCAACACACACCCAGCAGAATTTCCGTGATCACAATGTCACGACGTCGAAGGCCGACCGAGCGAGTCTACGCGAGCCGGTGCCCTGACGCCAGCCCCACGCGGTCCGACGGCGGCGTGCCGGGCGCGGGACGGGCCTCCAGGCCGGCGGTCGTGCGCTCAGGACTCCGCGAGCCGACGACGCTGCTCGGCGACGTCGAAGTCCGCCTTCGGCCACGACAGGTGCATGTCCTCGAGCGCCCGGAGCAGGAGCTGCTGCACGGCGAGGCGGGCGTACCACTTGCGGTTCGCGGGGACGACGTACCAGGGCGCCTGTGGGGTCGACGTGCGGTCGAGGGCGATCTGGTACGCCTGCTGGTAGCGGTCCCAGAGCAGGCGGTCGTCGATGTCGCTCGGGTTGAACTTCCAGTGCTTGTCGGGGCGGTCGAGCCGGTCGCCGAGACGCTCGCGCTGCTCGTCCTTCGAGATGTGCAGCATCACCTTGACGATGGTCGTGCCGGCGGCGGCGAGGCCGTCCTCGAAGGCGGTGATCGCGCCGTACCGGCGTTCGATCTCGTCCGGTGCGGCGAGCCCGCGGACGCGCTGGGCGAGCACGTCCTCGTAGTGCGAGCGGTCGAACACGCCGAGCTGCCCGGCTGCCGGCAGCTGCTTCTCGATGCGCCAGAGGAAGTCGTGCTCGCGCTCCTCGGCCGTCGGGGCCTTGAAGCCGGCGTAGTGCACGCCGTTCGGGTCGACCGCACCGACGACGTGCGAGACGATGCCGCCCTTGCCCGCGGTGTCCATCGCCTGCAGCACGAGCAGCACCCGGCGCTCGTCACCGGCGGTCGACGCCGCGTACAGACGCTCCTGCAGGGCGGCGACACGGGAGGCGCCGGCGGCGAGGGCCTCGAGGCCGTCGATCTTTCGGCCGGGGAAGCCCGGGGTGCCGTCCGGGTCCACCTGGTCGAGGCGGAACCCGGGTTCGACGCGGAGCAGTGGTTCGGGATCGGCGTTCCAGGCCTTGCGATTGCTCACGGGTCCTCCTGCGGTGCTCCGGTCGGCGGCTGCCGTGCTCATCCTCGCACTGCCGTCCTCCGCTCGGGTGACGTGGGCGGTCGCCGGGGCGGCTAGCGTGGACGTGATGAAGTCCGGCCGCCGCTCAGTGCTCGCGCTCGTCGCCGCGGTCGTGGCGCTCGGCGCGATGGCGTCCTGCAGCACGGACCCGGTCGGCGACGAGAACGCCACCGTGACCGCGGACAGCGTCATCTACCCGCTGTCGCTGCGCTACCACGGCATCGACGTGGTGGCCGACGTGCCCTACGGCACCGACCCGCTGCAGCGCCTCGACGTGTGCCTGCCCGCCGACAGCGACCCCGCGACGACCGCGACGCCCACTGCGACGCCGTCCGCCTCGGCCACCGCCGACCCCGATGCCGAAGCGGTCGAGGCCACCACCGGACGCCCGGCGGTCCTGATGATCCACGGCGGCAGCTGGTCGCACGGCGACAAGGCGACGGCCGCGTACCGGTCCGTGTGCAAGTACCTGGCGTCCGAGGGCTTCGTGACGTTCAACGTCGACTACCGCCTGGCCCCGACGGATCCGTTCCCGGCCGGGCTCGACGACGTCCGCCGTGCGCTCGACTACGTGTTCCGTCCCGCGACGCTCGAGACCTACGACGTCGACTCCCAGCGTGTGGGCGTGTTCGGCGGGAGCGCCGGCGGCAACCTCGCCGCGATGCTCGCCGTCACCGACCACGACTCCGCCGCGTACGCCGACGGTGACCGGATCCGTGCCGTGGTGGACCTGAGCGGGCCGACGAACCTGACCACCCGGTCCACCGAGCCCGACGGGGTGTCCGCGGCCTTCCAGCGCAAGCAGCTGCTCTACCTCGGGTGCCGGTCGTACGCCAGGTGTCCGGCGGCCACGCGGGCGTCGCCCGAGTTCCACGTCACTTCGGACACCGCGCCGTTCTTCATCGGGCACTCCACCGACGAGTTCATCCCGATGTGGGAGTCGCAGGAGTTCGCCGCGACGCTCCGGTCCCACGACGTCCCGGTGACGTTCGTGGCGGTCGAGGGCACGGCGCACTCGATCGCCCAGCTCGACGAGGCGATGAGCCGCCGGGTGGTCACGTTCCTGCGGACGCAGCTGGGCTGACCGCGGGCGGCCGACCGGCGGCCGGCTGGGGCTGCCAGCTGCCGGCTGCCGGCTGCCGGCGCAGGAGACCGACCGCGTGCCCCGGGTGGGTGCCACCCGGAGTCGGGACTGCCGCTGCCGACCCCCTGGCCGCAGACTTCGGGGGTGACCGACACCTCGACCCGCCCTGCCCGCGCCGCTGCGACCCGCTGGGACCGCCCTGCGCTGCAGACGTTCGGGGAGCTGCTGCTCGGGCTGTCGTTCGTCGCCGCGGTGTCGTTCGGCGGGTACGCCTCGGTCACCGGACAGCTGGCCGTCGTGTCACAGGTCGCCGCCGTGGTGTTCCTCGTGACGCTGACCCTCGTGCTGGTGTCCTGGTTCCGGGCCGTCGAGCGCGAGGAGCGGACCGAGCGCGTCGTCGTCTCGCCCCTCGCCGCGATCGACGCCGAGTACCGCCGCTAGGCAGCGCTGCCGGAACGCGCGGCTCGTCGCCGCTGTCGTTCCTGCCGGAGTTCCACGCGTTCCTGGCGTCGCTCAGCGCGCGCCTGCTTCCGGGTCCTGCCCGCGGCGATCCGGTCGTCGTTGCGCTCGCGAGCCCGCTCGACCACGAAGTACAGCGCCGGCAGCACCACGAGCGTCAGCAGCGTCGAGGACACCAGGCCACCGATCACGACCAGCGCCAGCGGCTGCGAGATGAAGCCGGACTTGCCGGTCAGCCCGATCGCCATCGGCAGCAGCGCGAAGATGGTCGCCATCGCCGTCATCAGGATCGGACGGAGGCGTCGTGTGGCGCCCTCGATCAACGCCTCGCGCACCCGCAGCCCGCGCCGTCGGTACTGGTTGACGAGGTCGATGAGCACGATCGCGTTCGTCACGACGATGCCGACGAGCATGAGCAGACCGATCAGCGACGCGACGCCGATCGGGACGCCCGACGCGATCTGCAGCAGGATCGCGCCCGTCGCCGCGAACGGCACCGACACGAGCAGCAGCAGCGGCTGGAGCAGGCTCCGGAACGTCGCGACCATGATCACGTAGACGATCAGCACGGCGACCAGCACCGCGAGCCCGAGCTGCGAGAACGCCGACGACTGGCTGGCGGCGACGCCACCGATCGAGGCGGTCGCACCCTTCGGCAGGTCGAGCTCGTCGACGGCGGTCGTGACGGACTGCACGGCCGCACCGAGGTTCGTGGCGTCCGGCGTCACGGTGATCGTGGCGGTGCGAGCCGCGTTCGTCGTGGTGACCGTGGTGGGCCCCTCGGACTCCTCGACCGTGGCGACGTCGGACAGCGGGACCGTGCCGGTGCTCGTCGGCACGTCGAGTGCACGGAGCGCGGCGATGGTGGTCGGCGGCTCCGGGTCGGCGATGTAGACGTCGAGCGTCGCGTCGTCGATCTCGATGCTGCCGGTGTCCCGCGGCGAGACCGCGGCGGCGACGAGGCCACCCACCTGGGTCTCGGTGAGTCCGAGTGACGCTGCCTCCTGGCGGTCGACCCGGACGGCGAGGAACGGTTCTGCCGCGGACAGGTTGCTCGTGGCGCCCGTGGTGTCCGGTACCGACTGCATGGTCTGCAGCACCTGGCGCGACGCCGTCTCGAGCTGCGACTGGGTCGGCGCGGTCACGTCGACCTCGATGTCGCTGCTGCCGCCGAACCCGCCGCCGGAGGACGCGATGGTGACCTCGCCGACGTCCTTGATCGCGCCGATCGACTTCCGGGCGTCGGCCTGGATCGTGGGTTGGTCGGCCTCGGCGTCGGTCGTGACGGCGTACTGCACCGAGGCGCTGCCGCCCCCGCCGAACGCCGCCTGGATCGACTGGCCGCTCGTGCCGATGGTGGTCTGCACGGTCTCGACGCCGTCGACGTCCTGCAGTGCCCGCTCGACCTTGCGTGCGGACTCGGACTGGACGGCGAGGCTCGAACCGGCCTTCAGGTCCTGCGTGACCGTGAACGTGTTCTGCCCCGAGTCGCCGAGGTAGTTCGTGGTGACGAACGGCAGCGTGGCGACCGTTCCGCCGAGCACGATCACGGCGAGCAGGATGACGACGACCGGCTTGCGGACGACCCACCGGAGCACCGGCAGGTAGACGCGGCGCAGGCGGTCGACCCGGCCGGCGTCGTGCAGGTCCGCGGCGGAGGCGAGCGCACCCTCCGAGCGGTCGCCCTCGCGCGCGCGCTCGGCATCGATCGCCGACGGTGCCACTTCCGCGTCCGTGGGTGCTTCCGCTGCCGCTGCCGTCGCCGCGTCGCCCGGCTTCGCCTTCGGCGGGCGCAGCCACCAGTACGCCAGCACCGGCACGATCGTGAGCGAGACGAACAGCGACGCGACGAGCGCCAGGGTGACCGTCACGGCGAACGGTCGGAACAGCTCCCCCACGAGTTCTGCGACGAAGGCGACCGGCAGGAACACCGCGACGGTCGTCAGGGTCGAGGCGGTGACCGCTCCGGCGACCTCGCGAACAGCGTCCCGCACGGCCTGGCCGCGGTCGACACCGGGCAGCATGTGCCGCTTGATGTTCTCGATGACGACGATGGAGTCGTCGACCACGCGGCCGATCGCGATCGTCAGGGCCGCCAGCGTGATGATGTTGAGCGTGTAGCCGGCGGCGCGCATGCCGATCGCGGCGAGGAGCACCGACGTCGGGATCGAGATCGCGGTGACGAGCGTGGAGCGCCACGAGAGCAGGAACACCAGGATGACGAGCACCGCGAAGGCGAGCCCGAGCAGGCCTTCCTCGGCCAGGGAGTCGATGGACTGCTGGATGTAGGGCGCCTGGTCGAAGACGACGGTGAAGCGGGGGTCGCCCTCGATCTTGTCCTCGATGCCGGGCAGGGCGTCGCGGACGGTGTTCGAGACGTCGACGGTGTTGGCTTCCTGCGTCTTCGTGATCGAGATCGTCAGCGCCTGCTGCCCGTCCACGCGGCTGATGGAGGTGCGCGGCGACTCGGTGATGGCGACCTTCGCGACGTCGCCCAGGGTGGTGTCCGTCGGCGTGGCCGCGGTCGTCGACCCGCCCGTCGCGGCGTCACCCGTGGGAGCGGTGCCGGTCGCACCCGTGCCGGTCGCGCCCGTGCCGGTCCCGGTCGCACCGGTGCCGGTCGCCCCCGTGCCGGTCGCACCCGCAGCCGTGCCGTCACCGGACGAGGCCGTCCCGTCGGCGCCGGCGGCACCCGACCCGGACCCGGACCCGTCCGAACTCGACGAGCTCGTCAGCGGCAACGCGCGGATGTCCTTGAGCGAAGCGATCCGCTCGCCCGTCTGCACCGACAGGGTCGAGCCGTCCTCGGTGATGGTGCCGCCGGGGATCAGGGTGCCGTTGTCGTCGAGCGCGTCCGAGATCGCCGTCTGGCTGAGGCCGCGGGCGGCGAGCTCGTCCTGGTCCGGCGTGATGACGACGCGACGACCCGGGTTGCCGAAGACGTCCGCCTGCCGCACGCCGTCGAGCTTCTCGAGGTCGGGGATCGCCGAGGCCTGCAGCCGGTCGACGAGCTGTTCCTGGTTGCCGGACGCCGAGACGGCGACCTGCAGCACCGGCAGGTCGTCGAAGGACCCGGTGACGATCTGCGTCTGCACCGAGTCGGGCAGCGACAGCGCGTTCACCGCGGTCTGGATCTTGTCCTCGGCGCTGGCCAGGTTCGATCCGTACTGGAACGACGCCGACACCACGCTCTGCCCGGTCGACGAGGTCGCACTGGTCGACTCGAGGTCCGGGACGACCTGGATCGCCTGTTCGATCTTGGTCGAGACGTCGTTCGACACGACCTCTGGCGTGGCTCCGGGGTAGGCGCTGACGATCGCGACCTGCGGGAACTCGACGCTGGGGATCAGCTCCTGCTTGAGGCTCGAGAGCGCGATGCCGCCGAAGACCGCGACCACGATCGTGACGAGCGCGATGAGGGCCCGGTTGCGCAGGCTGAAGACCGAGAGGAGGTGCACGTCATCGATCCTCGCAGGACCGACCGACGAACGTTCGGCTGGCAGCCAGAACCCGCCGTCGGATCAAGACGGAGCGGCGAGGACCCGCCGTCGGATCAGGACTGCAGGATCAGAACCCGCCCAGCAACAGGTACGCCCCGAGCACCGCCACCGTGCCGACCACCCCGGTGCCGAGCGCCACCACGCGCCCGACGGGTGAGCGGGTGCCGAGGACCCCGATGCCGAGCAGCACCACGCCGACGATGATCTCGACGGCCCAGGTGACGTGTCCCGTCGTCGCGGCGACCTGCAGCAGCCCGCGGATCCCCTCGCCGACGAGCACCGCGGCCGTCACACCGAACGCCCCCGCGCGCCACCGGGCGTCGCGGGACCGCACCGCCACGGCGACCGCTCCGGCCAGCAGCCCGGCCGGCACCCCGAGCAGCACCCAGGGGTTCGTGATCGACAGCACGTCGGGGAACCCGCGCAGGACCGTCGTGGCCCAGTACCCGACGTGCATGAGCTCGAGGAGCACGACGCCGAGCACCATCGCCAGCGGCAGGGCGACCCGGCCCCCTCGTGCTCCGGCGACCAGGCACAGCAGCGCGGCGACGAGGAACCACGGTCCGGCCGAGTTCGACACGGAGGCGAGTGCGGGCACGGCCTGCCCGAACGAGGTCAGGACGCCCGCCAGGAACGCCCCGCTGAGCGCGATGGTGACCCGCACCACGGCGGGGACCGCCGCGGGCGGCTCGACGGACGTCGGCACAGCGGAGCGGGTTCCGGCGGACAGGGTCGCGTTCATGGCACCAGCCTCGCCGGACCCCGCCGGAGCCGCATCACCCCGAGGAGCGAGAACCCCCGACCCGACCTCACCCCAGAGGATGACACCGAGCCCCGGACGACGCACCGCTCAGACCACCGCCGCCAACGACCCCCGCACCCCGCTCGTCTCGCCGCCCACCCGTTCCCACGACCGCGACAGCACGTCCACCAACCGCCCCCGATCCGCCGGGGCCATCGTGAACGGCACCCGCAGGAACCGCTCGAACCCGCCGTCCGGCCCGAACACCCCGCCCGAGGCCAGCACCACACCCTCGGCCCGCGCGGCGAGCACGAGCGCGCTCGACACCGGTCGGCCGAGCCCCACCCACGTCGTCAACCCGCCCGCCGGCGCCGGGACGTCCCACTCCGGGAGCCGCGCCCGGAGCGCCCCCACGACCGCGTCGCGACCTTCGCGCAGGGACGCACGTCGCGCCTCCAGGAAGGCCGCCGTGCGCGGGACCAGCTCGCGCACGACCAGCTGGTCGAGCACGGGGGTGCCGAGGTCGCCCGTGGGGCGGGCGAGCAGCAGCCGCTGCAGCAGCGCCGGGTCGGCACGGATCCAGCCGATCCGCAGGCCGCCCCAGAAGACCTTGGCGGCGGAACCGATCATCACGACCGACGACCCCGACGGGTCCGCCGCCGCCAACGGCGGCGACGGCTCCCCGTCGATCCGGAGCTCCCCCATCGTCTCGTCGGCGATCACGATCGTGCCGACCGAGGACGCGACCGACAGCAGGAGCCGGCGGGTCGATGCGGACATGGTCGCACCGGTCGGGTTGTGGAGCTCGGGCATGACGTACGCGACGGAGGGCGCGGTGCGACGCAGCGTCGTCTCGAGCGCGGCGGCGTCCCACCCCGTCCGCGCGTCGACGGGGACGCCGACCAGGCGGCCTCCGGCCTCGCGGAAGGCCTCGTGCGCGTGCGGGTAGGTCGGGGACTCGACGAGCACGGCGTCGCCACGGCGGACGAGCACGCGCGCGAGCAGGGCGATCGCGTGCTGCGCGCCGAGGGTGACGATGACCTGGGCGGGCTCCGTCGGCAGTCCGCGCTCGGTGTAGCGCGCGGCGATCGCGGCGCGCAGGCCGGGGTCGCCGACGGTGTCGTAGCCGATGCCGGCGAGCGCCGCGGGCACGTGCCGGACCGCCCGCTCGACCGCCTCGTCGATGCCGGGGGCCGCGTGCAGGGCCGCCTTGCGCAGGTCGAGCAGGTCCCCCTCGACGACTCCGCCCAGGCGTTCGGGGTCGGGCCGCCCGACCAGGTCACGGGGCAGGTGGACCACGCTGCCGGAGCCACGGACGGACACCAGGAACCCGTCGGAGCGCAGCCGGGCGTACGCGTTCGCGACGGTGGTGCGCGAGACGCCGAGGGCTGCGGCCAGTCCCCGCTCGGCCGGCAGCCGGACGCCCTGGGCGACCCGTCCGTCGATGACGAGGACCCGGAGGGCATCGGCGAGCGCCTCGTAGGCCGGGGCGTCGGTCCCCGCGCGCCAGTCGGTCAGCAGGTGGGCGGCGGCGCGGGCACTGATCAGGACAGGGGGCACGGGTCCACGGTAGCGTGATTGGCTCTCGACCAGCAGGCCAATCTGTCGGGACGATGGCCACATGTCCCGCCGCACCGCCCTCACCCTGCGCTTCGTCCAGCTCTTCGTCGGACTGTTCCTGTACGGCGCCTCGACCGCACTGCAGGTCCGAGCGGTAGTCGGCGTGAGCTCGTGGACGGTGCTGACCCAGGGGCTCGAGAACGTCGTGCCGTGGTCGTTCGGCGTCATCACGGTGGTGTCGAGCGGCGTCATCCTGCTGCTGTGGATCCCGCTGCGACAGAAGCCGGGCATCGGGACGCTGCTGAACGCCCTGGCGATCGGGCCGAGTGCCGACCTGGTGCTCTGGCTGGTGCCGGAGCCGTCGGGGATCGTCGCCCGGATCGCGCTGTTCGCCGCGGGACTCGTGCTGCTCGCGGTCGCGACGGCGTTCTACATCGGTGCCGGGTTCGGCACCGGGGCGCGTGACGGCCTGATGGTCGGGTTGCACCAGCGGCTCGGCTGGCCGATCTGGCTCGCCCGGACCCTGGTCGAGGTCACCGTCGTGATCGTCGGGTGGATCCTCGGCGGGGACGTCGGCGCGGGCACCGTCATCGCGGCGTTCGCGATCGGCCCGATGGTCCAACCGCTCATGCCGCACTTCCGCCGGTTCCCGTGGAGCCCCGAGCGCACGGCCGCAGCGCCCGGCGTCACAGCACCCGCCGTCACACCCACCCTGGAGGCCCGCCCCACCCCCGCCACACCCGCTTCGTGAGCAGGAATGGTCGGGTCCACGGCCCCGACCCGACCGTTCCTGCTCACGATCGTCCGGCGATCGACCCGGCGATCGCGTGCGACCCCTTGCGGCCGTGCGGAACGCGATATAGCGTGACCTGCACAGACGCGATACATCGCGAGTTCCAGGAGGCAACATGGCGCAGGAGAAGTGGCTCGTCGACGAGCCCAAGGTCATCGACACCGGCATCGTGCGCACCGTGCGTGTCGGCCTCGTCGGCGGGCAGGTGGACGTCGTCGCACACGACGAACCCACCGCCCGGGTCGAGATCCACAGCGTGTCCGGCAAGCAGATGCTCATCGAGGTCGACGGCGACACCCTCACCGTCGACCACCCCCAGGTCCGGTGGGACGACCCCATCGGGTTCCTGAAGTCCTTCCGCGGCAAGGCCCACGCCGACGTCAGCATCCTGGTCCCCCGCGACGCCGGCATCACGCTCGGTGTCGTCTCGGCCGGTGCGCTGCTGTCCGGCACGAACCGTGGTGCCACGCTCAACACGGTGTCCGGCGACCTGGTCGTCGACGGCGTCGCGGGTGACGTCACGGTCAACGCCGTCTCGGGCGCCACCACGATCCGCGACCTCGACGGCGCGCTCGCGGTGCACACCGTCTCCGGCGACGTCGTGGCCACCGGCGAGATCCCGCGGTTCCAGGCCGACGGCGTCTCGGCCGACGTCGTGCTCGACCTGCACGGTGTCCCCGAGTCCGCCCGCGTCAACACGGTGTCCGGGTCGGTGAGCGTCCGCCTGGCGGACGGCGTCGCCTACAAGTGCACGGTGAACACCGCGACCGGCAAGCTGCAGTTCGACGACGCCGAGATCCGCGGCGTGCGCGGTTCGTACGTCAAGCAGGGCGGCGAGCTGTCCGGCCAGTGGCTCGACCTGCGGGTGAACTCCGTCTCCGGCGACATCGCGGTGCTGCACGCCCCGCCGGTCGCCGAGCCGGCGCCCCCGACGACCCCGACCACGTCGCCGACCACCCCGACCACCCCGACGAACGAGAGCGAGGTGCCCGAATGAGCCCCGTCTTCGCCCACGGCCACCTGCGCCTCTACCTGCTCGTCCTGCTGGCCGACCACCCGATGCACGGCTACGAGCTCATCCAGGCGCTCGGCGACCGCTTCGGCGGCACGTACGTGCCGAGCGCCGGCACCGTCTACCCCCGGCTCGCGAAGCTCGAGGACGACGGCCTGGTCACGAAGACCGCCGACGGCCGCAAGACCGTCTACGCGATCACGGACGCCGGCCGTGCCGAGCTCGCGGCACGTGCCGACGAGATCGCCACGGTCGAGTCCGGCGTGAGCGACTCGGTGAAGTCGTTGGCCGACGGCGTGCGCGCCTCGGTCGGCGAGGCCATGCGCTCGCTCCGTGCCGACCTGGCCGCCGCCGCCGAGAGCCCGGCGACGGGTTCCGCCGAGGAGCCTGTGTCCGTCCCGTCGGACAGCGCCCGCGCCCTGCGCGAGCTCGAGATGGCCCTGTCGTCGTTCCGGCAGCAGGTGCGTGCGGACCTGCGCCGTCGAGCAACCCGCGGCACGCTCGGTGCGGACACCGTGACGCGTCTGCGTGACGGTCTGGAGGCCCTGCGCAAGTCGCTCTGACGGCTCGCGGCCGACAGGCGGTGGCGACCAGGGCCTCCCGGCCGTCGTCCGCACCGTGTCGCGCGACGTCACCCCCGGAACCAGGTTCCGGACACAGCACCATGCAGATGCGCGGTGTGGTGTCCGGAACCTGATTCCTCAGCGCCCTGCACCCGGCGGATCGGAGTCCGGCAGCCGCGTCGGCGGGAAGCCGGCGAACGCCTCGCCTGCCGTCAGCTCCTCCCCGTGCTCGACGCGCGACACGGTGGTGCGGACCGCGGCCAGCTGCCGGGCCAGCCGGTCCCGTTCGTGCTCGAGCCACGTCAGGTGCACTGTGAGCGCCGCGACGTCGTCACCTTCCTCGTCGAGCCGTCGCGCGATCTCCGGCAGCCCGAGTCCGAGCCCGCGCAACAGCAGGATGCGCTGCAGCCGGACGAGCGCGCGGTCGTCGTAGCGCCGCAGCCCACCGGCGCCGACGGCGGTGGCCGGCAGCAGCCCGACGGCCTCGTAGTGCCGAAGGGTCCGACTCGAGACACCGGCGGAACGCGCCACCTCGGTGATGGCGTGGGGAGCTTTCGCAGCTGCATCACCCGGGCCTGTCGATGCGCTCATGCTGGCGACTGTAATGCTTGACGCTGCGTCAACCGCAAGGGGTGTGCGACACCCAGGGTGGCGCGCCCGCAGCCGACCGGGAATGTGCGGCAGGCGAACCGTGTTGACTCGCGCCCGGAACTGAGTAGGTTTGCCGCTCGTGACGAACGAGATCCGGTCGTTGAAAGCACGACTGATCGGGGATCCCCTCCCCTCTGAGAAGCTCGAAGGACAGCTCCTCCCGAAGCACCTGGCCCTGCCGATCTTCGCGAGTGACCCGCTGTCCTCTGTCGCGTACGCGCCGCAGGAACTGCTGATGATCCTGCTGCTCGGCGGCATGGCCTTCCTGACGTTCGCGCCGTGGGTCGCCGCACTCGTCGTGCTGCTGCTCGTGGTCGTCGTCGCCTCGTACCGGCAGCTCATCAAGGCGTACCCGTCGGGTGGTGGCGACTACGAGGTGGCGCACCGGAACCTCGGTGAGAAGGCCGGGCTGGTCGTCGCGAGTGCACTGCTCGTCGACTACGTGATGACGGTGGCCGTGTCGGTCGCCTCCGGTGTCGACAACATCATCTCGGCGCTCCCGATGCTCGACCACTTCCGCGTCGAGCTCGCCCTGCTGTTCGTCGTGCTGCTCGCCGCCGCCAACCTGCGGGGTGTGCGGGAGTCGAGCAAGGCCTTCGCGATCCCGACCTACCTGTTCGTCGCGAGCGTCTTCGTGATGGTCGTCACCGGTCTCGTCCGCGTCGCCGCCGGCAACGCCCCGGTCGCCGAGTCCGCGGCGTACACCGTGCAGAACGTCGAGCACACCACGCAGGCGGCGTTCATCCTGCTGCTCCTCCGCGCGTTCGCCTCGGGCTGCTCGGCGCTGACCGGCGTGGAGGCCATCGCGAACGGCGTGCAGGCGTTCCGCCGGCCGAAGATCAAGAACGCGCAGGCCACCCTGGTCGCGATGGGCGGCATCGCGATCGTCCTCTTCATCGGGCTCATCACCCTGGCGCTCGTGTCGCACGTGCACTACGCCGAGCGCGCCTGCGACCTGCAGGGCTTCGCGAACTGTGCCACCACGCCGCAGCGCTCGCTCATCGCGCAGATCGCGGCCGCGACGTTCGGCAACAACTCCGTGCTGTTCTTCGTGATCCAGGCGACCACGGCGGCGGTCCTGCTCCTCGCCGCGAACACGGCCTTCAACGGGTTCCCGCTGCTCGGCTCGATCCTGGCGCGCGACTCGTACGCCCCGAAGGCACTCTCGACCCGCGGCGACCGGCTCATCTACTCGAACGGCGTCATCGTCCTGGCCCTCGTCGCCGCGGCGCTGCTCGTGGTCTACCGGGCGAACGTCACGAGCCTCATCCAGCTCTACATCATCGGTGTCTTCGTGTCGTTCACGCTCGGACAGACGGGCATGGTCGTGCACTGGACACGACTGCTGCGAGCCGATCGGGACCGGGACGGGGCGCCCGCCGCAGACGGCGAGCCACCCGTGAACCGCGGGCAGGTCGTCCGTTCCCGGACGATCAACGCGATCGGTGCGACCTTCACCCTCGTGGTGCTCGTCATCGTCACGATCACGAAGTTCACCCACGGCGCCTGGCTGGTCTTCCTGATCATGCCGGTGCTGTACGTGCTCATGCTCGGCGTGAACCGCTACTACCGCGACGTCTCGCACGAGATCGAGGCCGACGTCGAGACGAAGTTCGGCGCCACCGGGGACCACGCCATCGTCCTGGTGAACAAGCTGCAGAAGCCCGTGCTCAAGGCGCTCGACTACGCCGTCGCCGCCGAGCACGCGAGCATCGAGGCGGTGCACGTCGCGATCGACGACGCCGAGTCCCAGCGCCTGCGCGACCAGTGGGCGGAGTACGGCATCCAGGTGCCGCTGACGATCGTGCCGAGCCCGTACCGCGACATCTCGATGCCCCTGATCAAGTACATCAAGGCGCACCGGAACGAGCACGGCTCCGAGGTCGTCACCGTCTACACCCCGATCTTCATCGTCGGGCACTGGTGGGAGGGTCTGCTCCACAACCACCGCGGCCGCCGCATCCGCAAGAAGCTGCTGCTCGTGCACGGCGTCACCGTGGCCCTGGTGCCGTGGCTGCTCGACTCGTCCGAGCTGCTCTACGGCCGCCGTTCCCGCCCGCTGCCCGGCCAGGAGCGCCGTGGCGAGCCCGTCCGGCCCCCGCTCCGCCGCCCCGTGCAGCCCGGTTCGTCGGCCGAGGCCGCGGCCTCGGCTTCGGCTTCGGCTTCGGACCGCCTGCTCCGCTCCGCCGAGCGCAACAGCATCCAGCCGCGCCGCGCGACCCGTCCGGCCGGCCCCGCCGAGGGCGTCGACCCCGCGCTCTGCACGGGCGAGATCCACGCCCTCGTGCCCTCCCCGCCGCGACGGGGAGCCGACGAGTCGTAGCATGTGGCCCCATGACGATCAGTGACCTGCGGACGTTCGCCACGTTCGACGGACACGGCGGCAAGGTCTCGAAGCGCGTCGAGGTGCTCGACCACGAACCGCCGGCCGGCAGCCCGCTCGAAGGACTCGTCGCCGTGCGCGGCGAGCACCCCCTCGGCGCGCGCGACGAGCGCGCCGCCGACGAGTCCGCCGCGCTCTCCCGCGGCGTCCCGAGCGTCGGCTGGGTGGACCCCGCCGCGCTCCGCGACTGGTACCGCCCGGACCGCGTCGTCCTCACCCGGCTCGAGGCGCGGCAGTCCGGCATCGAGCCCGGCGTCTACGCCGACTCCCGTGGGCGCGGTCGCGTCCGGATCGACGGCCTGGAGGCCCACCTCGCCCCCGACGGTCGCCCCGCCTTCCGCGCACTGGCCGGCCCCACCGCCGCGCCCGTCGTCGACGTGCCGCTGCCGACCGACCAGGCCGTCCGCCTGGTGGCGGTGACCGCGGTCGACGAGGGACTCGAGGTCGTCACGGCCCCGGTGTCCCCGTTCCTGCAGCCCGGCGAGCACCCGGCGTACGGCGACGACGTCGTCGGGTTGCCGCCACGTCCGGCGAGCGGGCACGTCCGGGTCACGGCGTCGGTGCTGCTCGACGGCGAGCTGCACGAGGTCGACCGGATCGACGAGCGTGCGGCGACCATCTGGATCCGGCGGGACGACCGCGTCGTGCCGATCGCCACGAGTGCCGTCGGGGCCGACCTGGTGCGGTACGCGGCGACCGAGGTCTGAGCCGCTTCGGTGCGGACGCGTGCCGTCATGCGCGCTGTGCCGCTGTGCCGCTGGCCGCTTCGGGGGACGCCGCTGCTGCGTGTCGTGACGGGGGTGCGGCGTACCGTCGCGGACATGAGTGACGCAGACCGCGACCAGCAGCAGACCCCGGACGCACCGATCCAGGGCGAGACCCTCGGCGGCCCCCGACCCGACCCCTCCACCGACGCGAGCAAGGACCCCGAGCAGTGGGTCACCGGCGACGAGCCGATGACCGGACCGCAGCGCAGCTACCTCGACACCCTGGCCCGTGAAGCCGGCGAGGAGCTCCCCGCCGACCTCACCAAGGCGCAGGCGTCGGAGCACATCGACCGCCTCCAGCAGCAGACCGGCCGCGGCGCCGATTCCTGAGAAGCAGTCCGCCCTTCGGCGGACCGCTGTCTGGGCATGCTCTGGGCATGTTCTGGCGAAGCGCGGTCAGTCCCCTGTTCGAGGACGATCGATGACGCGTCACCGGCTACCTTCGTGGCCATGCGAACGACATCGACCTCCATCGGCCTGACCGCGCTCCGCATCGTCCTCGGGGTGGTGTTCATCGCCCACGGCGCCCAGAAGTTCGCCCAGGGCATCCCCAACGTGGTGCAGGGCTTCTCGGGCATGGGCGTCCCCCTCGCCGAGGTCGCAGCACCCCTCGTCGCCGGCCTCGAGCTCGTCGGCGGCATCCTGCTCGTGCTCGGCGTCGCGACCCGCGTCGTCGGCGTGCTGCTGGCCGTCGACATGGTCGTCGCCGGGTTCCTGGCCCACGGCACCGCCGGCTTCTACTCGCAGGACGGCGGGTTCGAGTACGTGCTCGTCCTCGCGGTGGCGTCGCTCGCTGTCGCACTGACCGGACCCGGGCGGTTCTCGCTCGACGCACTGGTGCTCAAGTCGTCGCGCCGTCGTCGTGGCGTCGAGGAGCCCCTGCCCGCCTGAGCGCGCGTCCCGGTTTCGTCTGGTGCGAGGTTCCGTTCCCGGTGAGAGCTCACGAGGCCCGCACCGGGAACGGAACCTCGCACCGTTCGCGCGGCCCCTCGCACCGTGCGAGGGGCCGCGCGGCTGTTCAGCCCGCCAGTGCGTCGATGACCTGGCGGGCGATGCGCCGTCCAGCCCGGTTCGCCCCGATGGTCGACGCCTGGGGACCGTAGCCGGCCAGGAACAACCGCGGCTCCTCGGCCGACCGGCCGTCCTCGACCACCACCCCGCCCGCCGTGGTCCGCAGGTGCAGCGGCGCGAGGTGCCGCAGGTCGGCCCGGAACCCCGTCGCCCAGATCACCGCGTCGGCGTGTACGTGGGTGCCGTCTGCCCGCACCACCCCGGTCTCGTCCATCCGGGTGAACATCGGCTCGTCGCGCAGCACACCGCGGTCGATGCCGGCGCGGATCCGTCGCGACACCGGGACACCGGTGCCGCTGACGATGCTCGGCAGGACCTCGCCGGCGCGGGCAGCACGGTCCTGTTCGTCGACGGCGGCCACGGCGGACTCGACGTCGAGCGACGCCGTCCCGGCCCAGACCATCGGGCGCCGGGTGAACCACCGCGTCGAACGGGCGACGCCGTCGAGTTCGAGCAGGAACCCGATCGCGCTCGTCCCACCGCCCACCACCACGACGTCCTGGCGGGCGAACTCAGAGGCGCTGCGGTACTCGGTCGTGTCGACCTGGCGTCCGCGGAACACATCGCGCCCCGGGTACCACGGCACGAACGGGGTGCCCCACGTACCGGATGCGTTCACCACGACCTCGGCACGGATGCGCGTGACGGTGCCGTCGGCGCTCCGGGTCGTGACGCACAGGTCGCCGTCCGCCGGGGCGTCGCCCGCCACGCCGTCGCCGCCGCCGATTCGCGAGACGGACGTCACCGTGACCGGGCGCCGCACCCGCAGGTCGTAGTGCTGCTCGAACCGCCGGTAGTACTCGCCGACGACGTCCCGCGCGGGCCGTGACCGGTCGGCGTCGTCGAACTCCAGGCCCATCGCGCGCATGCCGGGCAGGTCGTGCACCCGGTGTGCCGCCCCGAGCCGCAGGGCCGCCCACCGGAACTGCCACGCCCCACCGGTGCTCGGCGCACGGTCGAGGATCACCAGGTCGCTGCCGGGGACGAGCCCGAGGCGACGCAGGTGGTATCCCACCGAGAGCCCCGCCTGCCCCGCACCGATCACCACCACGCGGGCGTGCTGGTCGACCGGGGTCTCGAGGGGTTCCGTCATCACTTCGATTCTGCTGTGCGGGCCAGCCGTCGCGCGACGTCCAGATCGAGGTACATGGTAGAGTGATCGGCAGATTTCAAACCACGAACCGTCTGGTTCCCCGAGTGATCTTCCGTCATTCGCCAGGACCGGACCAGAGCCGAACGAGGGGGTCACGCATGGGGCGCGGCCGTCAGAAGGCGAAGCACACCAAGGTCGCCCGTGAGCTGAAGTACTTCAGCCCGCAGACGAACTACGGTGCGCTCGAGCAGGAGCTCTCCGCCGGACAACACTCCGACGAGAACTACGTCGACCGTTGGGCGGACCAGTACGGTCCGGAACCGGCGGAAGACGAAGACGAGTTCGAGACCCAGGCAGACCAGAACAAGTCCGCCTGACCTCTCTCGCAGTGACGCCGCGCAGCCCTCGGGCAGCGCGGCGTTTCCGCGTGCCCGGACACCCGTCGGCGCGCTGGATCCCGGGCTGGAGTGGTCACGACTCACCGCGTGCACGCCGCCGAGCGGTCACAACCCGTCGGTTGCAGGCCCGCCGAACGACGGTTCGTGACCACTCACCGCAGGCAGAACGCCGCGGCGGCAGCACGCCACCCGGCGGGTCAGCCCGCGTAGCTCCCGACGAGCCGGACCGCGCCGCCGTCGACACCCTTGGCGCCCTGCTCGAACCCGGTCAGGTCCCGTGCGGACGTGGCGATCGTGCCCACGGGCCACGTGGGCATGCCGGCGGCACCGAGCGAGGCGATGACCTCGGCAGCAGCCCCGGCCGAGACGACGGCGAACATGCCGATGCCCAGGTTCCAGGTGCCCTCGGTGTCCTCGATCGGGGTGCCGGCCATGTCGGCCAGGACCCGGAACACCGGGAGCGGCTGCCAGGTGGAACGGTCGACCTCGACCCAGGAGCCGACGGGCAGCACACGCGCCAGGTTCGCGGCGATGCCACCCCCGGTCACGTGCGAGAGCGAGTGCACCGCGCCCGGGTGCTGCTCGAGCAGTGCCAGGAGCGGGGCGGTGTACAGCCGGGTCGGCTCGAGCAGGGCTTCGCCGACGGAGACCGCGCCGCCGAACCCGACGCCGCTCAGCTCGGGCAGCTGGTCTGTGAAGCCGACGCCCCGCGACGCCAGGATGTGCCGCACGAGGGAGTACCCGTTGGAGTGCAGGCCCGACGACTCGATCGCCAGGACCACGTCGCCGTCCTGCACCAGGTGTGCTCCGAGCTGCGCGTCGGCCTCGACGACACCCGTCGCCGCGCCGGCCACGTCGTAGTCGTCCGGGCCGAGCAGCCCCGGGTGCTCGGCGGTCTCGCCACCGACCAGGGCGGTGCCGGTCTCCGAGCAGCCGCGGGCGATGCCGGCGACGATGTCGGCGATCCGGCCCGGCACCACTCGGCCGCACGCGATGTAGTCGGTCATGAACAGCGGCTTCGCGCCCACCACGACGATGTCGTCGACGACCATGCCGACCAGGTCCTGCCCGATGGTGTCGTGCTTGTCGATCGCCTGCGCGATGGCGACCTTGGTGCCGACGCCGTCGGTCGAGGTCGCGAGCAACGGGTGTGAGAAGTCCTTCAGGAACGAGACGTCGTAGAGCCCGGCGAACCCGCCGACGCCACCGAGGACCGAGGCGTTGTGGGTGGCCGCGACCGCGGACTTCATCAGTTCGACGGCCAGGTCACCGGCAGCGGTGTCCACTCCGGCTTCGGCGTACGGGTTGGGCATGCGGAGTCCTTCGCGGTGACATGGCAGACTTGTTCGGTACCCCCCGATTCTACGGTCTGGAGCACACCCGCGAATGTGCGGCATCGTCGGCCTTGTTGCGCAGGGCCCCGCCAACCAATCCATCTACGACGCACTGCTCCTCCTGCAGCACCGCGGGCAGGACTCGACGGGCATCGCCACGGTCGAGGGTCACGTGCACCACATGCACAAGACCCGCGGCCACGTGCGTGAGGCGTTCCGCACCCGCGACATGCGTGCCCTCCTCGGCACCATGGGGCTCGGACACGTCCGCTACGCCACCAAGGGCGCCGCGACGAACGAGGAAGAAGCCCAGCCGTTCTACGTGAACGCGCCGTACGGCATCGTCCTCGTCCACAACGGCAACCTCACCAACACGCGGGAACTCACGCGTGAACTGTTCGACATCGACCGTCGTCACCTGAACACGACGAGCGACACCGAGCTCCTGGTGAACGTGCTGGCGCACGAGCTGCAGGGCCAGGTCCGCGGCGCGAACCTCGACCCGGGTCAGGTCTTCGATGCGGTCGAGCGCGTGCACGAGCGGGTCGAGGGCTCCTACGCCACGATCGCGACCATCGCCGGGCACGGGCTGCTGGCCTTCCGCGACCCGTTCGGCATCCGCCCGCTGATCCTCGGCCACAAGTTCGACGAGGCCGGGCAGCCGGAGTGGGTCGTCGCGAGCGAGTCGCTCGTGCTCGAGTCCGGCGGCTACGAGATCGTCCGCGACATCGCTCCGGGCGAGGCCGTCTTCATCGAGATGAACGGCCAGATGCACGCCCGCCAGTGCGCGAAGAACCCGCGCCTGGTGCCGTGCTCGTTCGAGTACGTCTACCTGGCGCGTCCCGACTCGGTGATGAACGGCATCTCGGTCTACGACGCGCGTCTGCGCCTCGGCAACCGCCTCGCCGACACCATCGAGCAGTACGCGCCGACCGGTGACATCGACGTGGTCATGCCGATCCCGGACTCGAGCCGTCCGGCGGCCATGCAGGTCGCCCGGAAGCTCGGCATCGAGTACCGCGAGGGCTTCTACAAGAACCGCTACGTCGGCCGCACCTTCATCATGCCGGGGCAGGCGGAGCGCAAGCGTTCGGTGCGCCAGAAGCTCAACGCGATGTCGTCCGAGTTCAAGGGCAAGAACATCCTGATCGTCGACGACTCGATCGTCCGCGGCACCACGAGCCGCGAGATCGTCGAGATGGCCCGGGCCGCGGGCGCGAACGAGGTCACGTTCACGAGCGCCGCTCCTCCTGTCCGGTTCCCGCACGTCTACGGCATCAACATGCCGACGCGTGCGGAGCTCATCGCGCACGACCGGAAGATCCCGGAGATCAACCGCGTGCTCGGCAGCGACCACCTGATCTACCAGGAGGTCGGGGACATGCGCGACGCCATCATCGAGGGCTCGGACGTGACCGACCTCGAGATGAGCTGCTTCACGGGCGAGTACGTCACGGGCACCGTGAGCCCGGAGTACCTGTCCTGGGTCGAGGCCAACCAGCTCAGCTGAGTGGGGGTCGCGATCGCGACCACCAGACGGACGGGAGGTGGGCCCCGCCAGCCGGTACCGGCGCACCGCGCCAGCGGGGTGACGGCCGTGCCTGGAGGGACGGTGCCAGCTGGCACCGGGCCTCCAGTCCGTTGATCGGGAGCGGCTACGGCCGCTGGTCACCGTGGTCGTCGAGCTCACCGTCGACCGTCTCGGGCGGCAGTTCGACCTCGACCCGCTCCGCCGTCAGGCGGGCCGACCGCCGGGCGTAGACCCGATCGAACACGACGGCGACGACCGCGCCGACGAAGGCGCCGATCGTGACGCCCCACAGGCTGAAGTAGCCGACCAGGCTGCCGAAGCTGGTCTGGTCCCGCTGGCCGCCGAGGTTCATGGTGAGGGCGACCACGACGAGGGTCGCGAGGAACCCGAGCACGGCACCGCCGACGATGAACACGCCGAACTTCGGTGCACGGCGGATGGTGACCTCGTCGGGGCTGGCGACCGCGCTGGGAGCCGGTGCCGGCGTGGGGAGCGGCTGCTCGTCGGGTTGATCGGTGTTGCTCACCCGTCCATTGTCCCCCACTGTGGGACGTCCCGCGGCCTGTGCGCGGCGACCGATCCGGGAGAGGATGGACGCTACTGGTCGGTATCCCAAGCGGAGGAGGTGTGTCGGATGCGTGAACGAACCGCACCCGCCCGCCGACGCCGACCGGCCGCCCCCGCCCGCGTGGCCTGGCCCGTCGCGCAGCGCGCGGAAGAGGACCGCGCCGTCGCCGTCGTCGCCGAGCACCGGTGGAGCGTCGCGCTCGTCGGTGCCCCCGGCATCGGCAAGAGCACCGCCGCGGCGCGGGTCACCGACCGCGTCGCCGGTCGCGACGGCACCGGCCGCACGGTCGTCGTGCCGATCACGGCGGTCGCCGCGAGCCGGTCGATGCCCTTCGGCGCCGTCGCCGAGCGCTTCGGCGAGCTGCCGGCGTCCATCTCGGAGCTGTCCGACGACACCGGCGCCGAGCAGCGCTTCCGGGCGATCGAGGACCTCGTCGACCGCGACGTCCTGCTCCGCGTCGACGACGCCGACCACCTCGACGCGATCTCCGCGCGGTACGTCGCCTGGCTGGTCCGCCGGCAGGGCGCGCGGCTGGTCCTGACCTGCCGTGACTTCACGGCCCTCCCCGAGCCGCTCCGCGCGCTGTGGCAGGACGACCTGCTCGAGCGCATCGACCTGCAGCCCCTGGCGCTGCACGAGACCGCGGCGCTCGTGGCCGAGGCACTGGGCTCGCCGCTCGAGAACGCCTCGGCCGAGCGCGTCCACCGCGCCACCGCCGGCAACCCGCTGTACCTGCGCGAGGTGGTCCGTGCGGCGCGGGTCTCCGGCGCCCTCGACCACACCGCGACCGGGTGGTACTGGCGCGGGCGGGTGACCGCGTCGGACAGCCTGGCCGACATGTACCGCACCGAGCTCGGGTCGCTGCCGGAGGACCTGCGCGACGTCGTCGACATCGTCGCCCTCGCCGACCCGATCCCGCTCGCGCGCCTGCTCGGCCTGGTGACCGGCGGGGACGTCGACCGGGTCGTCGCGCTCGGTCTGGTCCGCATCGACTCGCTCGACGACGGCGCCGCGGTCGTCCGGCCGTCGCACCCGCTCGTCGGCGAGGTCATCCGGACCCTGGTGCCGGTGGCCCGGCGAACGGCACTCTTCGCGCGCGCCAACGCCTTCCGCACCGACCGGCCCGAGGGCGCACCGCCCGCCGCACGCCTGCGTGCCGCACTGTGGTCGCTCGAGTGCGGGGTGCTGCCGTCGGTCGACCAGCTGCTCGACGCGGCGCAGGTCGCCGTGCGGCTGCAGGAGCACGAGAGCGGGATCGCCCTGGCCTCGGCAGCGCTCCGCACGACGCTCACCCCCACCGAACAGGTCGCGGCGCACTGCCTCCGCTCGCTGGCGTACTCGTACTCGGACGGCCGAGAAGCCGGCCGCGCCGACGCCGAAGCCGCCTGGGGCGTGGCGAAGCGGCACGTCGGCGACGTCACCGACGAGGCCGTCATCGAAGCGTGCGAGACCCTGGCGAACATCCGCCAGTTCCACGACGACGACGTCACGGCGGCGGTCGCCCTGACCGATGCCGCCACGCGCCTGGTCGTGTCCGACGAGGCTGTCGAACGGCTGCGGCTGCTGCGGATGGCCCACCAGGGCTGGGGCGGGGACTTCGCCGAGGTCCGGGCCGAGATCGAGCGCAGCGGCATCGTGGACGCCCCGACGATGCCGATGTCGTTCCTCGCCGTCGCCCCCTGCGCCGTGATGGCGTTGGCGACCGCCGGCCGGCTCGACGACGCGTCCGCGCTCGGTCACCGCGCCCTGGCCACCGCGGTGGCGCACGTCGAGGCAGCACCCTGGAGCGTCGGTGAGAACTCCTCCGTCCTGCACCAGGTGCAGATGTGGCGCGGCGACCTGGACGACCTGATCATCGAGGTGCCCGCGGGGCGGTCCAGCCCCTACCTGAAGTACGACTTCACGCTCGAGCTCATCGGTCAGGGCAACCTGGCGATCGCACAGCGCCGCTGGGACGACGCCGTCGCCGCGTTCTCGGCGGCGTGCGAGCGGTACGACATCGCCGACCACGGCGGGTTCGCGGCCTACCCCTGGGCACGTCTGGCCCTGGCGCTCGCCTACGGCGGACGCCCGGAAGAAGCCGCCAGCGCGCTCGAACGTGCCCGGACCACCCCGCAGCGGGCGATGCGCATCACCGGCGAGCAGGTCGCCGTGTCGATCGCCTGGACCGAGGCCGTGCTCGGCAACCCGGCCGGACTGCAGCACGCCGATGAGATCATCGAGCGCAGCACGGCCAACGGCTCGTGGACGCACGTGATGTACGGGTACGCCCTGCACCACGCGGTCGGCATGGCGCAGGGACGCGACTCGACCGGCTCGCTCGAGCGGATGCGCGAGGCCGCCACCCGCGTCGACGGACCGCTCGCGGCCGCGGTGATCGAGTACGCCGACGCCGTGCGCGCCGGCGACCGCACGCGGGTGATCGCGGCGCAGGGACTGCTCGCGGCACATGGCATCTCCGTGACCGCGGGACACTCGAAACCGCCGCTGACGAAGCGCGAGTACGAGGTCGCCGAACTCGCCGCGCAGGGGCTGAGCAACCGGCGGATCGCGGAGTCCCTCGGGCTCTCGACGCGGACGATCGACGCGCACCTGTCGCGTGTCTTCGCGAAGTGGGACCTGCACGCGCGGTCGGAGCTCAGCGAGCTGCTCTGAGCTGCTCGGTACTCGGCACGGCCGGTTCCGCACTCGGCACGGCCGCCTCCGCGTTCCGCGTCGGCTGTCGCGAACGCAAGAACGTTGCGGATTGCAGCACGACGCGCCGCCACGATTGACACGTTGTGTGGAACATCGCGTACCTTGGTGCCTGTCGCCGGGTTCGGACCCGTTCGGGTCGGGTCCGAATCCCGGCGACTTCAAGCTTAGGAACCCGGTCGATGCGGGCGCATCGGTAGGCACTACCTAATTCGCGTGGGAGTTCTCCGCAGACGCTTTCGCCGCCGCGGATCGGTGCTGGCGGATCGGTGCCGGCGGCTCGCAGGGTCAGGCGCCGGGGGCGGGCAGCCGGACCGGCAGGAACGCCGTCAGGTCGGCGCGCGAGCCCGAGGCACTGACGCGCGACTGCGCGACCGCCTCGGCCCAGGGCAGCTCGCCGGACGCGAGTGCCAGCCACGTGGTGGCGTCGGTCTCGACCACGTTCGGCGGCGTGCCACGGGTGTGCCGGGGTCCGGGCACGGCCTGGACGGCGGCGAACGGCGGCACCCGCACCTCGACGCTGTTGCCCGGGACCTCGTCCGCCAGGCACTGCAACGTCCACCGCACCGCGGTCGCGACGGCCGGTCGGGCCGTCTCTCCACGACGCACGGCGGCCAGTGCCGCGCGCCCGTCGGCGTCCTCGATCCTCCTGGGTGGCATCTCCACAGGCTAGCCCTCGCATCGCGGGCGGCGAGTCGGGCTGGGTAGGGTGATCGGGTGCGAATCCTCGTCCTCGGTTCCGGTGCCCGCGAGCACGCGATCATCACGGCCCTCCTCGCTGAGCATGCGGGTCACGTCATCACGGCAGCGCCCGGCAACGCCGGCATCGCCGCCGACGTCGAGACCGTCTCCCTCGACCCCACCAACGGTGCGCTCGTCGCGGAGTACGCGATCGAGAACGACGTCGAACTCGTCGTCGTGGGCCCCGAGGCCCCGCTCATCGCCGGCGTGGCCGACCCGGTGCGCACCCGCGGCATCCCGGTGTTCGGGCCGGGCAAGGCCGCCGCGCAGCTCGAGGGCTCGAAGGCGTTCGCCAAGCGGATCATGGGCGAAGCCGGTGTGCCCACCGGGCGTCCGGTCTACGCCGGCACGGCGGACGAAGCCGTCGCCGCGATCGACGAGCTCGGCGCCCCGTACGTGGTCAAGGCCGACGGGCTCGCCGCCGGCAAGGGCGTGCTCGTGACCGATGACCGCCAGGCTGCGATCGACCACGCCACCTACTGGCTCCAGCACGGACACGTCGTGGTCGAGGAGTTCCTCGACGGCGAAGAGGTCTCGTTGTTCTTCCTGAGCGACGGGCACGACGTCCGCGCGCTCAGCCCGGCGCAGGACTACAAGCGCCTGGCCGACGGAGACCTCGGACCGAACACGGGCGGCATGGGCGCGTACTCGCCGCTGCCGTGGCTCGCCGACCGCTGGCCGTCCGAGCAGGCCTTCGTCGACGAGGTCACCGAGCTCGTCGCGCTGCCGACCGTCCGTCGTCTCGAGCACGAGGGCACGCCGTTCGTCGGACTCCTGTACTGCGGCCTCATCGTCACCGAGCAGGGCGTCCGCGTGATCGAGTTCAACGCGCGCTTCGGTGACCCGGAGACGCAGGTCGTGCTCCCCCGCCTGGCCACGCCGCTCAGCGAACTCCTGCTGGCCGCCGCCACTGGGCAGCTCGGTGCCGTGCCCGCGCCCGTGTTCCGCGACGAGGTCGCCGTGACCGTCGTCCTGGCGAGCGAGGGCTACCCGGAGAACCCGCAGACCGGTCGACCGATCACCGGCATCGACGACGCGAACGCCCGCGACGGCGTCTCGGTCGCGCACGCCGCCACCGGCGTCCTCGACGACACGCTCGTCGCCACGGGTGGCCGGGTGCTCAGCGTCGTCGCGACCGGGTCGGACTTCGCCCAGGCCCGTGAACGTGCCTACGCCGGGCTCGGCGACATCACGCTCGAGGGCGCGCAGTTCCGCACCGACATCGCCGCGAAGGTTGCGAAGTGACCGCCCCCGCGCCGATCGCCGGCTGGCGGCACGTCTCGTCCGGCAAGGTCCGCGAGCTCTACGTGCCCGAGGGCACCGCCGACCTGGCGAGCGCGTCCGAGCTGCTGCTCGTCGCCTCGGACCGGGTCAGCGCGTACGACTTCGCGCTCGAGCCGCCGATCCCGGGCAAGGGCGAGCTGCTGACCCGCCTGTCGCGGTTCTGGTTCACCCAGCTGAGCGACGTCCCGAACCACATCATCGGTCCGTCCTCCGGTGGCACCCCCGTGCCGGCCGAGGTCGAGGCACGGTCGATGCACGTCATGCCGCTCACGATGTTCCCCGTCGAGTGCGTCGTGCGCGGGTACCTGGTCGGCAGCGGCTGGGCCGAGTACCAGGAGACCGGCAGCGTGTGCGGCGTCGCGCTCCCCGCGGGCCTGTCCAACGGTGACCGCCTGCCGGAACCGATCTACACGCCGGCGTACAAGGCGGCCCAGGGCGAGCACGACGAGAACATCTCGTACGAGCGGACCGTCGACCTGGTCGGTGCCGAGACCGCGGCCACCCTGCGCGAGCTCTCGCTGCACGTCTACACCGAGGCCGCGGCCATCGCCCTCGAGCGGGACGTCGTCATCGCCGACACCAAGTTCGAGTTCGGGCAGGACGCCACCGGCCGGATCCGCATCGCCGACGAGGTCCTGACGAGCGACTCCAGCCGCTACTGGGACGCCCGTTCCGCCGACCGCACCGACTCGTTCGACAAGCAGATCGTGCGGGACTGGCTCAGCGCGCACTGGGACCGCCAGGGCACGCCGCCGGTGCTCCCGGACGAGATCGTCGAGCGCACGGCTGCGCGCTACGCCGAGCTGATCGAGCGCCTCGGCGCCTGACGCTGCGCCAGGCCGGCGCGTGGTGTCGCGTGGCGTGGCGTGGCCCGGACGGTCACGACACCCCGCTCAGGTCCGGCGAGCGGTCACGAACCGTCGGCCAATGCCCCGCCAACCGACAGTTCGTGACCACTCGGCGGCCCACGCACGACGCGTCGCGACCCCTCGCCGCGTGACGCCCGTCGCCGGCCGAACGGTCACGACACCCCGCTCAGCTCCGGCGAACGGTCACGAACCGTCGGCCAACGCCCCGCCAACCGACAGTTCGCGACCACTCGGCGGCCCACGCACGACACGTCACGACCACTCGACCGGCGACGACTCGCCGCGCGACCGCCGACGAACCATCCGACAGTTCTCGACCGGTCAGGCCTCGAGCGCCTCGACGGCGTCGCGCGCCACGACGACGACGGTCAGGTCGTCGCCCGGGTCGTGCTCGGCGACACGTGCGCGCACCCGCTGCAGGAACGTCTCGACGTCCGGGGACTCCCGGTACAGCGACCCCAGCTCGGACAGCGACGCGAGTGTGGAGTCCCAGAGCTCGAGCGCGCCGTCGGTCACGACGATGAGCACGTCACCGGGCCGGAGCACGAGCGACCCGGCGGCGCGGGGCATCCCGGCGGGGTGCAGCCCGATCGGCAGGTCCGACGACCGCAGGATCCGCTCGGCACCGTCGTCGCGGAGCTGCAGCACGAGCCCGTGGCCGGCGTCGGCAAAGTCGAGTCGCCCGGTGGACGGGGTCAGCCGGCCGTGGAACATCGTCGCGAAGGACTCGGCACGGCTGAGCTCGGGGGCGACCTGCGCCTCGAGCTCGGCGACGGCGGTGCCCGGGTCCTGGTCGCCGCGGGCGAGCAGGCCTCCGCGGATGTTCGCGGCGAGGAGCCCGGCGGACATCCCCTTGCCCATGACGTCCGACACGGTCAGGTGGATCGAGTCCTCGCCGGAGCGGTGCCAGTCGTGGAAGTCACCGGAGACGAGCCCGTGCGGGATCGACATCCCCGTGATCCGGTAGCCGGGAACCTGCACCTCGGCCGGCTGCAGGCCGTTGAGCACGGTGCGCAGGCGGTCCTCGTCGGCTCCGGCGAGCAGTTCGCGCTCTGCCCAGATGCCGAGTTCCTGCAGCAGTTCGAGCTCGTCGGCGTCGAGGGTGCGCGGCTCGGGGTCGATCAGGCAGAGGGTGCCGATCTTCAGGTCGTCGTCGCCGGCACGGAGCCCGACACCGGCGTAGAACCGGACGTTCGGGTCGCCGAGCACCATCGGCAGGTCCGCGTACCGGGCGTCCACCCGGGCATCCGGGACGACCACGGGCCCCTGCTCGCCCAGGGTCCGGCCGCAGAAGGTGTCCTGCAGCGGGATGACCGGGCCGAAGGCTGCGTCGCTCTGCTGCGACTTGATGGTCAGGGTGGTCTCGCCGGCCAGGTTGAGGAACGAGCCGGAGACCCCGAGGGCCTCGCGCGCGATGCGGGTGATCCGTTCGAACCGTTCCTCGACGCCACCGTCCACCACGTCGAGCGCCGCGATCAGGGCCGCTCGCCGGACGGCATCGGCCCCGGTCGGCGCGGGCACGGACATCGCGGTTTCCGGCTGCATGCTCCCACGGTAACGCGCTGAACGGACAGGGCCTGGCCCCAGTCCGGAGGGCGCAGATCGTCGGGCGCGTCGGCGTACCCTGGTCGTCGTGCTCCGAGTCGTCCCCGCAACCGTCCTCGGCGTGGCCGCGCTCCTGTCCCTCGCCGGCTGTGGCGCCCACGACTCCACCGGCCAGGTGTCGGTCACGGTTTCGTCGAACGCCGCCGACCACCCCTACGAGGTCAAGGTGTTCGCCTCGACCGGCAAGCTCTCCGAGCACCAGCGGGTGTTCCCGGGTGGAACGGCCGACTTCGCGGGCGTCCCCCTCGGCAAGGTCACGGTCCGCGCCGGTGACCTCTGCCCGCAGACGACCAAGGTGTCCGACGGAGCGGTCGCGACGGTGACCCTCACCACGACCGGCTGCTGACACCACCCGACTCCACGACGGGCTGCTGACACCACCCGCCACCACGACCGGCCGCCGACCCCACCCGTCACCCCGACGACGGGCTGCCGACCCCCTCCGCGACCAGGTGCTCCACGCGCGGCTCGCCCGCGACCTCGCGCACCGCCTGCAGGGTCCGCGCGTCGTCCCCGGTCTGCCGGACCTCGTGCTGGTCGACGTGCTCCTGCCACGACCCCACCCGGAACGCCTCCACCCAGGCGCCCGGCCCGGTCGCGGCGTCCCGGTAGAGGTTCCAGTCACGGGCACCGGTCCGCCGACGACTCCGCCCGAGCCGTTCGGCGCGCGCCCGGAACTCGTCGACCGCGTCCGCCGGGACCGTCCAGTGCACCAGCACGAGGGTCTCCCCCGTCGCCGTGCCGTGGTCGTCCGCCACGAACACCTCGTCCCCGAACGGCATCGGCGTCACGGCGCGCTGCCGGTCGGTGAGCACCGGGAACCCGGACACGAGCAGCACTGCGGCGCTGAGCGCGGTGAGGAGGCCGGCCCCGGCGAGCACGCCCGTCACCCCGAGTGGCGTGGCGACCGCGCCGGCGAGCGCCGCACCGATCGCGGTGCAGCCGAAGAGCACGAGCTGGTAGGCGGCGAGCCCGCGGGTCCGGACCCAGGCGGGCAGGAACGCCTGCACGGTGCCGTTCAGCGTCGTCACCACGGCGATCCAGGCCACCCCGCCGACCAGCAGCGCGACGAGGACGACCGCCAGCACGGGGACGAGCGCGACGACGGTGGTGCAGACACCGAACACCACCGAGGCGATGCCGACCGTGCGGCCGATGCCGAGCCGCGCACGGACCGCCGGCATCAGGAACGCCCCGCCGACGGATCCGATGCCGACGGCGGCGAGCAGCAGTCCGTACCCGCCGGAGGACAGGCCGAGCGAGCCGTCGGCGACGAGCGGCAGGAGTGCCCACAGCGCGTTCGCGGGCACCATGAAGACGGCGAGCTGCACGAGCAGCCGGCGGACGACCGCCGCGTGCAGGACGTACCGCAGCCCGGCGCGGGTCGCGTCGATGAACGGTTCGGCCCGCGTCTCGGGGCGCTGGTAGCCGCGCCAGGCGACGAGCACCACCAGGAAGAGCGCGAACGACAGCGCGTTGGCAGCGAACACGAACGGCACGCCGAGCTGCGCGATCACCACCCCGGCGAGCGCCGGTCCGATCGCCCGGGCGACGTTGACGCCGACGGAGCTGAGCGCCGCGGCGTCGGTGATGGCGGCGCGCGGCACGATCTCGGGTACGAGCGCCTGGTACGCGGGCAGCTGGAGCGCCGAGGCGGTCCCGAGCAGGAACGTGACGGTGAGCAGGAGCGCCGGGGTCATGTCGCCGGTCGCGGTGAGCACGGTCATCACGACGCCGACGACCACCTGGAACGCCTGCACCCCGATGAGCAGCCGCCGCCGGTCGACGAACTCGCCGATCACCCCGGCGGGGATCCCGACGAGCAGCACCGGCAGGCTCGACGCGGTCTGCACGAGGGCGACGACGACGGGTGCGGCGTGCTCGTCGACGAGCAGCCACTGCGCGCCGACGGTCTGCATCCAGCTGCCGATGTTGCTCACCAGCACCGCGATCCACAGGGCGCGGAAGACCGGGATCGCGAGCGGCGCCAGGGCGCCGCCGCGGGGTGCTGGGGTGGTGCGTTCCGTGGTCACGTCGCCTCCTGGGGTGGGACGGGGACATCCTGGAGGCGCGGTGCGCGTCGGGCGCACGCCGCGCCTCCAGGGATGGTCGGGTCAGGCGGCGGCGTCGGTCGCGCTGGTCGCGGCGACGGCCCGCTCGATGACGTCGGCGACGTCCTTCGGGTGGGTCTGCATGACGAGGTGCGGGGCGGCGAGCTCGGTCACGTCGGTGATGCCGGCGCGGGTGTAGCCGAAGCGCTCGACCTCGGGGTTGATGGTGTGGTCGTCGGACGAGACGATCGCCCACGCGGGGGTGGTCTTCCACGCGGCGGCGGACGCCGGCTCGCCGAAGGCCGCGCCGGAGAGCGGGCGCTGCGAGACGGCGAGCACCTCGGCGACGCGCGGGTCGACCCCGGCGGCGAAGACCTGCGGGAACGCGTCGATCGCGACGGAGACGTCGGTGCCGTCCTCGGCGCCGGCGACCGGGTACGGCGTGTACACCAGGTTCGCGGCGAGGTCCGAGTCGGGGAACCCGCCCTGCAGCTGCCCGAGGCTCTCGCCGACCTCGAGCACGTAGCCGGAGACGTAGACGAGTCCGACGACGTTCTCGGCCTCGCCGGCGACGGTGATCACGGCCCCGCCGTACGAGTGACCGGCGAGGACGACCGGCCCGTCGACGTGCTCGGCGACGGCGCGGATCGAGGCGGCGTCCTCGGCGAGGCTCCGGTTGTAGACCGGCGGGACGAGGACGGTGTGGCCGCGGTCGAGCAGCTCGCGGGTGACGGGTTCCCAGCTGGCGGAGTCGGCGAACGCGCCGTGGACCAGGACGATGGTGGGTGCAGCCATGTGCGGGTCTCCTTCGTGACGAACGTCTGGGGTGCTGCGGGGACCGGGGGGGTCCCGGCGTCGTCACGCTAGGGCTGGGGGTGCTGCGTCGTCGTGTCCCTGTCGTTGCCCGTCACCCCCGACGACAGCCCGTGCCGGCGGCTCCGGGTGCGGCGCACGGTGCCCTCCGACAGTCGGACACACCGTGCCGGGGTCCCCCTGCGGGGCGGAGGCACGGCGACGGGGTCCCCGCCGGGGCCCCCTTCTCCCCCCTGCTCCACGGCGCGGCCGGTTAGCGTGATCGCATGGAACACGAGGACGGCACGACGACGACGTCGGCCCAGGACTTCGTGGACGCGCTCGCCGAACCGGTCGTGGTCTTCGACCGCCACCTGGACGTCGTGGCGGCGAACCGGCTCGCCGGTGCCCTGTCCGCGTCCCTCACCGTCGGCACGAACCTGGCGCGGTTCACCTTCCTGAACCCCTGGGTCGAGGACTCGGTGGACGGCTGGGAGGCCGAGGCGCACCGCACCGCCGCGATGCTCAGGGACTCGTTGGACGAGCACGACGCCGACGACCGGTTCCAGGAGCTCCTGGGCGAGCTGATGGCCCGGAGCACGACGTTCGCGACCGAGTGGGCCGGCGGAGCGGTCCGGCCGACTCGCCGCGGGGAGTCGGCGTTCGAGAACCCGCTCGTGGGCCGGATCGACCTGCGGTGGGAGCAACTGCGTCGGCTGGAGGACCCCGAGCACGTGCTCGTGGTGTGGACGGCGGCGGACGACGAGTCCGCCGCACGGCTCACGACGCTCCGGGGGCTGCTCGACGAGGGCGCGACGACCGCCTGACCGGGAGCGCAGCGACCGCCGCGGCTGCGACGCCCGCGGCGAGCGCCTGGCTAGCCCACCGCGGTCTCGCCCGCGACCGGCTGCCGGCGCGCGGTGCCCTGCTGCACCTGCGCGGCGAGGTACGCGACGGCCGCGGCTGCGGGGGTGCCGGGGTCGGCCCAGAAGGTCACGAGCACGTGCGAGCTGCCCGGGATCGCGAGGTTCTGCCAGCGGAACTCGACCCAGCCGATCGGGTCGATCCAGTGCCGCGAGATCCCGGTGCGCTGCACGGCGACGTCGTGCCGGGCCCAGATGCGGGCGAAGTCCGGGTCCTGCAGGGTCAGCGTGCCGACGATCTCCTGCAGCCGGGGATCCTCGGGTTCGGCATGCAACCGGAGTGCGGCGACGACCCGGTGCGCGGTGCGGTCCCATTCGGCCGCGTGCTGCCGGGACGCCTCGGAGAACATCTGCAGGACGAGGTTCGCGCCCGGCTCCATGTACCCGGGGCCGAGGGCGCTCGCCAGGGCGTTGGACAGGATGATGTCCTGGTTGCGGTCCATCACGAACGCCGGGGTGTGCGACCACTGCGCCAGGAGCGACCGGACCGAGTCGTCGAGCCCCGGCGGCACGACCCCCTCGGGGCGGCGGCGTTCGGCGTGTGCGAGGCGGCGCAGGTAGTCGACCGCCTCGTGGTCGAGCCGCAGGGCCCGGCCGAGCGCCACGAGCACCTGGTCGGACGGCTGGTGATCGCGGCCGCGTTCGAGCCGCAGGTAGTACTCGGGGCTGATGCCCGCGAGCCGCGCGACCTCTTCACGGCGCAGGCCGTCCACTCGTCGTCCGGGCTCGCGAGTGAGGCCGACGTCCTCGGGCTGGACGAGTGCCCGACGGGCGCGGAGGTACTGCCCCAGTTCGGACCGTCGCGCATCCACGCGAGCAGGATAGCCGGAATCCGCAAAGAACGCGAGAACTACCGTTCTCCGGGTGTGCCGCTCCGCGCGATGGTCTGGTGCGGCTGCTCCCCGAACCGCTCCCGGTAGTACGCCGCGAACCGCCCGAGGTGGGTGAACCGCCACCGCCGCGCGACCTCGCTGACGAGCAGCGCGCGGGAACCCGGCCGCCCCAGCTCCAGGTGCACCCGGTCGAGCCGGACCTCGCGCAGGTACTGCATGGGGGTGACGCCGAGACGACGGCGGAACAGGTCCTGCAGGCCGCGCTCGCTCAGGTCGCAGGCCGCTGCGACGTCCGCCACGGTCAGCGTCCGGTCGGCGTGGTCGTGCACGAAGCCGATCGCCCGCCGCATCCGGTCCGCGACGTCCGCTCGCGACCGGGCGAAGGTCGACAGGACGACGGTCGCGATCCGCCGGTTCAGGGCCGCACGGTCGTCGGCGGGCAGGGCCGGGTCGAGGATGCGCCCGGAGGCCTCGCGCAGCAGTGCCCGCAGCGGCTCGAGTGCGGGATCGGCCGCGTCCGGCTGCCCGAACACCGAGGACTCCCCCGTGTCGCCGAGCAGCGACGGTGACAGGTGCAGCAGCGTCGTGGCGGTCGCGTCGGTCTCGAACCCGTACGCGACGGACGCCGAGAGCATCATCGGCCGCTCGGCGCCGACCTCCCAGTGCTCGCCGTCGTCGGCGGTCAGGCTGGCCCGGCCGTCCGCGAGCCAGAACACGACGTGGTCGGGGCGCGGACCGATCGTCCCCGACCGCTTGCCCGGTGTCGCGATCCGGTGGATCGACAGGTCGTCGTCCCCGCCGGTCTCGTAGCCGAAGCCCTCGTCGTCCGTGGTCACGGCGTCGGGACCCGGTCCCACTCGTCGCCGTACCGGGACAGCACCGACCACCGCGAGATCGGCCACGTGGTCACGAAGGCCCGCCCCACGACGTCGTCGACCGGCACGGTGCCGTGCACGCGCGAGTCGGCGGAGTCGTACCGGTTGTCGCCCATCACCCAGATGCGCCCCTTCGGCACGGTGATCTCGAAGTCCTTCCCGGCGACACGGTCCGACCCGCGCTCGAGCACGACGTAGGGCTCGTCCACCGCGTGCCCGTTCACCGACAGGCGCCCCTGGGCGTCGCAGCACGACACCGTGTCGCCCGGCAGGCCGATGACCCGCTTGATCAGGTCATCGCCCTGGCCCATGCCGAGCCAGCCGCCCGGGTCCTGGAACACCACGACGTCACCGCGCTGCAGCGGGACGACCCCGGGCACGAGCTCGTTGACGAGCACCCGGTCCCCGATGAGCAGCGTGTTCTGCATCGAGCCCGAGGGGATGGAGAACGCGCGGACCAGGTACGCCTTGACCAGGAAGGACGCCAACAGCGCCACGACGACGATGATGACGAGGTCGCGCAGGAACCGCAGCCCGCCGCGCTTCGGCTCGCTGTCGGGGGCGGGTTCGGAGTGAGGTTCGGCGTGGGCGTGCGTGTCACTCAATGCGTCAACACCACCTTGACGACACCGATCACGAACGCCACCGCGGCCAGCACGATGCCGCCCCACAGCCCGAGGAACGTCGGCTGCTTCCCGCTGAACCGCTGCATGAACACGCCCACCAGCCCGATGCGCACGACCAGGATCACCGTCGCCGCGATCTGTGCCCACTCGGCCGGCAGCCACCCGATCCAGGCAGCCGCGTAGAGGACCGCCGGGATCATGCCGGAGGTCGCGATCGGGTTGGCGTTCCGGATGATCGTCGCGACCGAGTCGCTGCGCGCAGCGCGGTCCGCAGCGGATTCCTCGCCGTCGTCGCCGAGTCCGTGCGCGACCAGGTGCGCGAGCACGTGCGCCAGGTACGTCAGCACCGCGGTCGCCAGGACGGTCGCCACCGCGGCGCCGTGGTGGATCTGCTCCGGGTTCACCGCGATCGCGACGGCGAGCACCGTGATGTTGCCGTAGATGTACGACGACATCCGGTCGCGGACGTGCTCGAGCGGCAGGTCGCGGGGATCCGGGCGACCGCCGCGGGGTCCGCGCCCCGGTCGGGAGGGCCGTCGTGTGCGTGGCATCCGTCCATCTTGGCCCCCGCGGTCGGCCGTCCGCCGACAGGACACCGGGTGCGATGGTCACACGGGTGGCCGGTTCCGGCAGACTGGGTGCCGATCGGCGCGACGGAGCGCCGGAGCAGGAGGCACGCATGACGTCCGCACGACCACTCGCCCTGGTGACCGGCGTGGGCCGCAGAGCCGGCATCGGCGCAGCGCTCGCCACCCGGCTGGCGACCGACGGCTGGGACCTCGCCATCTCGTGGTGGGGGCCCTACGACGACCGCGTGAGCGGCGGGGCGGACCCGGACGGGGTCGAGTCGGTGGTGCAGGAGTGCGAGGCGGCGGGAGCACGGGTGACGCGCCTCCCGGTCGACCTGGAGGACCCGGAGCAGGCGGCCGCCCTCGTCGGCCGCGCCGAGGCGGAAGCCGGCGCCCCGGTCACCGCCCTCGTCATGTCGCACTGCGAGTCCGTCGACTCCGACTTCCGCACCACGACCGTCGAGTCGTGGGACCGCCACTTCGCCGTGAACGCCCGCGCACCGTTCCTGCTCGTGCACGCCTACGCGGCCGGGCTCGAGCTCGCCGGGGACGCCGCACCGCGCGACCGACGCCGGATCGTCGCCCTGACGAGCGACCACATCGCGTACAACCTGCCGTACGGGGCGTCGAAGGGCGCGCTCGACCGGATCGTGTTCGGCGCCGCGAAGGAGCTCGGCAGCCTCGGTGTCAGCGCCAACGTGGTGAACCCGGGCCCGAACGACACCGGCTGGATGTCCGACGAGGTCAAGGGCTGGGCCGTCGAGGGCACCCCGCTCGGCCGGCTCGGACGCCCGTCGGACACCGCCGCGCTCGTCGGGTTCCTCTGCTCGGAGCAGGGCGCGTGGGTGAACGGACAGCTGCTGAAGTCGGACGGCGGGATCTCGAACAGCGCCTGACCTGTCGGCCCCTCGCGACCCGCTCGTCAGCCGCGACCGGGCGCGGTCACCTCGATGCGGTTCGCCCACGGGTCCTCGAACGCGACCGTCCGGCCGTCGTCCGCGGTCTGCACCCCGGTGTCGTGCATGCGTGCGACGAGGGCACCGAGGTCGTCCGACCCGGGCACCTCGATCCGCACGAGTCCGAGCCCGAGCGCGAGCTGGCGGCGCCCGGCCCCACGTGAGTTCCAGGTGTTCATCGCCATGTGGTGGTGGTAGCCGCCGGCGCTGACGAACAGTGCCTCGCCGAAGCCGGCGGTGGTCTCGAAGCCGAGGGTGTCCACGTAGAAGGAGCGCGCGGCGTCGACGTCGCCGACGGACAGGTGCACGTGGCCGACCTTGCCCGGGCGTGCCGCGGCGGTGTCCAGGGCGTCCTGCGTCAGGTGGGACTGCAGGAACGCGTTCGGGTCGACGTACTTCGTGTCCATGTCGACCATGCCGTGCGTCCACGACCACTCGGTGCGGTCGCGGTCCCAGTACAGCTCGACGCCGTTGCCCTCGGGATCGGTGAAGTAGAACGCGTTGCTCACCAGGTGGTCGGCGCTGCCGGTGAAGGTCTGCGGGAACTTCGTTGCGACCGAGTACATCGCCGCGGCGAGGTCTGCCCGGGTGTCGAACAGGATCGCGGTGTGGAACAGGCCGGCGTCGTGCGGGCCGGCGTGCTGCATGGACGGCGCGTGCTCGAGGATCACGATCGGCACCGCCAGGCCACCGGCGCCCGGTCGCCCGAGGACGGCGACGCCGCCCTCGTTCGAGAGCAGCGAGAGCTGGACGCCGTCGCGGTAGTAGCCGATCATCCGGTCGAGGTTCGCGACGCGGAGGGTGACGGCACCCATCCCGGTGTCGGCGGCGAGGAGGTCCTGCGTGTGCATGGCACCAGTGTGCGCCTATTTAGTTGACGCGTCAACCAAATGGGCGTCGATCGCCTGCGCCAAAGCGACAGATCCACGCAATCCCGGCGCGAGGCACCCGCCAACGCGACAGATCGCTGCGAACGGTTCGCGGCGATCTGTCGCTTTGGCGCACGGGGGCGCACAGCGGACGGGGCGCGCAGGCGACGGGAGGCCCGGCGCGCGTCCGCCCCGCCGGCCGCGGTCAGCGGGAGCGGAAGTAGCGGTGCAGCGCGCGCTCGCGGATCGCGGCCGCGGCGAGCGCCCCACCGAGCAGCGCGCCCACGAGCCCGAGGGACGCGATCGCGATTGCCTCGCGCACGATCGGCAGCGCGTCGTCGACGTCGAGGCCACGCACCGACACCACCGCGACGCTCGTCGCGACCACCGCCCCGACCGATGCCCAGACCAGGTGCTGCAGGACGACGCCGAGGACCTGCGCACTCCGCGGTACCCCGACGTGCCGATCGGAGGCCAGGGCGAGCCGACGCCGTGCGACCGCTGCCCCGCCGATCGTCAGCCCCGCGAGGGCCGCTGCACCGAACGGGACGAGCGCTGGCTGCCGCGCCGCGGGGGTGAAGACCGCGCCCAGCGTCGGGTTGAGCTGCCCGGCGGTCGGTCGGTCTTCACCCTCGGCCCCGCTCGCCGGCAGGACGGTGCGCCGGAGCATCGAGACCGTGTCGTCGCGCTGCGGCCACACCGTCGCCCAGCAGGCGTCGAACGGCGACCCGTCGTCCACCGTCGGCGCGAGGACCGAGTACTCCAGGTCGGGGTCCCGGCCGTCGTCGGGGTAGTCGTACACGCCGGCGACTCCGGTGCCCGCACCGCCCGCCGTGACGAGGCGATCGCCGGCAGCAAGACCCAGGGTCTCGTGCACCGTGGGCGAGACGATCACTCCCGCGGTGCCGTCGGCATCGGAGCCGCCGAGCAGACCACGCACCCCGGCAGTCACCTCGTAGGTCGGGATCGCCGAGCCCGGCAGCGCGGCGGGGACGACCCCGGCGTCGAGGCGCCGGAACGCACCGGACGCGATGACCCCTTCGGTGTCCACGAGCGCATCGCACACGCGGCCGTCGATCCGGCCCTCGGCCCGCTGGACGGTCGTCGCCGCACCGCTCGCGACGAACGCCGCAGCCGCTCGGACGTCATCGGCGACCGCGGCTGCGCGCAGGCCCACGACACCGCTGAGCAGCACCGCGAGGACGACAGCGGACGTCGCTGCCCACGAGGCTCCGGAAGCGATGTCGCGCCACGCCTCACGCCAGACCTCGGTCACCTGCATCCGGCGAAGGCTCATCGGTACCGCCCGAGATCGAGCACTCCGTCGCAGGCGTCACGGGTCGCGTCGTCGTGCGTGGCGACGACGACGACCGTCCCCGACGCGGCGAGCGCACCGATCCCACGGTTCACCTCGATCGCTGTCGCCCGGTCGAGTTGCGCCGTCGGCTCGTCGACCAGCATCAGTCCCGGCGCGCTGGCGATGGCGCGCGCGAGCATCAGGCGTTGCGCCTCACCACCGGACAGTTCGGCGAACCGCGCGTGCGCCCGCGAACCGAGCCGGAAGCGCTCGAGGACCTCGAGCGCCCGGACGTCTGCGGTCCGACGATCCGCGCCCTGGGCGACGAACGGCAGCGCGACGTGGTCGAGCACGTGGCGGCGGGCCACCCCGTACGGGTTCTGGAAGACCCAGAGCGGCCGACAGCCCGGCGGACGGACGGCGGCACCGCGCGTCGGACGGAGCATCCCGGCGAGGATCGCGAGCAGCGTGGACTTGCCGGAACCGCTCGGCCCGACGACCGCGGTCACGGTCCCCTCGGCGAAGGTGCGGTCGACGCGGTCGAACAGCACGGTGCCGTTCGACCAGACGTGTCCGACGCCCTCGAGCGTCACCGACACGAGCTGGACCGGTCCGGCACGGCACGGATCCGGTCGAGCGTTCGTCCGCCGGGCACCCGGACGAACGACTGCCCGAGTTCCGACCCGAGGACCTCGACCCGGAGCGGCCGCCCCGTCGTCGGTTGCACACACGCCCGGTCACCTTCGAGGTCCCAGAGGGCCGTCGGTGGCACCACCTGGACGGTTCGTGGGCGACTGAGCGTCCACGTCGCGGCCACCGTCGGTGCGCCGTCCGCCGAAGCGACCGTCGCCGCGTACTCCGGCAGGGCGGTGATCGCGGCGAGGGCCGTCGGCGACGAGACCACGCCGGCGGCGTCGGTCGGGACGTCGACGTTCCCGATCCGCAGCACGCGCTCCCCCGGCGCCGGATCGACCGGGAGCGCCTCGATGCGTGCACCGCGGAGTTCGGCCGGGAGTTCGACGAGGACACCGTCGGCGCCGACCGCTGCCCCGACGACAGCCACGCACGCCAGGACGGCGTTCTCGGCGGCTGGCACCCATGCGAACGGGTCCCGCAGTACGACGTCGTCGGGCAGGTCGTCGCGGTCGACGCCTCGGTCGACCAGGAACTGCTGCGCAGCACGGAGTGTGCCCCGACCGAGGATGCCGTCGATGCTCAATCCAGCACCGAGTCGCGTGAGTTCCCGCTGCAACCCCCTGACGTCGGCCCCGCGGTCGCCGAGCTCGAGGTCGCGCCACAGCGGCTCGTCACTGGCAAGTGCGAGCACCGGCTGTCCGTCGACCCGCGCGAGGACGTCCCCGCTCCGCACGGGTGCCCCGGTCGAGCACGTCGATGTCGTCACCGTGCCGCTCCGCGACGTCACGACCAACCGTGGGGCACCGATGTCGAGTGCGAGCTGCACCTGTCGCTCATCGGCATCGGTGCGCTCGGTCACCCGGACAGTGCTCGCGGGGGCTGCCGTCCGGAGTGCGGCCGGGACCTCGGCCGGCACAGCGACCACGAGGGCGGCGGCCGTCGCCGCCGCGACCACCATCGCCCCGAGCGCCAGGAGCGCTGCAGACGGGAAGCGCATCACTGCCGCCAGAGTCCGAGGGGGTCCAGCCGACACTGTACGGCTGCGGGATCCCACGGCGAGAAGGAGAAGTTCCCGTCGTCGTTCTGATCACGCCAGTCACGTTCGGTGTACGTGTCGTCGACGAGTCTCGCAGCACGGAGGCACGCGACGGTGATCGTTGCCTCGTCCTGCTTCTCCGGGTTCCGCCGGACCTCGTTGAACAGGTAGGTCACGTCGCTGTCGAAGTCCTTCGCGCACTTCGACTTCGAATCGTTCACGGCCGCGGCGTCTTCAGCCTTCCGCCCGGGGAGCGGCGAAGCTTCGGACGTGCCGTCCTCCGCTGTCGTGTAGTCGTAGCCGAGATCCCGCATGCATGCGCTCATGCGGGACTGCGCATCTGCGACCTCCCGCGCCGAGATCGTTCCGTCCGAGAGGATCTGCCGCTGGTAGGAACTGGTGTCGGAGGCCGATTCCGCGAACTCACCCGCCCACGGCCCGGCCGCGGAGAAACCTGACGGATCGACGACCCGGGGTGCAGCATCCGCCTGGGCACAGCCGACGAGCCCCACGGCGGCGATAGCCCCGACGATCGTTGTTCCCCGAAGCCCGCTCCGAATCACCGCGTCAGGCCCGGGTCATGCCGTACTGGGCGATGTTGGTCCAGCAGGCAGCCTGGTAGGACCACTTGTTGCCACCGACCACGTTCCCCCACTTCATCGTCCCGCTCCGCAGACGGTTGAAGTGCTGAGCGCGACCACAACCGGACTCGTTGAAGCCCGTGCTCTGCGTCACCTTCCGCCAGCACGTCGCCGCACTCGCCTCCGGCGCCGTCACGGTGTCGACCGCGATCCCGCCGCCCACGACACTCCCCAGCACGACCGCACCCAGTACGACGTTCTTGATCGACATCGATCTCCCCTTTGATTGTGACACCACTCCGATGTCACCGTTAACGTATTACCGGTCGGTACGAGAACGCAACGATCACCACCACATCCGTGCAGGATGGACCCGTGACTGACGACATCCGGTGGGAGGTGGTCGAGGAGAGCACGCTGTCGCTCCCCGACCACGAAGCGATCGCAGCGCTGCTCGGGCAGGCCTTCCCCGACTGGTCGCACTGGTACGTGGGCGGCCGGAGCTGGTCCGGCATGCAGCCGGAACGCCGGGTGCTCGCGCACGACGCCGACGGGGTCGTCCTGGCCCACGTCGGCATCCGCCGCATGTACATCTCCGTCGGCGGGCAGGACGTCCTGGTCGGCGACACCGGCCTGGTCGCCGTGTCGCCCCGGCTGCAGGGCACCGGCGTCGGCCGCGAGCTGATGACCCGGACCGCCGCGGTCCTCGAGGGACTCCGCGTGCCCTTCGGGTTCCTCGGCGCCGGCGAGGACCGCATCCCCTTCTACGCGAAGCTCGGCTGGCACGAGTTCCCCGAGGCCGTCGGCACCTTCTCGGCGTTCACCGCCGAGGGCGCGGGCGTCAGCAACACCGAGCAGGGCGGCTGGATGGCGCTGCCGGTGGCAGCGCAGCTCGAGGACTGGCCCGCTGGTCCGATCTGGCTGAACGGCCAGCAGGTGTAGACGCAACGACCAACGGACGGGAGGCCCGGTACCAGCTGGTACCGGGCCTCCCGTCCGTCAGGTCGTGCAGCGGGGCTTACGCCTCGACCGCGACCTTCTCCGGGTCCTCGTTGGAGCCCGGCGCGCTCGGCGCGACCGCGGCGCGCACGCGCGCCCCCAGGTCGGCGTCGACGTTCGTCCAGTAGGCGAACACACGCTCGCGCAGGTCGTCGCGCGTCACCTTCGAGACGTGACCGGCGATGTTGCCGACCAGGCGCTCACGGGCGGCGTCGTCCAGGACCTCGCGGACGAGCGTGCCGGCCTGGCCGAAGTCGTCATCCTCCGGGTGCAGGGTCGCGGCGGAACGCTGCAGTGCACCGTCGGACTCCCAGCCCGGGGCGTCGTCGGTCGCGTTCGGGTCGGCGTGCGCACCGCCGAGCGAGTTCGGCGCGTACACCGGCACCTCGGACTTCTGGAAGTCGAAGCGCATGCCGCCGTCCTTCGAGTACGAGTGGACCTCGTTCTTCGGGGCGTTCACCGGCAGCTGGGCGTGGTTCGTGCCGACGCGGTAGCGGTGTGCGTCCGCGTAGCTGAAGATGCGCGCCAGGAGCATCTTGTCGGGGCTCGCCGCGATGCCGGGCACGAAGTTCGAGGGGGCGAAGGTCGCCTGCTCGATCTGCGCGAAGTAGTTCTCCGGGTTGCGGTTGAGCTCCATCGTGCCGACCTCGATGAGCGGGTAGTCCGCGTGCGGCCACACCTTCGTCAGGTCGAACGGGTTGAAGCGGTACGTCGCGGCGTCCTCGTAGGGCATGACCTGCACCTTGAGGGTCCAGCGCGGGAAGTCCTGACGCTCGATCGCGGCGTGCAGGTCACGGATGTGGAAGTCCGCGTCCTCACCGGCGATCCGGTCGGCGTCCTCCTGCGTCAGGGTCTTGTGGCCCTGCTCGGTGATGAAGTGGTACTTCACCCAGAAGCGCTCGCCCTCGGCGTTGATCCACTGGTAGGTGTGCGAGCCGAAGCCGTCCATCTCGCGCCAGCTCGCAGGCAGGCCACGGTCGCCCATCAGCCACGTGACCTGGTGCGCCGACTCGGGCGACAGGGTCCAGAAGTCCCACTGCATGTCGTGGTCGCGCAGGTGCGAACCCGGCAGACGCTTCTGCGAGCGGATGAAGTCGGGGAACTTGATGCCGTCGCGGATGAAGAACACCGGGGTGTTGTTGCCGACGAGGTCGTAGTTGCCCTCTTCGGTGTAGAACTTCAGCGCGAAGCCGCGGGGGTCGCGCCAGGTGTCCGGGGAGCCCTGCTCGCCAGCGACGGAGGAGAAGCGGGCCAGCATCTCGGTCTGCTTGCCCGGCTGCAGGAACGCGGCACGGGTGAAGCGGGAGACGTCCTGCGTGACGGTGAAGGTACCGAAGGCACCGCCACCCTTGGCATGCACGACCCGCTCCGGGACACGCTCGCGGTTGAACTGGGCGAGCTTCTCGACCAGGTAGTGGTCGTGCAGCGCGAGGGGGCCGTCGGCCCCGACGCCCATCGAGTGCTCGTCGCTCGAGACGGGTGCGCCGCTGTTGGTCGTGGTGGTCGGGGTGCCGGTCGGCGTGTTCTGGTCGGACACGGTTCCTCCTGGAGGTGGGACGTTGGTTCGGTCAGGGGTGCTCGGGTGGTTCGGGGTCCGGCGCGTCGTGCGGCCGGTGCGGTGGGCGGTCGCCGTCAGGCGGGCGTGGGGGCTCCGGGGGCCTGCGCGTTCGCACCGGGCGCGTCTGGGTGATCGCGCTCTGCGTCGTCGTGTTCCGCGTCGTCGCGCTCTGCCGCTGCACAGCGTTCGCAGATGCCCCAGTAGGTGACCTCGGCGGTGGTGACCGCGAAGCCGTGGGTCTCGGACGGGGTCAGGCAGGGCGAGTGGCCGACCGCACAGTCGACGTCCTCGATCGCGCCGCACAGGGTGCAGACGATGTGGTGGTGGTTGTCACCGGTGCGGCGCTCGTACCGGGCAGGGCTACCGGCCGGTTCGATGCGGCGGACGAGCCCGACGCCGGTCAGGGCGTTCAGCACGCCGTAGACGGCCTGGTGACTGGTGGTCGGCAGCTCCACGGCGAGCGCGGTGACGATGTCGTCCGCGGTGGCGTGCGGCATCGAGTCGGTCGCTCGGAGCACCGCGAGTCGCGGGGTCGTGACCCGGAGCCCCGAGGAACGGAGCAGATCGGCGTCGGCGTCCATGCTGAGCCTTTCTTTTGCAGGAATCAAGACAACGCGTTCACTGTACACGAGCTTCTGCTGCCGGCCAGCGAGGGGACGCATGCCGCCACCGGAATACGAAGTGTCACGATCCGGTCGCGATCAGCTGGGACGACACTGGACCGACCGTTCCGCACGCTAACGTCCGGACATGTCCACGAGCCAGGGTCTACCTGAACAGGCGAACAGCACCGCGGACGTCCGGGGGATCATCGCGAAGCGGGACCTGGTCGTCGACCTCATCCGGACGGCCTGCGTCGTCCTCGTCGTCATCGTGCACGTCACGATGGTCGGCGTCGCCGCCGACGACCAGGGGGTGCGGGTCACGAGCCCGCTGCAGGAACTCCCCTGGTACGTCGCTGCCACCTGGGTCGGGCAGGTGATGCCGCTGTTCTTCGTGGTCGGCGGGTTCGCGAGTGCCGTCGGCTGGCGCAGCACCGTCGCCCGTGGTGCGCCGAGCCCCGCCCGCGACTTCCTGGCCACCCGCCTGGTGCGGCTGTTCCGGCCCGCGGTGCCGCTGTTCGTGTTCCTCGCGCTCGGGCTCGGGGTCGCCACGGCCGCTGGCACGCCGCCGGAGCTCCTGGCCGAGGTCGCGTTCGGCATCGGTTCGCCGCTCTGGTTCCTGGCGGCCTACGGCATCACCCAGTGCTGCGTCCCCGTGATGATGCGCCTGCACGAGCGAGCACCGTGGGCCACCCTCGCCGTGCTGCTCGTGCTCGCCGGGGCGGTCGACGCCGTCCGCCTGGCCACCGGGGTCGCCGAGGTCGGCCTGCTCAACCTCGGGCCGGTGTGGCTCTTCGCGCAGCAGCTCGGCTTCCTCTGGGCCGACGGCTGGTTCGCTCGCCGCTCGAAGGTGCTCCTGCTCGGCATCGCCGTCGCCGCGTACGCCGTGCTCGTGCCGATGACCTCGGTCGGGCTCTGGGCACCGGACATGCTGCAGGACCTCAACCCGCCGATGCTCCCGCTGGCGTTCCTGGCGATCGCGCAGGCTTGCCTGGTCCAGCTCGTGCACGCGCCGCTCACCCGGCTGATGCGCACCCGTGCCGCGCTCGGGGCCGTGTTCGTGCTCGGCCGCGACGGCATGACGATCTACCTGTGGCACCTGCCGCTGTTCATCGCACTGAACGGCATCGCCCTGCTCGTCGGGGTGCCGTTCCCGGCGCCGGGCTCCGGTCCGTGGTGGGCGTCGCGCATCGTCGCACTCGTGGTGGTGCTCGCCGTCGCGATCGGGGTGGCCCGGGCCCTGCGCTGGTTCGACCGGCCGCTCCCCCGGCTGCTGCCGTCGGCCGACCGTCCGTCGTGGCCGGTCGTCGCGGTTGCCGCCCTCTGCACGATCGGCCCGGCGTTCCTCGTGATGCAGCTGCACCTGTCGTTCGGCGTCGCGCTCGTCGGCGCCGTGGCCGTACCGGTGGGCGTCTGGCTGCTGTCACGGACCGTCCCGGCACCCGGGGTCGCCCGGATCTGAACCGGTTCTCACCGTCGCGGGGCCACGACGGACCAACGGCGGACGTCGGGCGGACGGAGGATGGTTCCGGCGGCGCGAAGGACGAGTCCGCCTGATCCCCAGGAGGCTCCCCACGCCGTCGACACCCGAGTTCTGGAGCACCTGGCGGTTCGACCCACTGGCGGCGGTGCTCCTCGTCGTCGCCGCGCTCGCCTACGGCCGCTGGGTCGTCGGAGCGGTCCGACGGGGTGCCCGGTGGCCGTGGTGGCGCACGCTCGCCTTCGCCACGGCGCTCGTGCTGTTCGGCGTGCTGCAGTTCGGCATCGTCGGCGTCGACGACGAGCGGTTGCGCTGGGCGTTCGTCCTGCGGGCCGCCCTGCTGTTCTTCGCGGTCCCCACCTTCGCCGCGCTCGGTGCGCCCGTCGCACTGCTCCGGATCGGAGGCCCGGCTCGCCTTGCGCAGGTCGCCGACGCGGTCATGGGGTCACGTCCGGTGCGGCTGCTCGGCAACGCGATCGTCGCCCCGCTGGTCGCGCTCGCGCTGTTCGCCGTCCTGCTCACCCCGTTCTCGGCGGTGATCCGGGAGTCCCCCGCCTGGGCCGCCGTCATCACCGTGACCGTGCCGGCGCTCGGGTTCGGCCTGCTCGCGCCGCTGTCCGAGGTCGGCGTGCTCGTCTCGTCGACGTTCGCCACGGCCGAGTTCCTGCTCGCGTTCGTCGAGCTCGTCATCGACGCGGTGCCCGGCATCGTGCTGCGGATCACGAACCACGTGCTCGACGGGTCCCTCGTGCCGGTGGTCGGGCGGGCCTGGTACCCGTCGCCCCTGCAGGACCAGCACCTGGCGGGCGACCTGCTGTGGTTCATCGCCGAGGTGGCGGACATCCCCGTGCTCGTCGCCCTGTTCATCCGGTGGCAGCGGACCGACCGCCGCGAGGCCCGGGACGTCGACGCCCTGACCGACGAACAGATGGACGAGCTGACCCGAGCGCACCTGCAGCGCCGCAGTTGACGGGCGGGGGGTGAGTCCCCGACACGAGTGAGCAGAAGAAGTCGAGCACCCGGAGGTGACTCGACTTCTTCTGCTCACTCGTTGGGCGCCGAAGCGCTCGCGCCCTACTTCGACGGGGCCCCCGCGGGCTCGGCGTCGGGCTGCGTGGTGACCGAGCCGGTCTGCTGCCACGCGACGGTCTGCTTCGGCTTCGCCAGGAACAGCGCTGCGACGATGGCCACGATCAGCACGATCGCCGGCAGGTAGAGCGACTCACCCATGGCCTTGGAGAACGGCTCGAGCAGGAAGCCCGGCAGCGCGCCGACCTGCTGCTCGGCACCACCGGCCGAGGCCCCACCGGACGACGCCGGGAAGTTCGCGGTGATCCGGGCCTCCATCAGGGCCGCGATGCCGGCGGAACCGAGCACCGCACCGATCTGGCGGGTGGTGTTGTAGACGCCCGAGCCGGCACCGGCCAGCTTCGGCGGCAGGTTGCGCGTCGCCGAGACGGACAGCGGTCCCCACATGCAGGCGTTGGCGAGACCGAGGAGGGCGCTCGGCAGGAGCACCCAGCCCCACTCGGCACCGCTCGACAGCAGGGCGCCGAACCAGAACAGGCCGACGGAGAAGCAGGCGAGCCCGAACGAGGCGACCCAGCGCGGGTTCCAGCGGTTCAGGTTCTTGCCGACGATCGGCGCGAGCGCGGCGGACAGCACGGCCTGCGGCACGAGGAGCAGTGCGGCCTGGGTCGGCGAGAAGCGCAGGACGTCCTGGGCCCACAGCATGATCGGCAGCGCGAACGACGCGATCGCGACACCGACGGCCGTGATGGCGACGTTGGCCAGCGTGAAGTTGCGGTCCTTGAACAGGCCGAGCGGCAGCAGCGGCTCGCCCTTCTGCACGCCCTGCCAGACGACGAAGCCGGCGAGCACCACGAGACCGACGATGATGAGCGACCACACCGAGATCGGGCCGGCGATGACGCCCCAGTCGTAGGTCTCGCCCTCCTGGATGCCGAAGACGAGCAGGAACAGGCCCGCTGCCGACAGGAAGATGCCGAGGTAGTCGAAGCGGTGTCCGTGCCGCTCGAACGACGGCACGAAGCGCTGCGCGAGCACGAACGCCACGACACCGACGGGGACGTTCACGAAGAAGATCCACTCCCAGCCGAAGCCGTCGACGAGCAGGCCGCCGACGATCGGGCCGACGAGCGACGCGACACCGGCGACGGCGCCCCAGAGGCCCATGGCCGCGCCGCGGTTCTGCGGCGGGAAGATGCGCGTGATGACCGACATGGTCTGCGGGCTCATCATCGCGGCGCCGAGGCCCTGCACGACGCGGGCGACGATCAGCACCTCGATCGAGCCGGCCAGGCCGCACCACAGGCTGGCGAGCGTGAAGACCACGAGGCCGATCTGGTACATGACCTTCGGGCCGAAGCGGTCACCGAGCCGGCCGGTGATGAGCAGCGGCACGGCGTAGGCGAGCAGGTAGGCGCTCGTCACCCAGATCACGGAGTTGATGTCCGCGTCGAGCTTCTGGGCGATGGTGGGGGTGGCGACCGACACGATGGTCGAGTCGACGAGGATCATGAAGAACCCGACGACGAGTGCCCACAGGGCAGGCCACGGCTTCTTCTCGGTCGTCCGCGGAGGCGTGACGGTGGTCATCGAGTGGTTTCCTTGCTGTTCGTGGTGGTGTCTGCGGACGCGACGGAGGCGTCCCAGGAGATGTGGCCGGCGGCGATCCGGTCGGCCGTGGCGGCGAGCCACTCGATCTGCGTCGTGAGCATGGCACGCACGTACGACACGTCGAGCCAGTACCGCTCGGGCAGGTCCTTCGCTCGGACGATTTCGAGGATCTCGTCCGCCTCGTCGCGCTGGGCCTGGAGTGCGGTGACCCGCGCACGGAGGGCGGACTCGGCCTCGTCGACCGACAGGTTCTCGATCTCTGCGACGGCCAGGTGGAAGACGGGGTACTCCTCGGCCGGTTCGGCGATCAGCCGGACGAGCCCGTCGTGCAGGGCCGTCCACCCCTCGTCCGTGATGGCGTAGGTGGTGCGTTCCGGACGGTTGCCCGCCCGGTCGGTCCCCACGATCTCGGCGAGGCCGAGCTCCACCAGGCGGCCGACCTGGTGGTACAGGGTGCCGGGCCGGACCTTGACGTTCCGACCGTCCCGTCGGTGCGTCATCGTCTGGAACATCTCGTAGGGATGCGTCGGCCCCTCGGCCAGGAGCCCGAGCGCGGCGAACGCGAGTGGCGTGAGCGACGGCACACGTGCCTCCAGTCCGCTTGTTCGTTGTTGACTATTCGAAGTGGAATATACGCGTTGGAACAGACATGAACAACCGCACAGCAAGGGCCGGTCTGGAGGCCCGTGGCCGTCCCGGCGTGTCGCGCGCGCCCCGTAGACTGGTCGCGTCCCCCCACCCCTGAAGTGCTGGAGAGAACACGTGCCAACGATCGTCGTCGAGGTCATGCCCAAGGCCGAGATCCTCGACCCCCAGGGGAAGGCCGTGGGCAACGCCCTGGCCCGCCTCGGCAAGGCCGACCTGACCAACGTCCGCATCGGCAAGCGCTTCGAGGTGACCGTCGACGGCCCCGTCGACGACGCCAAGCTCGCCGAGGTCCGCGACATCGCAGCCGACGTCTTCTCGAACGCGGTCATCGAGGACGTCGTGTCCGTGACCGTCGAAGGCCAGTGACCCGGATGCGCATCGGCGTCATCACGTTCCCCGGCTCGCTCGACGACCGCGACGCCCAGCGCGCCGTCCGTCTCGCCGGTGCCGACCCCGTCGCCCTCTGGCACGGCGACCACGACCTGCAGGGCGTCGACGCCATCGTGCTGCCCGGTGGGTTCTCGTACGGCGACTACCTGCGTGCCGGAGCGATCGCCGCGAAGGCCCCGATCATGGCCGAGGTCATCGACGCTGCCGGCAAGGGCATGCCCGTGCTCGGCATCTGCAACGGGTTCCAGATGCTGGCCGAGGCCCGTCTGGTCCCCGGTGCACACACCCGCAACGCGCACCAGCAGTTCATCCGCCGCGACCAGAAGCTCCGCGTCGAGACCACCGCGACCGCCTGGACCTCCGGCTTCAGCGCCCAGCAGGAGATCACCATCCCGCTGAAGAACGCCGACGGCCGCTTCGTCGCGGACGCCGACACCATCAAGCGCATCGAGGACAACGGCCAGGTCGTGTTCCGCTACGTCGGCGTGAACCCGAACGGCTCCATCGACGACATCGCCGGCGTCTCGAACGAACGCGGCAACGTCGTCGGCCTGATGCCGCACCCCGAGCACGCGACCGAGGCCGGCTTCGGCCCGGACACCCCCGCTGCGATGGCCTCGGGCACCGACGGCCTGACCTTCTTCACCTCCGTGATCGAGCACGCGCTCGTCAAGTGACAGGGAACAACGACACCGTGACGACACCCGTTCGCCCGAAGCCCGACACCGTGCAGGACGCGGCAGCCACCCCCGACAAGGAGCAGCCGTACGACGCGCTGGGCCTGAAGCCGGACGAGTACGCCCGCATCAAGGAGATCCTCGGCCGCCGCCCCACCTCGGGCGAGCTGGCGATGTACTCGGTGATGTGGAGCGAGCACTGCTCCTACAAGTCCTCGAAGAACTACCTCCGTCAGTTCGGCAAGAAGGTCACGCCGGAGATGACGAAGAACCTGATGGTCGGCATGGGTGAGAACGCCGGTGTCGTCGACGTCGGCAACGGCTGGGCGGTGACCTTCAAGGTCGAGTCGCACAACCACCCGTCCTACGTCGAGCCGTACCAGGGCGCGGCCACCGGTGTCGGCGGCATCGTCCGCGACATCATCTCGATGGGCGCCCGCCCCGTCGCCGTGATGGACCAGCTCCGCTTCGGCGCGATCGACCACGAGGACACCGCACGCGTCGTGCACGGCGTCGTCGGTGGCATCTCGTTCTACGGCAACTGCCTCGGCCTGCCGAACATCGGCGGCGAGACCTACTTCGACCCGGTGTACCAGGGCAACCCGCTGGTCAACGCCCTCGCGGTCGGCGTCCTGCGCCACGAGGACCTGCACCTGGCGAACGCATCCGGTGCCGGCAACAAGGTCGTCCTGTTCGGTGCCCGCACCGGTGGCGACGGCATCGGCGGCGCGTCGATCCTGGCGTCCGACACCTTCACCGAGGGCGGCCCGACCAAGCGTCCGGCCGTGCAGGTCGGCGACCCCTTCGCCGAGAAGGTCCTGATCGAGTGCTGCCTCGAGCTGTTCCAGAAGGACCTGGTCGAGGGCATCCAGGACCTCGGCGCCGCGGGCATCTCCTGCGCCACCTCGGAGCTCGCGAGCAACGGTGACGGCGGCATGCACATCTCGCTCGACGACGTCCTGCTCCGCGACCCGACGCTCACCGCCGAAGAGATCCTGATGTCGGAGAGCCAGGAGCGCATGATGGCGGTCGTCCGCCCCGACAAGCTCGACGAGTTCCTGGCCGTCGTCGGCAAGTGGGACGTCGAGACCAGCGTGCTGGGCGAGGTCACCGGCACCGGCCGACTCGTCATCGACTGGCAGGGCCAGGAGATCGTGAACGTCGACCCGCGCACCGTCGCCGTCGACGGCCCGGTCTACGACCGCCCGGTCGCCTACCCGACCTGGATCGACGCGCTGCAGGCCGACACCGCTGCCTCGCTCGACCGACCGGCCGACGGCCCCGCGCTGAAGGCACAGTTCCTCAGCCTGCTCGGTTCGCCGAACCTGGCGTCGAAGAACTGGGTCACGAACCAGTACGACACCTACGTGCTCGGCAACACCGCGCTGTCCTTCCCCGACGACGGCGGCATGATCCGCGTCGACGAGGAGACGGGCCTCGGTGTCGCCATCGCCACCGACGCGAACGGCCGCTACTGCCAGCTCGACCCGAAGCAGGGTGCACGTCTGGCCCTGGCCGAGGCCTACCGCAACGTCGCCGTCACCGGTGCCGTCCCCGCCGCCGTCACCGACTGCCTGAACTTCGGCTCCCCCGAGAACCCCGAGGTCATGTGGCAGTTCTCCGAAGCGGTCGAGGGCCTGGCCGACGGCTGCATGGAGCTCGGCATCCCGGTCACTGGCGGCAACGTGTCGTTCTACAACCAGACCGGCTCGACCCCCATCCACCCGACGCCCGTCGTCGGCGTGCTCGGGATCATCGACGACGTCGCCAAGCGCGTGCCGTCGGGGTGGCAGGACGACGGCCACAACATCTACCTGCTCGGCACCACGAGCCTCGAGCTCGACGGCTCCGCGTGGGCCGGCACCGTGCACGGGCACCTGGGCGGGCGTCCGCCGGCGGTCGACCTCGAGCGCGAGAAGGCCCTCGCCGAGCTGCTGTACGCGGCGTCCGGTGAGCAGCTGCTCACCAGCGCACACGATCTTGCGGACGGCGGCCTCGGCCAGTCGCTCGCCGAGTCCGTGCTCCGCTTCGGCATCGGCGCCCGCGTGGTCCTCGACGAGCTCGAGACCCGCGACGGCATCGACACAGCGACGGCGCTGTTCTCCGAGTCGACCGGTCGCGTCATCGTGACCGTCCGCCGCGAGGACGACGTGCGGTTCCAGGGCATGTGCGACGGCCGGGGCTTCCCGGTGCTGCGCATCGGCGTGACCGACGCGACGTCGAGCACGCTCGAGGTCCAGGGCGCGTTCGAGGCCACGGTCGACGAGCTGCGCGGCACCCACGCCGCGACGCTGCCGGCCCGCTTCGGCGACGTGATCGTCGAGGACGTCACCGAGGGGTACGTCGGCCGCGGTCCGCTCGACTCCGACGGCGCCTTCTCGCCGCGCACCGACGCCTAGGCCCGGGTCGCGGATGCCGATCGTCACCCTGCCCTTCGCCGAGCTCGTCGACCGGTTCGGCCCCGTGCCGGACGGCATCGAGCTGGACGTCTGGGACGTCGAGTCGCCGTACGGTCGCCCGGACGACGTCGCGATCACGTTCCTGCCGTTCTACTTCGAGGGGCGGCACCGCTGGCAGTTCGTGCACGACCTGCCCGAGCTCCAGCTGCTGCAGCTGCCGAGCGCCGGGTACGAGCACGCCGTCCCGCACGTGCCCGGTCACGCGCAGCTGGCGAACGGTCGCGGCATCCACGACGACGAGACCGCCGAGCTCGCGGTCGGCCTCGCGCTGACGTCGCTCCGTGAGATCTCGGCGTTCCAGGTCGACCGTGCCAACGGCGTCTGGGACGCCCGCGAGACCCGATCGCTCGCCGACCGGCGGGTGACCGTCGTCGGCTACGGAGCGATCGGGTCCGCGATCGCCACCCGGTTCGAGGCGTTCCGCACCGAGGTGACGGTGGTCGCCCGGACCGCTCGCGAGCAGGACGGCCGGCACGTGCACGCGTTCGGCGAGCTGCCCGAGCTCGCCCCGACGACCGACGTGCTCGTGCTCATCGCGCCGCTCACCGCCGAGACCGAACGCCTGGTCGACGCGGAGCTGCTCGCGGCGCTGCCGGACGGTGCCCTCGTGGTGAACGTGGCGCGCGGCAAGGTCGTCGACACCGACGCCCTGGTCGCCGAGCTGCGGTCGGAGCGGCTGTTCGCGGCACTCGACGTCACCGACCCGGAGCCCCTGCCCGCCGGACACCCGCTCTGGACGACGCCGAACACCGTGCTCACCCCGCACGTCGGCGGCAACACCGACCTGAGCGTGCCGCGGTCGATCGAGCTGATGCGCAAGCAGGTCGCCGCGCTGGCCGAGGGCCGCCCGTTCGAGAACCTGATCGAGTTCTAACGCGCTGCGGCTCCGAACACGCCGGCGTATCGCTCGCACGCCGCGGTGTCGTCGAGACGCCGCCGAATTCGGGGGCGTCTCGACGACTTCGGGGCGTCACACGAACACGCCGGCGTCACGCGGGCACGAACACGCCGGCGTCAGAGCGGGACGACGCAGGTCGGGGTGCCGACCGGGATCTGTGCGACGGCTTCGCCGGGCATGCCCTCGGCGTCGAGCGGCAGCACGGCGACGGCGTCGGACATCTGGTTCGCCACCAGGACGAACCCGGGCACCCGAGCGAAGTGCCGCGGCCAGACCCCACCGCAGGGCACCGACCCGACGACGGCGAGCCCGCCGTCACGTGCGTCGAGCACCACGAGCAGGTCACGCCCGCGCACCGCCACGTACACGCGGCCGGCCTCGTCGACCTCGATGTGGCTGAGCAGCGACTCCCCCACCGCACCGTCGAACGTCGGCACGGCGGCGATCGTCACGAACGACCCGGAGTCGTCGCGGCGCAGCCGGTGCACGTGCCCGTCGAGCTCACCGGCGACGAGCAGGTCACCGTCGATCCAGGCCATGTGCCTCGGGCCGGCGCCGGGGGTCACGTGGTGCACGCGGAGCGCCTCGATGTCGGGGACCCCGTCGTCCGACACCGTGACGCGGAACTCGTGCAGGGCATCGCCGCCGAGGTCGGCGACGAGCACCGTGCCGTCCGGGGTGGCGATCGACTGGTGGGCGTGCGGGCCGTCCTGGCGGTCGTCGTCAGGACCCGTGGCGTCGGGCAGCTCGGCGACCGCGACGGCCTCGGCCGGCACCGAGCGCTGGTCGGTGTCCCCGTGCAGCACCACACCGTCGCTGGCGGTCACCGAGGCGGCGTGCGACTCGGCCGGGGCGAGGGAGATCGCCGTGACCGTGCCGGAGACGTAGTTCGTGACGACGAGCGCGCCCGAGGGGTCGACCCGCAGGTGGCACGGGGCGTCTCCGCCAGCGGGGGCGTCCCACAGGTGCTCGAGTGCGCCACCTTGCAGCCGGAAGGCCGAAACGGCGCCGTCGTTCGTCTCGGAGACCGCGTAGACCCGGTCACCCGAGACGGCGAGGAACGAGGGGTCGTCGAGCACCGCGACGGTCCGGGGTGCCGGAACGGCTCCGACCGGTCCGGCGTCGACCAGCGAGATGCCCGTGGCGTTGCCGCCACCGGTCGCCGTGTACGACCCGATGAGCAGCGACGGCAGCTCGGCGCTCATTCGTCGCGGCCCGCGATGCGCTCGTGGTGGTGGATGACCTCGGCGACGATGAAGTTGAGGAACTTCTCGGCGAAGGCGGGGTCGAGGTGGGAGTCGGCGGCGAGCGACCGGAGCCGTGCGACCTGGATCCGTTCGCGGTCCGGGTCGGCGGCCGGCATGCCCGACTCGGCCTTCAGGTGCCCCACGCGCTGCGTGTACTTGAAGCGCTCCGCGAGCATGTGGATCACGGCGGCGTCGATGTTGTCGATGCTCTGCCGGATGCTCCGCAGTTCGGCGACGGCGCTCGCGTCGGCCTCGGGCAGGGTGACGTCGTCGTTCATGGTCCGAGCCTACTGGCGGACGTGCAGCGGAACCCGGCCCGCTGCTGCGAGAATGTGCACATGTCGGTCCTGCTGGTGATCTCGGGTGTCTGTGCGGTCCTCGCGGGCCTCATCCACGTGTATATCTTCTTCCTCGAATCGGTCATCTGGACCAGTCCGCAAGCGCGCCGGATCTTCGGCATCGCTTCCGAGACAGAAGCCGTGGCGACCCGTTCGCTCGCCTTCAACCAGGGCTTCTACAACCTGTTCCTGGCGATCGGGGCGATCCTCGGCGTCGTGCTCGTGCTGGCCGGCAACACCGTGAGCGGCTGGACCCTCGTGGTGTTCTCGACCGCGAGCATGCTCGGTGCCGCGGTGATCCTGATCGGCTCGGGTCGCAAGTACGTCAACTCCGCGTTCAAGCAGGGCACGCTCCCCCTGATCGCGCTGCTCTTCGCGCTGCTGGGTTCCACCATCGGCGTCTAGCCCAGCTCACCCTCCCCCGAACTGCGAAAGCGACAGGGTGCCACCGGACATCGGTGGCACCCTGTCGCTTTCGCGTGAAGGTCGAGACCAGCTCTAGCCGAGCTTCTCCTCGAACTGCGCCGGCAGCTTGTCGAGCGCCCACTCGATGGCAGCCGTGGTGCCCATCGAGAACGCGGACGACACGTCCTTGTCGTCGAAGACGATCGAGTGTCCGGCCTCGACCGACGGCACCTTCTGGAACAGCTTGTTCGACGAGGCCTCCGACGCATCGACGTAGATCGGCAGGATCAGCGTCAGGTCGGCGTCGAGCAGGTCGAGGTTCTCGTCGGACAGGTGCACGGAGAACTCCTTGCCGGCCTGCTCGTCGATGGCCTTCGGGATCTCGAAGCCGAGGTTCCGCATGAAGGTCGAACGGCTGTCCGTGGAGGCGTACGCCCCGAAGCCCTCGGAGCTGTAGGCACCGACGACGGCCGTCTTGCCCTCGAAGTCCGGGTGCGCCTTGCGTGCTGCGGCGTAGGCGTCGTCGAGGCCGGAGAGCAGCTTCTTGCCCTCGGACTCCTTGCCGAGCGCCTTCGCGATCATGGTCGTCTGCTGCTCGGTCGACGCGAGGTAGTTCGCGCCGCCCTTCGGGATCGCCACGGTCGGCGCGATCGCGGAGAGCTTGTCGTACCGCTCCTTGTCGCCCGAGGACTTCACGTCGAGGATGACGTCGGGGTTGAGCTTGAGGATGTCCTCGTAGCTCGGCTCGAGCGTCTGCATGATCTTCGGCGACTTGTCGTACGCACCCTTGAGCCAGGGACCGACACCGTCGCCGCCGAACGCGAGCCAGTCGCTCGCACCGACCGGCTGCACACCGAGCTCGAGCGCGGTCTCGGCGTCGCCCCACCCGAGCGCGACGACGCGCTTCGGTGCCGACTCGATGGTGGTGGTGCCGAGGCCGGTCGTGATCGAGACCGGGAACGCGGCGTCGGACGACCCCGACGACGCCGAGTCGGTCGAGGAGCCGGAGCCGGACGCGCAGCCGGCGAGGACGAGGGACGCTGCGACGACGGCGCCGGCTGCGGCGAGCACGCGTCGGAGACGCAAGGGAGAACGGTTCACGAAGGGTAGCCTAACCTAACGGGGTGCGCAGGAAAACGGCTGGCTAGGCTGGGTGATCGTGGCGTTCACCGATCCAGGCCGCACGCACCTCGCGGTGCTCGGCTCCCCCATCGCGCACTCGCTCTCGCCCACGCTCCACGCTGCGGCCTACGATGCGCTCGACCTGCCCTTCACGTACGGGAGGCACGAGGTCGCGTCCGGCGAGCTCGCCGCGTTCGTCGCGGGGCTGGGTCCGGAATGGCGTGGGCTGAGTCTCACGATGCCGCTCAAGCGCGAGGTGCTGCCGCTGCTCGACCGCACCACCCCGCTCGTCGACGAGCTCGGGGTCGCCAACACGGTCGCGTTCCGCCACGAGGGCTCCACGATCGTCCGAGCCGGCGCGAACACCGATGTGCAGGGGCTCGTCCGCCCGGTCGAGGCACTCGGACACCTGCCCGGCGAGGCCACGATCCTGGGCGGCGGAGCCACCGCGGCGAGCGCCCTGACCGCTGCCGTCCGGCTCGGGGCATCGCTCGTCCGGGTGTTCGTCCGCGACACCGCGAAGACCCGCGCGCTGGTCGACCTGGCCGTCCGGCTCGGTGTGACGCTCGAGGTGCACCCCCTGACCGAACTCGCCGGCACGCACCACGGGTTCGTCCTCTCGACGCTGCCGGGTGGTGCCGCCGACCCGCTCGAGTTCCGTCCGTCGGGGCCGGACGCCGTGCTGTTCGACGTCGCGTACGAACCGTGGCCCACCGTGGTCGCCAGCCGCTGGACCGACGCGGGGGGTCGCGTGTTGAACGGCCTCGACATGCTCACGGAGCAGGCGATCGGGCAGATCCGGTTCTTCCTGACCAGTGACGAGGACGAGCTGCTCCCCGACGAGGCCGGGGTCCGCCGGGCGATGCGCACCGCGGTCGACCTGCCCGCCGTCATCGGCAGCTAGCCGGCGCCGGCGACCCTGGCGACGCCCTCGCTCAGCCGCGGGACCGCGCCTCGGCGTCGAGCAGCGCGACGGAGACGTCCCACAGCCGATCGGCCTGGTCCGGATCGAGGGCCCAGGGCAGCACGCCGTGAAGGCCGTCCTCGATCCGCTCCACCACCGCTGCTTCGTGGCAGTCCTCGAAGTACCGGCCCGTGACCCCGTCGAGTTCGGGCGCGGTGGCGAGCAGGACCGAGGTCGCGGCTCCCTGCTCCGGGGTCTTCACGGCATCGGCCGCGGCGATCTTCGTGGCGGCCAGGACCTCCGGGTCCCAGTGCTTCTGCAGCCCGGTCCAGATCCCGCCGGGCATGAGGGCGTTCGCGGTGATGCCGTCGGCGGCCCACCGGCGGCCGGCAGCGACGGCGAACAGCACGTTGGCGGTCTTCGACTGCCCGTACGCGAGTCCGGGCTCGTAGCGACGCCGGCGGAAGAACAGGTCGTCGAACACGACGGGCGAACCACCGTGGCCGCTCGACGACACCGAGACGATCCGTGCCGAACCCGAGGCGGCCAGGGAGTCGTGCAGCCCGAGCGCGAGGGCGAAGTGCCCGAGGTGGTTCGTCGCGAAGTGCGACTCCCACCCGGCGGGCGTGTACGACTCGGGCGCGTCCATGATGCCCGCGTTGGCGACGAGCACGTCGAGCGGCCCCGACCACGCTGCAGTGAAGGCCTCGACGGAAGCCGGCCGGTCCAGGTGCAGCTCGATGACGGCCGGCGCTTCCGTCCCCGTCGTCCGGGCGATGTCGTCCGCCACCCGTCGGCCGGCATCGACGTCCCGCACCGCGAGCGTCACGCGCGCTCCGGCTCCGGCGAGTGCTCGGGAGGTCTCCACGCCGATGCCGGACGCAGCGCCGGTGACGATCGCCGTGCGCCCCGTCAGGTCGAGGCCGTCGACGACCTCGGCGGCCGTGGTCCGGTCACCGAAGCGGGTGAGGTTGCGTGCGGGCATGTGGGCTCCTGTCAGCTGGCGTGGTGCGCAGTCGTCAGGCGACCACGCCGTCCACGTAGAACCATCGTCCCTGCTCGCGGACGAAGTCGCTCGTCTCCTCGAGCGTGCCGCGCTCGTCGTCGGAACGCCACCACGCGCGGAACGTGACGGTGCCGTGGGAGTCGAACGGGCCTCCCGAGGTGGTCGCCAGCACGTCCAACCGGGTCCAGCGCTGGGTCGGGTCCAACTCGAGACCCGCCGGACGGGTGCGCGGGTGCCAGGTGAGCAGCAGGTACTCCGGCAGGCCCAGCGCGAAGGCGCTGAAGCGGGAGCGCATGAGCCGTTCCGCGGTCGGCGCCACGGCCCCGGCGTGCAGGGGGCCGCAGCACTCCCCGTAGGGGTTGCCGCTCAGGCAGGGGCAGCGCGTCGTGTCGGTGACCACCGGCCGAACGCTAGTCGACGATGGACAGCGTGACGGTGATGTTGCCGCGGGTGGCGTTCGAGTACGGGCAGATCTCGTGTGCACGCTCGGCCAGGCGCTGGCGCTGCTCCTGCGGGGCGTTCGGGGCGTAGACGTCGAGCTCCACGGCGAGGCCGAAGGCGCCGTTGCCGGTGCCGCCGATGCCGACCTCGGCGGAGACCTCGGCGCCGGTGGTGTCGACCTCGAGCTCCTTGCCGGCGGCGTGCAGGGCGCCGAGGAAGCACGCGGCGTACCCGGCGGCGAAGAGCTGCTCGGGGTTGGTGCCCTCCCCGCTGCCGCCCATCTCCTTGGGCGGGCGGGTGTCGAGGTCGAGCCGGTCGTCCTCGCTGCGGACGTGTCCGTCGCGGCCGCCTCCGGTGGCGTGGGCAGCGGCGGTGTAGACGATGTCGAGACTCATGGTCCGAGGTCACCGTGCTCGCCTGGACGAATCCTGAGCGGCAGCACCACGTCGCGGGTGCGGCGGCTCCGGGCGCGGGGCGCTCGGGCGTGTCCGGGTGGGGGCGGCGGGTGCGCCGTGCATCGAGTGAGCAGAAGATGTCGGGTCCCCCGCCAGCACCCGACATCTTCTGCTCACTGAACGCAAAGCGCGCGGGCACCCAACATCAGCGCCGGGTAGACATGATTGATGTTCACGCTCGGCTGGCAGGTCTTCCGCCGGCGCGTCACGGACGTGCTGGATCCGGCACGCGTCCGTCGTGCGGCCCTGTGGTCCGGCATCGCGGCGATCGTCGCGCTGGTCGGCATGGCCGTCCTGGAGGCCCGGGTCGACTGGACGGGGACCACTCCGGTCCGCAGCGTGGTCGCGATGGTGCTGCTGGCGCTCGGCGTCGGACTGCTCACCTTCGCGTGCATCCCGACGTGGCGGCCGCCGGACCCCTCGACGACGATCAACGGTCGGCAGGTGCGGCCCTCGTGGCAGCTCGCCGCGCGGGGTGCCACGCAGCTCTACGTGCAGCGTCGGCCGGTGCCGGTCCTGCCGGAGCACCGTGAGATCGTCCGCACCGACACCGTCCTGCTGCGGCGGGGGTTGATCGGCACGCTCGCCCGGACGGCTCCCCTGGCCACCGCCGGAGCGAGCGCCCTCGTGGGCGGCTTCGTCCTCGGCGAAGTGCCCCAGTACACATTGCTCTGGGTCGGGTTGTGGGCGCTGCAGTTCACCGAGCACATCACCCACCTCGGCCGCTCCGAACGAGCCCGCCTGGCCGCCGAGTCCCTCGAGCCCGCACCCGCACCCGAGACGCCCGCACACCCCACTTCGTGAGCAGAAGCGGTCGAGTCGCCGTCGGGCACGCGACCATTCCTGCTCGCGAAGCGTGAACGGCGCGCCCCGACGCGCACCACTGTCGGCGGCGACGGGCACACTGGGCGCATGTGTGGAAGGTTCGTCGTCTCCGACACCACGGCCGATCTGTTGCCCGAGCTCATGGGCGAGCTCGCCGCCCGGACCGAGCACGTCGACGAGGACACCGGCGAGGTGCACCCCGGCCTCGCCCCGAGCTGGAACGTCGCCCCGACCGACCCCGTGTACGCCGTCCGCCAGCGGCACGGCGAACGGGAACTGCCGCAGATCAGCTGGGGCTTCGTGCCGAGCTGGGCGAAGGACTTCCAGAAGCAGCGCCCGAAGCCGATCAACGCCCGCATCGAGACAGTCGCGACGAGCGGCATGTTCAAGCGGGCCTTCGCCACGAACCGCTGCATCGTCCCGGCGCAGGGGTACTACGAGTGGGTCGTGCGCGAGGACGGCAAAGAACCCCACTTCGTGCACGAACCCGGCGGCGCCCTGGCGATGGCCGGCGTCGTCAGTGCCTGGCCCGACCCCACGAAGCCCGAGGGCGACCCGGACAAGTGGCGGCTGTCGCTCGCGATCATCACCCGTGACGCCCACGTCGCCCCGGGCGAGGTCCACGACCGCATGCCGGCGTTCCTGACGCCCGACGGCTACGACGACTGGCTCGGCGGCGACCTCCGGTCAGACGACCTGCTGGCCCTGCTCGACCACGAGTCGCTGACGGTGGCCGCGGGCCTGGAGCAGTACGAGGTCTCCCGCACGGTGAACAGCGTGCGGAACGACGGACCGCAGCTCATCGCGCCCGTCGCGTAGGCGGTCGCGCCCCGCGCGCGGACAGGAGGCCCGGATCACCGCAGCGGGTCTGCTGCGGTGATCCGGGCCTCCAGTCCGGTGCCCTGTTACGGACGTGCGCTGCGGCGGATGCCCGGCGTGACGCGGACCGCGATCCGTCGTCGGGTCACCAGGAGCACGCCCGCCAGCATGAGCGCGAGTGCCGCGAGCCCGAGGCCGACCAGTCCGGTCACGCCCGTGAAGGCGAGCTCGGTGCCGTGGACGATCGCGGCGAGCCCGGTCGGGAACCGGACCGTGACGGTCGCGGTAACTGTCTGTCCCGCGCTGTCGGTGACCTCGTAACCGACGAAGGTGGTTCCGGTGAACCCGCTCGCAGGGGTGAAGACGACCCGGCCGTCGCGGATGGTCCACGTGCCCTGGTCGGCGACGACCACACGGTCGGTCGGTGTACCGGACTCCGGGTGCAGCAGGTGCAGCGTGCCCGGCTCGAACGTGGCACCGCCGGAGGCGGAGTCGTTGTCGAGCGGATCCACGACGACCCGGTGTCCGACGATCCCGGTGGCGGAGTCGTCGGTGGCGACCGCCGCGGCGACCACGGTCATGGTCGCGGTGGCGGTGGCCGTCTGCCCCGAGGCGTCCGTCACCGTGTAGGTGAAGGTGTCCTTGCCGGTGAAGCCGGCGGCCGGCGTGTAGACGTACGCGCCGTTCCGCTGGATCGTCACGGTGCCGTGGGCGGGCTTCCGGGCCGGGGCGGCGGTGAGGCCGGTGCCCTGGTCGTCGGCGAGCAGGCCGTGGCGGGCGTCACGGGTGACGGGTGTGCCGGACACGGTGTGCCCGGAGTCGTCCGCCGCGGCGATGCCGACCGTGATCGTGACGGTGGCGTCGACCTGCTGCTCCATCGAGTCCTGCGCACGGTACGTGACGGTGTCGGTACCCGAGAAGCCCTTCGCCGGGGTGTAGACGAACGTGCCGTCGGCGGCGATGGAGGCCGTGCCGTGCCGGGCCTGACCCACCGCGACGACCGTCAGCGCGTCACCGTGGTCGTTGCCGAGCACGCCGTGGCCGGCGACCCGGACCGTCTTGCCGGCCGTGGTCGTGGCCTTGTCGTCCTTCGCGGCGGGGGCGACGTCGATGACGACGCGGGCGAACGCCGCGGTGCCGTCGGCGTCGTTGGCCGAGTAGGTGAACCAGTCACGACCGGACCAGTTCGACGTGGGCGTGTAGACGTACGAGCCGTCCTTCTCGAGCGACAGCTTTCCGTTGAACGGCTTCGTCTCCATGGCGGCCCAGAGCCCACGACCGGAGTCACCGACCAGCACGCCCTTGTCGGCGGTCATGCGCATGCTGCGGTTCGTCGACATGGTGTGCCAGTGGTCGACCGCGGCGACGCCGACGACGACCGTGACCGTCGCGGTCGAGGTCCGTCCGGCGCCGTCGGTCACCGTGTACTCGAACGTGTCCGCGCCGGAGAAGCCCTTCGCCGGGGTGTAGACGAGCGAGCCGGGCTCGGTGCCCTCGGTCACGGTGCCGTGCTCGGCGCGGCCGTGCGCGGTGACGGCGAGACCGGTGCCGCGGTCGTTGCCGGTCAGGGTCGCGCCGCTGATCGGCAGCGCGGTGTTCGCCGCGGTGCGCAGGGCGTCGGCGACCGCGGTCGGCGTGACGGTCACGGTGACGGTCGCCGTCGCGGTGCCGCCGGTCGGGTCGGTCACCGTGTAGGTGAACGTGTCCGTGCCGGAGAACCCGTCGGCGGGCGTGTACGTGACCGAGCTGGCACCGGTCGGGCCGGTTGCGCCGCCGCCGGTTCCGCCTGCCGTCGTGCTGCCGGTGATCGTGGCGGTGCCGTGGCCCGGCTTCGACACGGTGGTGACGGCGAGCTTCGTGCCCGAGTCGTTGCCGGTGACGGCGACGTCGACCGGGGTCGCTGCGCTCGTCGTCGCGGTGTCCGCGGCGGCCTTCGGGGCGACGACGATCGTCACGGTGCCCGTGGTCGTCCCGCCGGAGCCGTCGGTGACCGTGTAGTCGAACTCGTCCGGGCCGGAGTAACCCGGCTCGGGCTTGTACGTGTAGGAGCCGTCCTCGTCGACCGTCACGTCACCGTGCGAGGGCTTGGTGTGGTCGGTGACCGCCAGGTCGGTGCCCTTCGCACCGTCGAGCAGTCCGGTGCCGGCCGGCACGGTGGTGGTGGCGTCGGCCTCGGCCGAGGTCGATCCGCCGCCCGCGACCGGGGTGACGGTGACCGTCACGGTGCCGGTGTTCGTGGCGCCCGACGGGTCCGTCACCGTGTAGGTGACGGTGTCCGTGCCGGAGAAGCCGTCCTTCGGCGTGTACGTGATCGTGCCGTCGTCGTTGCGGGTCGCAGTGCCGTTCTTGCCGTCGGTGACGGACACGACGGTCAGGCCGGCGCCGTGGTCGTTGCCCGTCAGGGCGCCGGAGGTGACCGTGGTGCTGCCGCCCGCCGCGACGGTGACGGTGTCGGGCTCCGTGCCGGGGCGGACCGTGACCGTCACGGTGCCGGTGGTGGTGCGGCCGGCGGGGTCCGTCGCCGTGTAGGTGAAGGTGTCCGTGCCCGAGAAGCCGTCCTTCGGCGTGTACGTGTACGAGCCGTTCGCGGCGAGCTCGACCGTGCCGTGTGCGGGCTGCTGGTCGACGGCCGCGGTGAGGCCGGTGCCCCGGTCGTTCGCGAGCACGCCGTCGCCCTTCGCGACGGTCAGCGTCGAGCCTGCCGTGGCGGTGGCGGTGTCGGCCGTGGCGCGGGGGCCGACGACGACCGTGACGGTGCCGGTGGTGGAGCGACCTGCTCCGTCGACCACCGTGTAGGTGAAGGTGTCCGTGCCCGAGAAGCCGTCGGCCGGGGTGTAGACGACGCGGCCGGTGGCACGGTCGAGCGTGACGGTGCCGCGGGCGGCGCCGGTCTCGCCGGTGCCGGTGCCGGTCTCGCCGGTGCTGTTGCCGGTGCCGCTGCCGGCGCCGCCGGCGGCCCCGCCTGCGGTCACGTCGGTCACGGTCAGCCCCGTGCCCCGGTCGTTGCCGGTCAGGGTGGCGGCGTCGAGGGTCAGCGCCTGGTCGGCCCGGGTCGACACCGTGTCGGCGGTCGCGACGGGTCGCACGGTGATCGTGACGGGCGCCGCACCGGTGGTGACTCCGCTGCCGTCGGTCACCGTGTAGGTGAACGAGTCGGTGCCGGACGCTCCGGCGGTCGGCGTGTACTCGACCGAGCCGTCCGCAGCGACGACGGCCGTGCCGTGGGACGGACCGGTGACGATCGTGGTCTCGAGGTCCGCACCACGGTCGTTGGCCTGCACGTCGATCGTCACCGGGGCGCCGGAGTCCGTCGACGCGGTGTCGGCGCCGATGGTCGGGTTGACCGTGATGGTGACGGTCGCGGTGCTCGGCGAACCGGAGCCGTCGACCGCCGTGTACGTGAACGCGTCGGGGCCGGAGTACCCCTCGGCCGGCGTGTACGTGAACGTGCCGGTGGCCTTGTCGAGCGTCAGCGCACCGTGCGAGGGGGACGTGTTCGACGCCACGGTGAGCCCGGTGCCGGAGTCGTTGCCGAGCACGCCGGTCGCCCGGGTGTCGGCCGTGGCCGTGCCGCCCGCCGCGACCTTGACGGTGTCGTCCTGCGCGGCCGGGGCGACCTGCACGGTCACCGTGACGGTGTCGGTCCCGCCGCTGCCGTCGGTCACCGTGTACGTGAAGGAGTCGGTGCCGGAGAACCCGGCTGCCGGGGTGTACGAGTACGAGCCGTCCGGACGCACCGTCGCCGAGCCGTGGGCGGGGGTGCTGTTGCCCGTGACCGTCAGGCCGGTGCCCAGGTCGTTGTCGAGCACGTTGCCGGTCGTCGATGACCCGGCCGTCGCGGTGACGCCATCGGCCGTCGCGGTCGGCAGGACGGTGAGCCGCACCGTCGCGGTGACAGTCGCGCCGGAGCCGTCCTTCGCGGTGTACGTGAACGAGTCCGGGCCGGAGTACCCCTTGTCGGCGCTGTAGGAGAACGACCCGTCGGGGCCGATCTTCACCAGACCGTGCGACGGCCGACCGTGACCGGTGAGGGTCAGGTCCGACCCGCGGTCGTTCGTCAGGACGCCCTCCGCGTCGTCCACCGTGAGCACGGTGCCCGCGTGCACGCTGTAGGCGTCGTCGGAGCCCTTCGGTGCGACGGTGACGGTCACGGTGCTGGTCGAGGTCTGCCCCGACGAGTCCTTCGCCGTGTACTGGAACGTGTCCGAGCCGGAGAACCCGCCGGCCGGGGTGTACGTGTACGAGCCGTCGGCCGCGACCGTGGCGGTGCCGTGCGCCGGCGTGGTGTTCGAGACCACGGACAGGCCGGTCCCCTGGTCGTTCGCGAGCACACCCGAGGCAGCCGGCACCGACAGCGCCGTGCCGGTGGGGGTCGTGGCGGTGTCGCTGCTGGTGGTGACGTGCGTGGCCTTCAGCGTGTTCGTGAAGGTGACCAGGACGTCCGTGCCGTCCGCGGTGGTGGCTGCCGGGAACGTGAAGGTCCCCGTCGTGCCGGTGCCGCTGGCGACGACCGCGTCGCTGTTCAGGTTCACGGCCTTCCACGTGGTCGTGTAGTTCGACAGGTCGGTGGTCCCCACCGCCGTCTGGCGGGCCGTGTAGGTCTTGTTCGGGGTCGACAGGACCGCGCCCGCCTTCTGGGGCTGCGTGCCGGCGGCCGTGCCGTTGGTGGTGGCCGTGTTGCCGGTCGAGACGCCGCCCCCGGTCACCGCCAGACCGAACTGGTCGGACGGACTCCACCGCTGGTCGACGCTCGACTGCGCCGCCAGCGTGTTGGCGTAGTTGCAGGACGCCAGGTCGCTCGGTGCGTAGCCGTTCGCGATCGTGAACGTGCTGACCTGCGCGCCCGAACCCGGATCGATCTTGTACATCGTGGAGCCGACCGAGGCGAACAGGTAGCCGTCGGACGAGAACGCGATGCCGGGGCTGCCGCTCGTGCTCGCGTCGATCGGCAGGGTCGCGACCTTCGAGGTCGTCAGAGCCGTGGTGCCCGCGGTCGTCGGGACCGTCTCGGTGTCGACACGACGGATCTCGTTGCCGGTGACGACGAACAGCAGCCCGCGGGTGCTGAACGCCATGTCACCGTTCTTGTTGGTGAGCAGGTTGCCGATGGTGCCGACCTGGCCGATCTTCGCGCCGGTCTTCGTGTCGTACGCACCGAGGTACGCGGGGTTCGCGCCGCTCGCGTAGTAGTAGATGCCGGTCGCCGGGTTGATCGCACCACGGAGCAGCTGGTGGCTGCCGTTCGGGTCCGCGGCGGTCACGTCGGCAATCCGGGCATCGTTCACCGCGTCGTACCCGGTGATCGTGTTGCCGTTGTTGATCGACGCGTACGCGGCGACACCGTTGCGGGCGACCGCGAGGGCGTTGTCGCCCGGCGCCATGCTCGTGACGTTCGTGACGGCACCGGTGGTGGCGTCGATGGCGGCGAGCTGGTTCGCGGCGGTGTTGATGCCGTACAGCGTGTTCTGGTCGCAGGCCAGCGCGCCGGCTGCGGCGGCGGGGTCGGCCACGACGGCCTGGGTCAGACCGACGCCGGCGAGGAGCGCGGCGCCGAGCATGGCGACGGCGCGCAGGCCGGGACGGCTTCTGGGCACAGCGGTGCCCGGGTTCGTACGCTGCATGATCACTTTCGGGTCGAGACGATGCGGGCACCGAGACCGACCGGAGGATCAGGGAGAACGGTCGTTGGCGCCAGGTTGATCCTGGCAGTTCCTCGTGTTCGGATGGGGACAATCCGGGTCCCCAATAGGGGGGACCACTCGTTCAGGGGGTACGCGGCGGTCCGGCACGTCTCGGTCCGCCGTTGCGAGCCGTTCGCGCCCCGGGCGCACGGAAGAACCCCCGCCGGCAGGCCGGCGGGGGTTCGAGGATCAGCGAGCGATCAGCAGTGGATCACGCGGTCGGACGGATCACGTCCGGCAGCAGCACGTGCAGGCGCTCGGACAGGCGCGCCTTCGCCTCGTCGAGCGAGCGGAAGTCCCCGACGTACTCACCGAAGGTGTCGGAGACGAAGAAGTGGGTGCCCTGACGGTCGACGGTGCCGCCGTAGTAGCCGCCGTAGTTCGCGACCCACAGGCCGGTGTCGGCCTGGGCCCACGAGATGCGGACGGGGGCTGCCTGCACGGGAGCCACGACCTGGGCCTCGATCTCGGCGATGACCTCGATCGTCTGGGTGTCCAGGGTCACCTCGGCCTGCTGGCGGTGGGCGACGGTCGTGCTCATGGTCATGCTCCTTCGTGCTGTGCTGCGTACTGGGTGGTGCCGGTGGTTCCGGGTGGTGCGGGCGTCGCGATCGACGCCGGTGGAGCTGGTGTCCGTCGTCGTCACTCGACCGGCCGGATGACCGGCGGGAGCATGACGTGCAGCTGGTCCTCGAGCTTGGTCTGTGCCTCTTCGAGGGAGGAGAACTCGCCCACGACGAGCCCGAAGGTGTCGGAGGCCACGTAACGGTCGTCGCGCTTGTCGACGCTGCCGCCGAAGTACCCGCCGTAGCCGGCGATCCACTCGCCCTGGTCTTCCTGCACCCAGGTGACCTTGGCGCGCTTGGGGCGCGAGGAGAGCGCTGCATCGGCCTCGAGGATCGCGATGGTGTCCACGGTGTCGGTGTCGAGGGTGACCTCGGCCTGCGTCGCGTTGTTCACGGTGATGCTCATGTCGCTCTCCTTCACGATCCGGGGTACATCTGCTGACACCAGAACGCTACGAGAAGTGCCGAGGGGATCGCCAGCCAGGCCCGTCGATTCACGGGTTTCGTCAATGCCATCCATCGGGCAGCCCCGGATTTCCGGGCAGGTGCGTCGCACTTCCGGGGTACAGCGCCAGGATCGGGGTACTCGTTTTCCGGATCGCCGGGATCGGGGGACGAGATGGTGCGGACACCTGCCTGGAGGCGCGACTCGCTAGCGTCGGCACGTGACCTCCGACAAGCCCCGCGTCGACGACCGCGCCCCGGCCACCTGGCGCAGCCGTCGGTTCGCGACGGGGCTGGCGATCGCCTACGGCGTCGCCCTGGCGCTCGTCGGGTTCTGGGGCTCCCCCGTCGACGCCGCAGGGGCCCCGTGGCTCACCCGTGTCCTCGCTGCCGCGCACCGGCACGGCCTGCCGGAGCGCATCGACTACGCCACCGTGGAGTCCCTGGCGAACGTGGTCTACTTCGTGCCGCTCGGCCTGCTCGTGGTGCTGCTCGCCGGTGCCCGCTGGTGGTGGGCCGCCATCGCCGCGGGGCTCGTCGTCAGCACGTGCATCGAGACCGGTCAGGCGCTGTTCCTGCCCGCCCGCACCGCGACCATCGACGACGTCGTCGCCAACGGCGTGGGGGCGCTCCTGGGGGCCGTAGCGGGTGTGCTGCTGCTCAGCCGGGCGGCCCGGCGTCGCTGACGACGTCCTCCGCACACGAAGAAGCCCCCGGAGCAGATGCTCCGGGGGCTTCGTTCAGTGCGTCGAGACTCAGACGGACTCGCGCTGGCGGCGGACCGAGCCGCGGACCAGCAGGAGGCCACCACCGAGGACGACTGCGCCGCCGGCGACCCAGAGGGCCAGGGCGGAGACGGTCGAACCCGTGAAGGCCAGCGTGCCGTCGGTGCCGTTGCCAGCACCGGCGCCAGCTGCGGGAACCGCAGCAGCGTCAGCCGGGGCGACGGTGAAGGCCGCGAAGCCGACGACGCCCGAGGTGGCGCCGGTGGCGGTCAGGTTGTAGGTGCCCGAGGCACCCTGGGGGAACGTGACGTTGACGTCAAGCGAGCCATCCGAAGCGGCCGTGTAGGTCTTCGAGACGGTCGTGGTCGGCAGCGCGCCGAGCGTGACCGCACCGGCACCGGTGACCTGGACGTTGACGGTCTCGTTGTCCTGGAACGCGCCCTCGGTGAAGTTCACCGAAGCGGTGCCACCGGCGACGGCGGAGCCGGAGACGGAGACGTCGGAGTCAGGCGTGTAGCCGGCGGCGTTGGCGACGGCCGGAGTGGCGAGCAGTGCGGCGCCAGCCAGCACCACCGCTGCGATGAGCTTCTTCATGAATGGTTCCCCTAAAGATCTGAAAATCCAGACCCTGACACCCAGAGCCCGCTGTTCGCCGGTGGTTGACCCCTGCCACAGAAATGGCGGTTGTTATGGCGAAGTTGTCTCAATCTAGCGGAGTTTCCCAGCTTGATACCAGATCACGTGGATTTTGTTCATTGGTCGACGTGTGTTCATCTGCGTCCACTGCCCGTCACACCTCCCCACCGTCGGCCGATCGAGGCTTCACGCACCAGAAACCCCAGGTGGGAGGCCCCAACGGGGCGAACTAGAACACACTGTGCGTCAGATCAGGAGCCTTTGAACCCGGAAAGGTGGGCCCGTTGCCCCTCGGAGTGGGGGCACCCTCTCGGTTCGCTTTGCGGAGCTTCCGTTGTCAGCCGGCGGCGAGCGGCTGCTCGCAGTCGAACGTGAGCGGCTTCGTCTCGGTCTGGCGGACGCCAGGAGTCGAGCTCGCCTGCACCGCTGCCTTCGCGTACTTCGCATCGCCCAGGAACGCGACACGGTAGGTCAGGCTCTCGCCGGGGGCGAGCAGGGTCTGCAGCTGGGCCACGGGGTGCCCGCCGTCGGTCGCCGTCTGCACCGGAGTGGTCTTGCCGTCCTTCGTGGCGCCGAGGAAGATCGCGTTCTCGGGTGCGTACGCGGCGAGCAGGGTCTTGATCTTGCCGGGCTCCACGCCGAAGTTCCCGCCGCCGGTGACGTACGCGGGCAGGCTGGTCGCCGCATCGGCCGGTGCCGTGTTCTTGATGGTGATCTGGACGACAGATGTCGGTCGCCCGTCCTTCCGGCACACCGAACTGCCGACCGAGACGCGCTTCTGGAGGTAGTAGTCCATCTTCGCTCCCGTGCCGTCGTTCAGGTAGACGGCGAACTGGCTCGAGTCGGGGGTCGCCGTCGGCAGCTCGCCTGCGATCGGCGTCCCGCTGATGCGGCGCTGCTCGGCCTTGTCGGCAGTCCAGAGGCGCAGGCGGCCCTCGTCAGCGCTCTGGGTCAGCGCCGACACGAAGGCCTTCGCGTCGAACTCCCCCGATGCAATCTTCTCGAAGACCTCGCTCGCGGCAGAAGCGAACAACGCATCCTGCACATTGCCGTCCGGGTACTTCGCGTAGACATCGCTGAGCAGCAGCTGGACCGCGTTGTCAGACGTGAGAGTGTCGCCGGACGGCAGCTGCACCGGCCCCGTTGCCCTCAGCACGTACCCGAGCGTCACGGGATCCATGGCGAGCACGCCGTCGACCTGCTGCCCGAACCGCTGCTTCCACATCTCCCGAGCGAGCTTCGCTGACACGTCGAAGCGTGGCGTGAGCGTGACGTCCTGCATGTACTCGCCGGTGATCTCTCCGTAGAGCCCACGCGTGTCGGCCGTCAGCGGCAGTACCGGCTTGTCGTACTCCCCGAACGAGGACCCCGATGCCTGGCTCCCCAGGCTGATCGCGCCGTCCTTCACCTGGAGGAGCGCCACAGCGCCGGGGATGCCACCACCCGCGCGCAACTCGGCGTTGTTCTGGAACAGCAGGAGGTAGTTCCGGTCCCCGTCGTGACCGAGCATGGCCGGCGCGAGCTGCACGATGCGGTTCGCCGCGACCGCCTGCTCTGACGCTGACGACAGCGCGTTCCGCAGCTGTCCCACGGCGGTGGTGACCGGCGACAGCGTTCCACTGGTATCGATCCGCGCCGCGTCGGCACGGGCCTGCTCGAGCGTCTTCGTGGCCTCGGCGACCGCCGGCTGCGCGTCCTCGATCGGCTGGAGGTCGATCTTGCCGTTCTTCGGCGCGAACGAGTCCGACCCGAGGCCGTCGATGACGCCGGCGACGGGACTGACGGCGTCGCTGGCGACGTCGTCGACGATCACCGAGATGTCACGCACGGCCCGCAGGTTGGTCCCGAAGAACGGCACGGACTGCGCAGCGCCCCAGACGGGGTCGCCGGTCAGTGATCGAGCCGACGCTGCTTCGTCCTCGAGGTGGCGTGCCGTCTTCTGGGCGGCGGCGGTGTCACCGCCGGTCAGCTGAGACCGGAGGGTGTCGACGTCACCGACGGCCCGCTCCAGGTGCCCCTTTGCGAGCATGCCGCGGACACCGACCCAAGCGACGGCGAGGATCAGCAGCAGGACAAGGGCGAGGACGACCCACAGGACGATCCGGGCCCTGGACCCCCGGCGTACTGCAGTGCGTCGCGACTCGGGCGCGTCGGACATGACACAACCATATGTCGCCCGGGACTGTTCCGAACCATGGGCGCGAGGCGCTCCTGCGAGGAGACAGTGCCCTATCGCTTCACACTTCGATCATTCAGAGCGATCCACGTAGCCGAGCGTTTTGCGAGCCGGTGGGCCGGAGCCTCCACTAGCCGGAAGAACCACCAACCCGCGACGAGCGCCAGAGGCGCAGCCAACACCGGGGCGAGCCAGGCAAGACCCGCAGGAAGAAGCAGTCCGACGGACACGACCACCGGTTCGTGCACCAGGTACAGGCTGAACGAGATCTTGCCGAGCCACTGAATGGTCGGCTTTTGGAGAACCGCCCTCATCGGTGGCCAGTACACCGCCGAGAGAACGAACCCGCTTGCCGATGCCAGAACAACGGGGAAAGCCGCGGATGGAGGCAGAAATCCGGGGGCCCACCAGCTCAACGTGATGCCCAACGCTGACGCCAACATGATCCATGGCCAAGCGGCATTTCGGACGAGCACTCGGCCGGAACAGACAGCGCTGGCTACCGCAGATCCGATCATAAACATCGGCAGAAATGTCAGCGCGGCACTCCCGATTGCTGATCCTGCGGACGAGAGGATCAGCGCAGCGACCCCCATGAGCATGAACCAGTGGCGGGTCCATTTCGTGACGAGTAAGTAGACCGGGAGGAGCAATGAGAAGGCCACTTCCCATTTGAGCGACCAGAGAGGGCTGTTCAGCCAGTCTGGAGCAAGTAGGGAAACGTTCCGCGCGACGCTTCCGAGCGTCAGCGCTTCTTGATGCGACTGCATCCAAACACTTCTGCCTTGCATCCCGACCCGCGGAACGATGAGCGCGAGCACGATGGCGAAGCCGACAGACGCAACTACCGGGACATAGAGCCGAAGGAGCCGAGATGGGTAGTACGGCTTCCAGTGCATCCTGCCGCGTCGCAGGGCGGGAAGAGTGAGCACCAGGCCGCTCAAGATGAAGAAGACGTACACCGCCTCGTTGCCCGCCCAAAACAAGTGCAGAGGTGACCTGACGATCCAAGCAGCGGAGGCCCGGTCAGCGGCTATGGCTGGAATCACCAAGAGTGAGTGGTGGACGAGAACGGTGACAGCCGCGACACCCCTCAGGCCGTCAAGCGCAGGCAAACGGCCCGTGGGTTTCACCATGGGCGTGATCTTACTTCGCGGGAACACCTTTTACGGTCCTGGAGCTAACGACCAGCGGGAAAGATTGGCGAGCCGCCCCGGGAACGGCTGTTTGACGCAAGCAAAGGTGGAGCAGGTCTACGTTGCGTTGAGACCACCCAGAAAACCCCTCGCGGTCCCTCGTACTAGAGCACGCAACTTCGCGGACTTGTCCTGCTCGTACCGCAGGACGACCGCGGCCTTCCAGCAGAGTCCCGCGACTGCCCGTGCGATGCCACGCGGAACCACCTGCAGCCCAGCCGGGGATCGTCGATGCTTCTTCGCGTAGCGCACGACGTCGTTCGCCATGTGCTCAAGTCGTGTCGCTCCGTGCCCCCACACCACGACTCGGCCAACTCGCTGCGCGTTGCCGATTGCGTGGTCCAGCTTCGTCTCGTGGTCGATCCTGATGCCCTTTCCTCGCATCCGGAGACGGAGGCAGAAGTCGAAGTCGACGTAGTCGATGAACAGGTTTTCGTCCCATCCGCCCACGGCTGCCCAGTCACTCAGTCGCACGAGCGAACCAGAAGTGATGCAGGCGTTGACCGCTTCCAACCCGTCGGTCCGCGACTCGTCGACTTCCTCGACGTTTCGGTCAACCATGTGGGCCGCAACGATGGCGAGGCCTGGATCAGCACGCAAGGCGTTCGAGAGGGAAGAGACGGCACCCGCGGAAACAACGGAATCCTGGTCCAGCATCAGAACAGCATCGGCGCCATCTGTTCGGGCGCGGCGCACAGCTGCGTTCATCGCCCGGGACAAGCCCTGATTCTGCGACTGGCGGAGGACGTGGACACGAGGATCGATCGTCTGCACGAACGACGACAGATTGCTCGAGGCGTTGTCGACCAGCACGATCCCCTCGACCTGGCCGAGAACCGCGGCGATGTTGGCGTTCAGAAGCTCGACGTCGGGCTCGTAGGTCACGATGCATGCGAAGACTCGCACCAGTCTCCTTCCGCCGGAGCACGCCAGGGGTGACGGCCATGCGAGACTCACGTTACGCGACCGCCAGCACCGACCAGGAGCGTCCATGACGGCCCCCCACCGAGATCGCTCCCGATCCATCCGAATCCACGTGCACTTGCGTGGCGCTGACCTGGCGCTTTCGGAACAGATGGGTCCAGCGGAGATCTGGTACTTCATCCGGCACACGGACCTTCCGGGCCAGTCCACCTTGCCCGCTTGGTGTATCCACGTGAACGTGTTCTCGGCAATACGGCGCATCTTCACCACCCGCGCCCGAAGCATCGAGATCCCGGAGCCTCTCTGGGCCCGCTTTCTCCCGACTGCCTTGATCCTCATGGTCAGCGCGCGGGTTGCCCGACTCGTGACCGGACGACCTGCGCGGACAGTGTTCTACGCGCTGGAGAACAACATGCCCGCGGACGCGCTCTTCGGCAACGCTCCCGTGCCACGGATCGTGAAGGAGTCCTTCATCTGGCTCCTCGGGACCATCGTCACGCCGCTCGTCGATCGGGTTGCCTTCGGCTCTGATGGAGCTCGACGCGCTTACGAGCACATGGGGAGGCTCCGGCTCCCCAACACTCGGGTGTTCACCGAGCTCCCGGCGCGCACCCTCTCATCGGACGAGGAGGAGACCCCGCGAGTGCACAACCAGAACGCGCTCTTCGTCGGCGGGCTCGAACACCGCAAGGGGATATCGATCCTGCTCGATGCCTGGACGAAGGTCGAAGCTGAACTCCCGACGGCGACCATCACGATCATCGGAAGTGGTCCGCTGCGCCCCGAAGTCGAAGATTGGGTCCGCAGGAGGCCCGAGCGGAGACGGTACCTGGGGCAGGTTCCTCACGAAGAACTCGCCTCGTTCTACGAGGCTGCAGACGTCTTGATCGCCCCGAGCGTCCGCGACGGCCGCTGGCGAGAGCAGATCGGGCTGCAACTGCGAGAAGCACTCGCCGCCGGCGTCACCATCGTTGCTTCGGACGAAACCGGTCTCGCCGACTGGTTGCGAGAACACGGGCACACCATTGTCCCGACGGCGGATCTCGGAGAGAGTCTCGGAACGCGCGTCGTCACCACGATGGGACAGTTGCTTCCGCGGGCAGCTGTTCGTGAGTCGCTCCCGACAGTCGACGGGAGAGCCGCAGCTGACTCGTGGCTTCACGAATGACAGTGACGCCCTCTCCCCCATCGGTAGGCTCACGTTGTCGACGCCGCGGGCTGTTGCCTCTGTCCGTCAACCGACTACCGCGGTGTACAGGCTGAACGCGTCGAACCAGCAGAGCGAGGGGAACGAAGGGGTGACCGATCCGACCGCACCTTCCGGGCCATTCGCTGATGTGATCATCGTGAACCCACTGGCCGGAGCTCTGCGGCACTACACGGAGCGCTTACAACGGATACTCGTCGACTCGGGCTCCTCGGTGACTGTCTTCTCCGTACCCGAACCGTCCTTCTCCGGAAGATCCCGGGTCGCCTGGATCAGGGAATACGCCAGTGCGTTGCTCCGGGCCCGACGGGTGCGCCGTCACGGTTGCCGCGTCCTCGTGACGTGGCCAGCCCTGGGTCACATCGATCGGGTCGTCGCTCCTTTGCTTGCCGGCCGACCCACGACGATCGTGATGCACGATCCGCTGCCACTCGTCCGCGCCGTCGGGTACAGCTCCGTGAGCACAAGGGTTGCGACTCTTCTGGCCCCGAAGCACTCACTCATGGTGCACAGCGAACTCGCTGCCGAGGACCTTGCAGGTCGTGCAGGGCCACTGGTACAGCTTCCGCACCCGCTCGCGAACCTGGCGACGGTGCCGGTTCCCTCAGATCCGCCATTCGTGCGGGTACTCGGGCAGTGGAAGCCGGACCGCGACCTCGCCCTCCTGGAAACGCTCGCGCCCTTGCTTCCAGATGCGCGGCTCGAGATCGTGGGCCGCGGTTGGCCTCCGGTTGCTGGTTGGGCGGTGCGAGACGAGTTCGTCTCCGAGGACGAGATGAATGACCTCATCAACACGAGTTCCGCTGTCCTGATCCCATACCGGCGCTACTACCAGAGCGGCATCGCTGCGCGCGCGATCGAGGCCGCCGTGCCCGTGATCGGCAGCGCCAGGGAGCTCTCCTCGATGACCGGTGCGAGCTATCCGTTCCTCCTCGGGCAAGACGCCGGAGCGCTCGAATGGTCTGAGACCATTCGATCAGCGATCGCCAGTGACACCGCATTGCTCGCGGAAGTCCGCGCGGACGCGACCGCGTGGGCGCTCGACGAGTGGAAGACCTGGGCCCGGTCATGAATTGGACAGTCCTGGACCTCGGAGCTCGCCCGCTCGAAGGCGCCGAGCGGTGGGGCAAGGACCCGCGTGTCCGCCGGGTCATCCGGGTTGAGAACCCGGCGCCCAGTGGGAAGCGTTTCGGTTCGCGGGCGCTGGGGCTCGGCTTCGATGCGTTCCGTGTCGCCGCCCGTGCACGCCTGTCGTTGGCACACGGGCCGCTCATCGCAATGAATCCGTGGACGACGGTCGCCGCTCGAATTCTCGGCTACCGGGACGTGTCGACGGTGGGTTTGTACGCCGTCGAAGACGGTCGGAGCTGGCGCCTGCTGCGGAGCGTGCTCGGATCTCGCCCGGTGGTCACGCTGTCGGAGCATGAGGCGTCGAGATGGCGAACAGCCGGTGGACGGGCGCTGTCCGTGCGGTACGGAGCGACCTTCGCGGATCCACCCGCTTCGCAGCAGTCGGCGCTTCACCCACAGAATGAAGAAGCCACGACGACGATCTTCGTCGGCGGGACTTCGGATCGAGACGAAGATGCCATCTCGAGACTGGTCGACGAGGTCGAGGCCAGCGACGACCTCCGGCTCGTCATCGCGGCAGGAGGAACCCTCCAATTCGACACCGGACGAGTTCGTCGTTTGCCCTCCATCGACGCCGCTGAGTTCAGTTCGTTCCTCGCAGACAGCGACGTCGTGTTCCTACCCCTCACGGACAACGGGCGAGCGGCCGGCCACATGGTGCTCGTCGAGGCGCTCCAGAGAGGCAAGCCCGTCATCGCTTCGTGGGTCGCTGGCATGGACGAGTACTTCGACGGAGACTTCGTCCAGAGTGCAGGCACAAACCTCGTGCCCCAGCTTCGCGCCATCGGGCAGACCTCCGGCGCGCGGGCGGATGAGGTACGTGCCTACTGGGAACGCGAGTACAGCAAAGAAGCGTTCGGGCGGCGAGTGCTGGGAGCTCTCGAGCGGATGAGGAAAGAGGGCAGCCCGTGATGCTCAGTGTCGTCATCGTGAATTACCACAGCTCGGACTTCGTCAGGAGGAGCACAGCCGCGGTCGATCCGGCATGGTGTGGACGAGTCGTATTGGTAGACAACTCCGACGATCCGCTCGAGGCTGAGCGGCTCGCATCCATCAGGTTGCCCGTTCCGACGAAGATCATCGTCGAACCCAGCAACGTGGGCTTCGGTGTCGGCGCAAACCACGGGATCGACTCCGCGCTGAGTGCAGCTCCGAACTCTCCTGTCTGGCTCCTCAACCCGGACACGGAACCAGCTGCAGGGGCACCCGAGTCGCTTGTGCGGAGGCTCTCCCTCGGTCTTGACGACATCGTGAGCCCGCTCGTGCTCACCGGCGACAGTGGCAACGAGCGAATATGGTTCGCAGGGGGCGTCGCTGACAGTGGAACGGGGGACGTGGCACACGACGACTACCTGAAGCCATACGACCCGGCCAAAATCGATGAGGCCCGTTCTACGACTTTCATGTGCGGCGCGGCACCCGTCTTCACGCCGGAAGCATGGCGTCGACTCAAAGGATTCCGCGACGACCTCTTCCTCTACTGGGAAGATGTGGAACTGTCGCTACGAGCACAGGACCTCGGACTCCGCATGACGGTGATTCGAGACGCATCGGTATGGCACGCGGTCGGGGGAACCAGTGAAGAGACAGGTCAAAGCCGAAACTTCTACTACTACTCAGCAAGAAACCGCGTTCGAGTCATGATCGACCGGGGCAACGGCTTGGAACTCCTGCGCCCGAGGGGGTTGAAGGAACTGGTGAAGTTCGCACTTCGCCCTCTCCGGCGCGAGCGCTCTCAGCGTCTCCGCAAGACTTGCCTCGCCCTCGCGGGATACGTGGTTGGAGCGACGTCTGCTCGTCCTTCACGGGACCACGACCGCGTTGCTGTCACGGTTCCGGCTTTGCCCTCGTCGAAAACGGCCGACGATTCGACGGCGCACACCTCCTCTGAAGATCGGCCGCCCGTATGAACGCGCCGCTCGGCTACGCGATCCTGGCCGCCGTCTTCGTCGTCACCTTCATCTGCGCCGTCTCATCCTCGCGAGCCCGCACCACGGCGATCCCGTTTGTCGCGGGCACCAGCGCCGGTCTCTTCAGCGTCCAGATCGAGAACGTGCACCTGTTCACGCCCATCGTGCTTGCCTGGTTCTTGGCACGAGCGGGCCACAAGGAGACGCAGCTCGGCTGGAGAGTCTTCGCTCTACCGATCGCCTGCGTGCCCATAGCACTCACCGTGTTCCTCGGCGATCTCGTGGTGAACCCCGGTCTTGCCTTGCAGCTGATGGCGCTGGCGGCCTCAGCAGCCATGCTCGCCGCAGGATGGGACGAAGATCTTCGACAACCGATCCTGTCGGGGCTGCTTTGCGCGACGTCCGCTTCTGCCACACTCGGACTGCTCCAAGTTGCTCACCTGGTGCCCACTGACCTCTGGCACGTCGAAGTCTCAGCGCTGGGGCGACCCACTGGCTTCTACCCAGAACCGGATTGGTTGGGGATGTTTGCCGCGGTTGGCACCCTGCTTGCATGGCGGCTGCCCATGCATCCGACCCTTCGGATAGCCCTCGTTCTGGTCAACCTCTCGGCACTCATTCTGGCTTTTGCGAGAGCGGCCTGGCTCGGGGCGGGCGTTGCGGCGCTCATCGCGATCCTCGTCTGGTTCCGCACACGTTCGCCAGGTGACCGTCTCTTGGGGAATGGAAAGACGGGGCGTCTGAGGGCCCTCTGCTTGACCCTCTTTGCCCTCGTCGTCGCTACGACCGCACTCCCCGACTTGCGCCGGGACCTGCTCACCCGTCTGGGGAGCACCCTGACTGCTCAGAGTAATGACGTGTCTGCGCAAGCTCGAGTGCAGCAGAACCGTACTTTGAGTGCTCTCGCCGACAGCGCGCCTTGGCATGGCCACGGTCTGAGCTCGAGCGGCCGGGTGGGAGTCTCCGGCATCTTCTACTCGGACCAGTCAGCGAATTCAGTAGCGAGCAACTGGGCGCTCGGTCTGTGGGTGGACGCGGCTTGGCTCGCAGTGCCGTTCTTCTTGCTCATCGCCTTCCTCGTGTGCACATCGCTGAAGCGGATAGAGGGGATGTTGTTGATCGCAGTCCTGACCAACTCGTTCTTCTCGAACGCGCTGTTCCAACCCGTGACCTGGATGCTTCTCGGCGTCATCGTCGCGACGACTTCATCGCTGCACGACACCCGAAGTCGCGAGGAGCGCCCGGCTCGCCGGCCACGGGGTCGGACTTACACCACCGCGACCTGACCCGCCGTTTTGATCACGGCAGCGGCTGCGTTGACGGCCCACCACTGTCAGCGCTTTCGGGAGATCACCGAGATCGCAAGCGAGCGCGTATCGAGGTCCACAGCTCGCGGAGTTCGGCCGGGTGCACCGAGTGGAAGGGCCGCACATCGACGTCGAGTCGCTTGTGCAAGAAGTACAGGTTCAAGGCCGCCGCGGTCCCGTTGCCGGCGAGCGTGGCGAGTGCCGCGCCCAGAGCTCCGAGCGGTGGTGCGAGCGCGACGACGCCGATGCAGTTGACGGCCACCGCAACGATGAGGGCGACGCTGCGGCTCCCTGGTCTCCCACGGGCTCCCAGCGCAGTGCCGGCCACGACGCCCGGTGCCGTCAGAGCATAGGTGATGAGCATCACCCATGCCGCTGGGATCGAAGCTTCGAAGCCCGCTCCGAAGAACGGGCCGACCCAGAGCGGCAGGCTGGCGCCGACCACGACAGTGACCAAGAGCATGACGAGCAGCGTCAGCCGGGCAGTCTTCGCGAGCACCGCATCGTCGCGCTCGCGAGCGTCCTGCGTGAACATGATCGATGTGACGGTCGTCATCACGATGAGCGTGACATCGCTGATGTTGACGGCGACCACGTACAGCCCGAGTTCACGCTCGCCGGCCAACGGGTTCAGCAAGATCTGGTCGAGTCGAGACAGGAGAATGCCGGACAGCGAGCCGATCCAGACACGCCACCCGTAGCCCAGCATCTGCCGTTGAGCGACCGACGATTCCGCTCGTGGGTGTCGACCGAGCCGAAGGAATGCCAGCAGACCGACCAAGGGAGACAGCACCACGATCGCTGCTGCCGTGGTCACGGTCAGCTCCCCGATGGCAGCCAGGATTGCGATGGGCGCGAGACGCGCTACGGCACCGATGATCCGCTCGTTGCGGACCGCCGCCCAGTCTCCGTGTCCAGCCGCGGCTCCCCGAAGGGCAGCGATCAGGGCGGTGGGCAACAGAGCGACCCCACTCGCCTGGATGAGCAGCGCTACCTCGCCATCACCAGCGGCGATGAAGGGTGCCGCGAAGAAGATGGCGATCGCGGCGACCACCGACATGACGGCGAGCAAGGGAACGCTCCGCCAAACAAGGCTCGTCCCACCCTTCCTGCGCGCGGTGAAGAACGTGATCGACTCCGGGATACCGACCGTCGCCGCGATGGAAGCGAAGAGGAACGGAGCCGTAGCCGCAGCAAGTTCCCCTCGTTCGGACACACCAAGTGCCTGAGCAAGGATCGGCGCACTCGCGAAGGACGCGAGGGGGGCCATCAGATTTCCGACGGCGTTCGCGCCCAGATCGCGGAGCTTGCTTGTCGGTTTGGGACCGTTCACGTCGCCCCTTGACCGAGGCAAGCTACTTCTCCTTCACAAGGAGTTGCCGGAGCGCCGCCTCGTACCCCTCGGAGACGCTCCGCCACGAGTAGCGACGACGGGCTCGTTCCGTGCCAAGTGCGCTCATGCGCGCCTGCTCCTCCGGATCACGGAGGACCGAGGAGATGGCCGAGGCTATCTCGCTGGGCTCGGCTGCGACGAACGCGTGGTGGTCCGCACCGAGCACCTCGCGGTTGTAGACGGTGTCCAGAGCAACAGTCGGAGCCCCCAGTGCCATTGCCTGCACGAGTGCGGGGTTGGTCCCACCCACGCTGTGCCCGTGGAAGTAGACGCCTGCATGCTCCCACAGCGCATGCAGCAGACGGTCGTCGGACAAGTGGCCGAGCCACCGAACCTTCTCGCTGCCGTCGGCCAGTTCACGGGCACGCTCGTCCAGCTCACCGCCGTATCCACTCGAACCGACGATCACGATGTCGTACTCGCTAGCGAGCGCCTCGGCAGCTTCCAGGAACTCTGCGATCGTGTTCTCGGGGACGAATCGGGCGACGACGAGCACGTACTGCCGGCGCTGGAGACCCAACGGAACATCGAAGCCTGCGTCGAGGTCACCCCCGTACGGGATGAACACGCTCTCGCGCCCGAACTTCTTGCGCCAGTAGTCGCCGATCGCCTCAGCGTCGACGACGATCGTGTCGGCGAACTTGGCGGTCAGCCAAGCACCAGTCCGGAAGACCGCCCGTGCCAGCTTCCCCCACTTCGCGCGCTCCCACTCGATGCCGTCGACGTTGACGACGGTCCTGACTCCGCGCAACCGGAGGAGCGGGAGCCAGAACCCGTTGGCCACGTTCATGACCAGGGCAACATCAGTACCGCGCACGATCGCGTCCACCGACGAGGTGAAGCCGTACGTGAGCGTGCTCAAGGCCTTCGACTCGATCCCCCGAGTCTGCCGAACTGTCACTCGAGGGTCTCGTTTCGGATCGTCGTTCTGTGCCCCGTTCCTGCCGTAGACCGTCACGTCCCAGCCCGCGTCAGCGAGGGAAGGAACCAGCCGTCTCACGGCAGTCTCGAACCCTCCGTAGTAGCTCGGGTATCCGCGCGTGCCGATGACGGCCGCCCGGGGCCGTCTCGAGTTCTTGCGGCTCAATATGCACCCTTGTTCGCAACGACAGCGCGGATCGTCTTCCAGAGGATCAACACGTCTCCGACGATCGACCAGTTCTCCACGTAGTACAGATCAAGCCGCACGGAATCTTCCCACGACAGGTCGGATCGGCCGCTCACCTGCCACAGGCCGGTCATGCCGGGCTTCACCAGGAACCGACGGTGGACGTGGGTGTCGTAGCGGGCGACCTCACGTGCGAGCGGCGGTCGGGGTCCGACGAGGGACATGCTGCCGGCCAGGACGTTGAACAGCTGCGGCACCTCGTCCAGGCTGTAGCGGCGCATGAACCCGCCGACCCGGGTGACCCGTGGGTCGTTCCGCATCTTGAACAGGACGTCGTTGCCCTCGGCCCGGTCGAGTGCGCTGAGCTCCTGCAGGCGTTCCTCGGCGTCGACGACCATCGAGCGGAACTTGATCATCCGGAAGGTGCTGCCGTTCAGGCCGACGCGCTCCTGCCGGAAGAACACCGGACCGGTCGAGGTGGTCTTCACCAGCACGGCGAGCACGAGCAGCAGCGGCGACAGGACGACGACGAGCAGTCCTGCACCGATCAGGTCGAAGGCGCGCTTCGTGTAGAGCTTGCGCCCCGAGTACGTCGGCGTCTCGACGTGGATGAGCGGCAGGCCCTGCACCGGCCGGGTGTGGATGCGGGGGCCACCGATGTCGGTCAGGCTCGGCGCGACCACCAGGTGCTGCCGGCCCGGCTCGAGCGACCAGCTGAGTTCGCGGACGCGCTCCGGCGGCAGGTCGTCGGAACTGGTGATCACGACGGTGTCGGCGCCGGTCTCGCGCAGCGCGGAGCCGACGTCGTCGAAGCCGCCGTGGCTCTGGATGGTCGAACCCGTCAGCAGACCGCGGTGGTTCGTCGACACGACCGCCCCGACCACGCGGTAGCCGGCTTCGGGGGAACGAGCGAGTTCGCGGCCGATGTGCAGCACGCTGGCCGGAGACCCGACGAGCAGCACGGTCGCCGAGTACGCGCCCTGCTGACGCTGCGCTACGAGCCACTGCCGCCAGATCCACCGCGACAGCAGGAGGACGAGGATCCCGATCGGGAACGCGATGAGCACGTAGCCGCGGGCCAGGTCGACGTGCAGCAGGAACGCCGCGATCGCGAGCAGGCCGAACACGCGGACGCTGGAGTCCGCGACCAGGCGGTACTCGGTGCTGCCGACGCCGATCACCCGCGCACCGCGGGTGTCGTACAGGGCGAGTGCGCTCATCCACACGACGATCACGACGATGGAGATCGCGGAGTAGCTCAGCCGCAGGTCGGCGGTGTTGGTCGCCAGGTTCGACTCGAGCCCGAGCCAGGCGATCTGCACACCGAAGACCACCCAGATCAGGGCCAGCAGGTCGGTGAAGAGCACACGGCGCGAGTACGTGCGGCTCCACTCGTCGGTGGCGCCGACGGCGCGCGGTGCGCGGAGCGCATCCGCCGTCACGACGACGACCCGGTCACCACGTCGCGCCACCGTCCGACGAGACCCGGACGGTCGTGCCGTCCCACAGCCACACGTCCTGGCCGGCACGGTCGATGGTGACCGTGTCGTCGGTGTCGGCGCCGTCGGCACAGCCGATCGGTGTGGTGGACGACGAGGGCGTCACGTCCGACGCGGACATGGTCTCGATCTGCACGCCGTCGCACGCTGCTGCACCGACGCGGGCGAGCGTGTAGTTGCCACCGTCGACGCCGATCGAACGGACGCCGCCCATCGGCACGTCGACCCAGGCGGCATCGCCGGTGCGCCACTCGAGCTGGCCGTCGCAGATGACGACCGCGGTCTTCTCACCCTGGAACGCGTCGATCGGGTCGCCGCACGGCGCCTGCTCCGTCCCGCTCGCGAGCACGACACCGTCGGTGCTGATGCCGGCGCCGGCGGCGCCGGGCGCCCCGGCTTCCCACGTCACCCCGGCGTCGGTGCTGGTCCGCGCCGTCGTGGTGCAGTCGTCGCCGACACCCACCAGGACCGAGAGCTCCGCACTGGAGGCCCGGATCGCCATGAGCGATCCGACATCCGTCCCGAGTCCCACCGGGACCCACGTCGCCCCGCCGTCCACGGAGTGTTCCAGCACCGGCCGCGGGCCGCCGCACGACCCACCGGACGCGCGCCACGCCTCCTGGCCGTCGACCGCTGCCAGCAGGCGGCGACCCTGCTGCTTGGTGGAGGCGGCGTCTGCGTCGGCAGACGCACTCGGTCGCGGTGTCTCGCGCCGGTCGGGCGTTCCCGAGAAGGTGGGGATCGGGCCGGCGGGTCCGTTCTCCTCGGGCGCCGTCCGGCCCAGGGCGAGCGCGACGAGCACGACGTCGACGACGATCAGCGCCACCACCACGACGGCCACCAGGATGAACGTGGTCCGGGGCAGTGCGCGGCCGAGGCTTCGGGTTCCCCGGCGATTCTTCATCTGATCCGCCCCGTTCAGCGTCCGGCGCGGCGGAGCACGCCCAGCTTCTTGCCGGAACGCTTCGGCGGGTGCGTCGACGTGGTCACGGTGTTGTCGTCCTCGTCGTGGCCGTAGCTGTAGCCGTAGCCGTAGCGGCCGTGGCCGTAGGCGCCCGGGCCCTTCAGCGGCATCTTCGTCAGGACGAAGCCGGAGACCGGGGCCCCGACGTTCTCGAGGGTGGCGACGGCCGCGGCGAGCTGGCCCTTCAGCGTCTGTCCCGAGGCGACCGCGACGATCGCACCGGAGGCCTTCTTGGCCAGGATCGCCGCGTCGGTGACGGGCAGCAACGGCGGGGCGTCGAACAGGACGTAGTCGAACTGCTGCTCGAGCAGGTCGATCAGGTCCTGCATCGCTCGCGAGCCGAGCAACTCGGACGGGTTCGGCGGGATCTGACCCGCGGGCAGGACGACGAGCTTGCCGCGGCCCCAGGGGTGGGCCACGTCCTCCAGGTCGGCGCGGCCGATCAGCACGTCGGTCAGACCGGCGTTGCTCTCGACGTCCATGTACTCGGCGACACGGGGGCGGCGCAGGTCGGCGTCGATCAGGATGACGCGGAACCCGGCGCTGTCCAGGGCGATCGCGAGGTTCGCGACGGTGGTGCTCTTGCCCTCGGACTGCATCGACGACGTCATGACGAAGGTGCGGGCACCGGTTCCGATGTCGAGGAACTGCAGGTTGGTGCGGAGCGTGCGGAAGGACTCGGCACGGGGGCTGCGCGGGTCCACCTGCACGATGAGCGGACGTTCGGCGGCCTTGGCGTCGAAGGCGATCCCGCCGACGACCGGCTTGTCGCTGATCTTCTCGACGTCGAGTTCGGTGCGGATCCGGTTGTCCAGGGTCTGGCGCAGCACGGCGATGCCGATGCCCAGGGCGAGCCCGACGAGCAGACCGAGCGCCACGTTGACGGGCACGTTCGGGCTGACCGGGACGCTCGGCACGTCGGCCTGCTTCACGCGGGTGAGCTTGACCGTGCTCTTGCCGCTCGCGTCGGTGGCCTCGATGTCCTGCACGACGTTGGTCAGGCTCTGCGAGGTCGCGTTCGCGATGTCGGCGGCCTGCACCGGGTCGGTGCCCTCCACCGAGATGGAGATGAGCGTCGTGCTCGTCGGCGCCGTCGCCGACACCATCGTCGCGAGCTGGTCCGCGTTCATGTCGAGCTTGAGCGACGAGATGACCGGCAGCAGCACGATCGGCGTCGACACCAGGTTCGAGTACGTCAGCACCCGCTGCTGGGTGAACGTGTTGCCCTGCGCCAGGTCACTGGCGCTGCCGGACGTCTCCGTGGAGACGAAGACCTGCGCCGATGCCGAGTAGACCGGCTTCTTCAGCAGGGAGAACCCTGCGGCTGCGGCCACTCCCACCAGGGCGAGTACGACGATCAGCACCCATCCCTTGCGGAGCACCGTGATGTAGTCGCGGAGTTCCACGCCTTTGCCTTCCCCGATCATGGCCGTCCCCGTGGTCCCGACACAGGCACGCCGGGGTACTCCCAGCGCACGGCATACAAATAGTGCCACAGGAACGAGTACTGCTCGGGGGAAGTCGCCATCCGCCGCGCGGTGTCCTCTACGGTGGCCCCATGCGCTCCGAGACGGCCCAGACCACCACCGAGCCCAGCGTGCGGCGACAGCGGGACCTCATCGTCATCCTCGTCGCGCTCGGCGTCGCCGTGATCCTGACCCGGATCGTCGGACAGGTCACCCGGACTGGGGGCATCCCCTCGCCGGTCCTGCAGGTGCTCGCCGCGGACGTAGCCGTGTGGGTGCCGCTCGTCGTCGCGGCAGCCGTGGTGCTCCGTCGGACCCCGCGATCGGCCATGGTGTCGCGGCTGCGACTCGACCTGGGGATCGTGGTCTTCGCGATCGGCATCGTGATCGTGTGCCGCGCGGTGGACGTCGTCATGTCACTCGCGTTCACGGGGACGACCGGGCTGGTGCCCGCGCCGTCCCTCGGCACGCCCGACGTCGGGCTGCTGCTCGTGTCGGCGATCGGCATCGTCGTCGTGAGCCCGATGCTCGAGGAAGTGGTGTTCCGCGGGCTGTTCCAGCGCCGGCTCGCCGCCGAGCTCACACCCCGCACCCGGTTCCTCGCGGTGCTGGTCACGGCGTTCCTGTTCGCGCTGCTCCACCTGCTGCTCGGTGCGGGTGGCACGTCGCTCGGCGGGTTCCAGGTGTTCGTGACCACGTTCCTGCTCGGCCTGCTCACCGGCACGCTCGTCGCGATGACCGACCGCATCGGCGGCGCGATCCTGGCGCACGTGCTGTTCAACGCGGTCGCGGTCGTCGCCACCTGGCCGCGCTGAGCGGCCAGGGCTGCGTCCCCAGATGGGGTCAGGGGCGGTCGCTCGGCAGCGCGGACCACTAGCCTGCACTGAGCATGACTCGCCCAACCAGCATCGTCGACAACCCTCTCGTCCGTCAGGCTCCGATCAGCGGCCTGTTGGCGCTGTCGGCGTTCCTGAGCGTCGTGATGCCGACGCTGCCGATCACCCAGCACCACCTGTTCGTCGCGAGTGTGGTGGGCGTCGTGGTCGCGACGCTGATGAGCGCGATCCCCGCACTCGTGCGCCGCGCGGCCTGGGTGGTGCCGGTCCTGCTCACCGTCGACTTCCTGACGATCGCGCTGCTGCGCACCGGGACGGGCTCCGGCTCCTCGCTGTTCACGGCGATCGTGGTGCTCCCCGTGGTCTGGTGGGCGTCGCTCGAGGGCCGTCGCACCGTGCTCTTCGCGATCGCGGGCATCGTGGTCGTGATCCTCGCCCCCTACGTCCTGACCCCGTCCGACGCGCCCGGCGCGGGTGAACTCGTCCGTCTGGGCATCCTCGTCGTCGTGTTCGGCACCGTCGCCGTCGTCGTGCACGAGCTCTCCCGCCGGGCCCGACGGAGTCTGCGGTCCGCCGAGGCACGTGAGGGCAAGGTCCGCGCCGAGATCGACCGGGCAGCCGCGGTGCAGCGGTCCCTGCTCCCGACGACGACCGGCCGCATCACCGAGGACGTCGTCGTCGCGGGTGCCTGCCTGCCGGCCCGGAGCGTCGGCGGGGACTTCTTCGACTGGTACCCGACGCCGACCGGCGTGGCAGTGAGCCTCGGTGACGTCATGGGCAAGGGCGTCGGTGCCGGGCTGATCGCGGCCGCGGTGCGCGCGACACTGCGCAGCGCCCGGACCGTCGAGGACCCCGGCGAGGCGCTGAAGCGGGCCTCCGACGGGCTGACCGCAGAGGGTGTCGGACCCGACCTCGCCTTCACCACGCTGTTCCACGCCCGGATCTCCGACGACGGCACCCTCCAGTGGGCCGATGCCGGGCACGGGCTGAGCTTCGTCCTGCGGGCCGACGGACACGTCGACCGGCTGCGCTCCGGCGACATGCCGCTCGGGCTCGGCATCCGCGAGGAGTGGGCGACTTCCGACGGCACCCTCGAACCGGGCGACCTGCTCGTCTCGTTCAGCGACGGCGTTCTCGACCTGTACGACGACCTGGACGACACGATCGAGTCCGTCGCCGCGATCGCCCGCGCCGGCCGCGATCCCCATGCGGTCGTCCTCGCGCTGTCGGCCCGCGCCGACGAGGTGCCGCACGACGACGACGTCACGGTGATCGCGATCCGCCGGCAGCCGGTCGAGGTGGACACCGAGCGACCGCTCGCGATGCACGCCGACTGACGGCGCGGAACGAGCGACCGGCGACCAGTGGGGAATGCACGGTCGTCTCGCGGCGATTGGTACGCGCCGCCGCTCGAACCCGAATCGTGCGGCGACGCGTGCAGACGGTGAGCGTCTGCCCTCGGACGCCCTAGCGTCCTCGGTCTGTGAGGGCGGCCCGATGAGCCGCCCGGAGGGTCAACCGACCCGGGCGAGGTCCCAGACGGGCGGCACGTACGCGCGGGACCAGCCCTCGCGCAGGCGCGTCACGGCGCGGTCGAAGGCCTCGAGCAGGTCCATCTCCGGTCGCACCATGGACTGCAGCTGCAGCCCCTCGTAGGTCGCGAGCAGCTGCTCCGAGCCGCGGGCCGGTTCCATCGTGCTCGGCTCGCGCCCGAGCAGCACGTCGCGCTCCAGGGCGTGCTGCACGAAGGCGTGGAACCGTCGCCACCGGGCGTGCAGCATCGGCGCGAGCGGGTGCTCGGGCGATGCCGCGATGTTCAGCGTCGCCGTCAGGAACCGCATGAGCGACGGGTCGGCCACGTTCGCGGTGACGATCGCGCGCAGGAACCGGATGGTGCCGTGCTGCTCGGCCAGGGGCATGAGCGGCACGGTGCGGTCCTCGTTCCACCGGTCGATGGTCGCGAGCAGCAGGCCGTCCCAGCTCGGGAACGTCCGGCCGACGACGTCGGTGTCCACTCTGGCCGCAGCCGCGACGACCTCGGGGGTCACCTCGTGCAGCGGACGGGAACGCAGCGCCGTGATCATCCCGTGGATGACCTCACCCCGCAGGGCGGGGTCGTCGGGGGTGGTCACCGGCGGCGTTTCGATGTGCATGCATACACTGCACCAGCCAGACGCGTCGGTGCACAGTCCCCCGAACGGGAACGCGCGTTCCCCGGACAGCGACCGGATCGTGTAGCACGGGGAACGATCTGTCTGTCCGCGGAGCGCGAGCCGTGCGGCCCCCCAGACCTGGGGGACGATGACATGTCACGGAACTTCTAGGGTGGTGAAGTTCGCACCCGAAACGAAAGCTCACGTTGCCTCACCACCAGCGCTCCTCCCGCCTGCCCTTCATCGCCGCAGCCGCATCCGTCGCCGTCTTCGCTGGCACCCTGCTCGCCGCAGTCCCGAACACCGCGACCGCCGTGGAGGGAACCGGGACGAGCGCCCCCGCCCCCGCGCCGACCGACGTTCCGGCACCGTCCCCGACCACGGAGCCGACGAGCCAGCCGAGCCAGCCGAGCGAGCCCACGCCCGTTCCGACCAGCGCCCCGACGCCGAGCACCGCCCCGACGGCCACGCCGAAACCGGTGCCGACCCCGACGCCCGCGCCGACACCGAGCAAGCTGACGTTCACCTACGCCGGCGACTCGCTCACGGCCATGGACGCCTCGTGGATGCGGCAGATGAAGGACCCGACGATGGCCAACGTCGGAGGCACCTCGATCGGAGGAGCCACCTCGACGCGGATCCTCGAACGGAGCTCGGCGCACGATGCCGACGTCCTCGTCGTGATGGCCGGCACGAACGACCTGCGCTACGGGTACAGCACGAAGTCGATCCTGAACAACATCGACAAGATCACGAAGAAGGTCGGCGCGCGCCACGTCGTCATCGCCGCGATCGCCCCGTCCAACATCACGAACTACAGCAAGAAGCACATCGACCGTCGCAAGCAGGGCGAGATCCTGAACCGCGACCTGCAGAACCACGCGCTCACCCGCGGCTGGATGTTCGTCGACCCGTGGGCAGCCGACCGCCGGCTCGACGGCGGCTGGCCGTCCTCGCGCACCTACGACGGCGTCCACCCGACGGTCGCGATGTCCAAGAAGGTGTCGGTCCGGATGCAGCAGGCGATCCACATCGCCGCCGAGGGCGCCAAGGGCGCTGCGGGCTAGCCCCCGGTCTCGTCGTGAGCCATACTCGCCCCATGCAGTGGGGACGGATCGCACCGGTCGTGGCACTCGTCGTGGTGCTCGGCGGCACCCTGGCGGGCTGCGCCCCCGGAGTCGGCGGCGGGACCAGCGCCCCCACGAACCCGAGCAACGACGACAACGTGCAGAGCACCGGGTGCACCGACTACGTCCAGCTGAAGACCCCGGCCGAACGCCGCGACGCCGCTGAACTCGTCGTCGACGCCGACGTCACCACGACCGATCGCACCGTGGAACCGCAGGGCATCTACGAGGTGTACGAGGCGACGGTCACCGACGTCACGAAGGGCGACGCCGTCGCTCCCGGCGACACGATCCAGGTCATCAGCACGTCGGACCAGTGCGAGACGAGCGGCGAACCGGTCGAGTACTCCTCGGGCGACCCCCTCGCCGACGAGGGCGCCTTCCGCCTGTACCTCTCCCACGACGGAGACGACGACGTCTGGAAGCTCGTCGTCCCCGGCGCCGCGGAGCCGCAGCCCGCCGGCTGACGCCGCAGCCCGCCGGCTGACTCCGGGCCCGCTACGGCTGCTCCGGCACCGTCACGATCCGGTTCTGGTACGCCCACACGACGGCCTGCAGCCGCGACCGCACCCCGAGCTTCGGCAGCATCCGCGCCAGGTGCGACTTGACGGTGGAGACCTCGAGCACCAGGGCTGCGGCGATCTCCTCGTTCGACATCCCCTGCGCCAGCAGCAGGAGCACCTCGCGCTCGCGGGCGGTCAGCACGCCGTCGGCCCGGTCGCCGGACACCGGCTGCAGGCTCCGCCGCGACACGAACTCCCGCAGCACCCGCCGGGTCAGGGCCTGGTCGAGCGTGCCGTTGCCGGCGGCGACCTGCCGCACGGCATCGACGATCGTGTCCGGCTCGGCGTCCTTGAGCAGGAACCCGGAGGCACCGGCCTCGAGCGCCCCGAACACGTAGTCGTCCAGGTCGAACGTCGTCAGCATGAGCGCGGGGATCGCCGGATCGGCGTCCGGGGCGCAGAAGACCCGGGCGAGTTCGATGCCGTTCATCACCGGCATCCGGATGTCCAGGCAGGCGACGTCGGGTCGCGTCTCGCGCGCCAGCGCGAGCGCCTCGCCGCCGTCGGCGGCCACGCCGACCACCTCGATGTCCGGCTCCGCACCGAGGAGCGCGGACACCCCGGCGCGGACCAGGGGCTGGTCGTCCGCGACCAGCACGCGGATCACGCGACCACCCCGGTTCCGTCGGCGGCCTGCGCGGGTGCGGGAGGTGCCTCCCGGCCGAGCGCCAGCTCCACCAGCCATCCGCCGGTCGCGGTCGGGCCGGTCTGGAGGCGCGCCCCGACCAGGTCTGCCCGCTCGCGCATCCCCCGCAGGCCGTTGCCGCCCGAGGGAGAGGTCCCCGCTGTCGGCACGGTGGCCGCTGCGTTCTCCACCCGGATCACCACCCGGGTCGCGTCGCGGTCGTCGATGGTGACGGTGCACGGGGCGGACGGGGCGTGCAGGGCGGCGTTGGCCAGTGCCTCCTGGACGGTGCGGTAGGCGGCGAGCTGCGCGAGCGGGCCGACGCCGTCGGCCAGCGGGCGGTCCCCCGGCAGCACGTCGAGCCGGACGTCGCTGCGGAACCGGGCGCGTTCGGCCAGGTCGACGATCCCGGCGACCGTCTCGACGGCGCGCTCGGCAGGGGCGTCGTCGCGGAGCAGGCCGACCAGGCGGCGGAGGTCCTCGAGCACGGCGGTGCTCTGCTCCCGGACCTGGCGGGCGCCCTCGTGGGCACGCTCCGGGTCCGCGTCGATCTGCCGGTCGATGACGGCGGCCATCAGCGCGATGCCGGACAGGTGGTGGGCGGCGATGTCGTGGAGCTCACGGGCCATCGCGGCACGTTCACGGGACACCGCGGCGTCGACCAGGGCATCCTGCTCCCGGTTCACGGCGCTGGCCTCGGCGGTGCGGGCGACACGGACCTCGCGGCGGGACTGCACGAGCAGGGTGACCAGCAGGGGCAGGCCGACCGCGCCGATCGCCTGCAGCACGCCCTGCCCGAGCGAGCCGGACACGGCGGCCGTGGTGTCACCGGCGACGGCGGCCAACACCGCGCTGCCGGCGGCGACCAGTGCGCCGGCGACCAGGAGCGTCGGCCACAGGCGGGCCAGCGGGACGCGGAGTGCGGCGAGGACGACGGCGACGACCACGGGCAGTGCGGTGAGGCCGAACAGGTCGGACGACTGCGGGGCGAGCGCCGCGACCACCACCGGCAGGGCGGCGACCGCGATCAGGACGGTGCGCGGTGCCCGGTGGGCGGCGAGCAGGGCGGCCGACTGGGCCAGCAGGCCGAGGGCGAGCACGGTCCACGCCAGGGTGAACGGCGCGGGGACCCGCATCGCCAGGGCGGGGCCGTCCGGCTCGAGGGCGTCCAGGGGCGGCAGGCCGAGCAGCAGCCCGAGTGCGACGACGGCCGTGCCGAGGGCGACGAAGACGTCGACGCGGCGGGCGCGCTGCTCGGGCTGGGCCGATCGCGCGGGCTGCGCTGCCGGCTCGCGCTGCGCTGCCGGCTCGGCCGGTGCGCGCAGCGCGTCGTGCTCAGCGGGTGCCATCGTTGGATCCTACGAGGCGGGCGTGGGTGGGGACCGGTGCGTCGAGGGGCAGGGCGCGTCGGGCCGGGTCGTAGCCCAGGCGGCCACGGGTCACGGCGAGCAGCACCGCGGCGGCGATCGTCGACATGATCGTCAGGCCGATCATCAGCGTGCCGGCGGTCATGCTCGGGTACATCTCCGGGAACAGCGTCGAGATCGTGTTGTTCACGCCGACGTGCAGCAGCAGGGCCAGGGGCAGGCTCTCGTGGGTCTTGTTGAAGACCTGGATCATCACGACGTTGAAGGTGATGGTGAACAGGGCGAACACGACGGGCTCGCTCCAGTGCGCGTTCGGCCAGCCGCCCCAGTCGCTGAAGTACAGCGGCATGTGCCAGAGCGCCCAGATCGGACCGAGGATCGCGGCGGCGCCGAGGCCCCCGAAGCGGTGCTGCAGGCGGGGCAGGGCGAAGTCGCGCCAGCCGGGCTCCTCGCTCAGGCCGGTCGAGAACAGCTGGATGATCAGTCCGGGCACGAGCATGGCGAAGGCCAGGGCCGAGGGGGCCCGCACGTCACCACCGGCGAACGGCAGCGCGGACACGACGATCAGGGCCGGCACGACGACGAGCGCCAGCGCGTACCAGTACCAGGCGACCCGCCAGCGGAAGAGCCGTCCCACCCAGCGGCGGAGCCCCGCGCGACCGTCGGCGACGGCGGTGACGATGAACGCGCTGCCCAACGGGCCGAGGAGCGCCCCGGGCAGGACGCCCGTGAACTGAGCGCTGCCCAGGACCTCGGGGAAGTGGATGTCCCACACGCCCATGCCGTGCGGCGACAGGATGTACGGCACCCACGCGAGCCAGCTCAGGCCGAGTGCCATGGTGAAGAAGGACACGAGCGGGTGCCGGGCGATGAGGCCGCGGACACCCCCTCGGTCGCGGGCTGCGGTGCCGGCGGTGGGCCGGACTTCGGTGGTGTTCGTCATGCACACGACGCTAGGAAACGGGGCGCTCGGGGACGACCGGCTTCGGGATGCACCTGCGGGAGTTCCATCGAAGGATGCAAGCGCGCTGCGGGTGGGTTCGGCACTCCTGAACACGCCGTCGTCATCGCTCGACGACGGCGTCTTCCGAACCGACTCGGCCCGCAGGATGCCGGCGTCTCGCGGGTCCGGTCAGGCAGCGCGCTGTGCGGCCACGTGGGCCAGGACGACGGGGTCCTCGCAGCCGCGGGCGAACCCCAGGATGCGCCGGTCGATGTCCCGCTGCAGCACGAGCACGCCGATGCGCTCGGCGATCGGCGCGAGCCACTTCGGCCTGCAGGTGAAGTTGTAGCGCCAGACCGCGAGGGTGTGCCCGGGCTGCCCCTCGGCCGCCGTGAAGCGCCATCCTCCGCCCATGCGCTCGAAGAACCACGAGCCCTTCGTCATCTTCATCCCCACGTTCGAGGGCGGGTGGTACGAGACGTACTCGCTCTCCATCGCCAACCCGAACCGTTGCACCGTGTACGTGCGGACGCCCTTCGCCGGCACGGTCGCACCGTCCATCAGGTGCTGGCGGCGGATGAAGGGGTCCCACCGCTTCCGGATCGCTCCCTGCGTCTGCGAGACGGCGAAGGCCACGTCGGGCTCGACCGGGATGACGCAGCGGGACTCGACGACGGGCATGAGTCATCCTCGCACGTGGCGGTCGCGCGGGCCTCCCCCAGACGGCGGACGCCAGGCCCGGTGCCGACCGGCACCGGGCCTGGCGTCCCGCGCTCCCGCGGGCCTGCGGTGGTCAGCGCACGCGCCGTCGACGCCGCAGCGCCACCATCGCGGTACCCGCACCGAGCAGGAGCACCGCCGCGATGAGGCCCGGCAGGAGCGAGGCACCGGTGAACGCGAGGTCTCCGCTGCCCGTCCCGATGCCGCTCGTACCGCTCGTACCGGCCGGGCTCGTGCCGTCCGGCGTCAGGGCACCGGGAGCCGCTTCGTTGCCCGGGCCTCCGGCTGCGCTGCCGCCGCCCTGCCCGCCATTCCCGCCGTTCGCGGGCGGATCGACCTTTGCCGTGGTGACCACCGCTGCCGACACGTCGGCTGCCAACCCGGCGGGGTCGCTCAGGTGCAGCGCGGTGACGGTCCGGTCCCGCCCGCGGGTCCGCTGCTCGTTGAGCACGACCTTCCCCAGCCCGCCGGGCAGGGCGATCCGGGTGTTCGCCCGGATCGTGCCCGCCGGGATGGTGGTGCCCGCGATCCGCCCACCCGCGGTCGTCACGGTGGCACCGCCGTGGGTCACCCGGACACGGACGTCACGGAGCTCGCCGGCGATGCTCGTGCCCGGGTAGAGGACGACCCGTTCGAGTCGGACCTCGCCGCGGTCACTCGCCGACCGCACCGTGACCCCGTCGACACGCAGCTGTCCGGTGGCGCCGTCCCCGACCTGGTCCGCCCGCTCGGTCACGGTGGTGCCGTCGGCGGCGGGCGCAACGACGGGTTGCGCCGGGACGTCGCTCGGTCCGGATGCCCGGAGCCCGAAGGCATGCCAGCGTGCGATGGCCGGGTCGTGCGGCTCCGGTGTCGGCGTGGTGCCGCCCCCGCCCGGGGTCGGGTCCGGGGCGGGCTGCGCCGCCGCCAACGTCACCTGGCCGAGCAGCACGTCGGGGTGCGTCCCGGTCAGGTCCTCGTAGCGGAGCGCCGTGAGCGTGACGGTCCCGTCCGGTTTCTCGGTCCGTTCGCCGAGGTGGACGCGGACCCGTTCGGTCCCGTCCGGGGCGAGCCCCGTGTACAGGTCGGTGGCGGTGTTGATCCACACCCCGTTCACGAACACGGCGTTCGACTCGTCGTCGAAGGAGACCGTCATCGTGCCGGCCGCCGTCACCTCGGCGTGCAATCCGTTCACGCGGAGTGCCGGCCAGCGGTAGGCGGCGACGGGGTCGGTGGCCTCGTCCGGGATCTGCTCGAAGTGCCCGACCGAGATGGTCGCGGTGTCGCCGTCGTCCCCGATCGCCGCCGTGACGTCGGTTGCCCGGGCGGGGTAGTCGGCGATCGCGTCGATGCGGGCGGCGGAACGGTGTTCCCCGGCACTGGTGACCCGCGGCTGCGGGGCGACCAGCGCCGTACCGTCCGTCCCCCGGACGCCCACCCCGAAGGCGGCGGTGACCCGAGCGTCCGTCGGGCTGCTCGCCCTCGCCGGGATCGTGACGGCGCCGAGCCGCACGTCGGGGTGCGCCCCCGTCAGGTCGCGGTAGTGCAGCGCGGTCAGGGTCGTGCTGCCGTCCGCGTGCACCGTGCGCTCCCCGAAGGCCACGCTGACCCGCTCCTTGCCGTCAGCGTCGACGCCGGTGTACAGGTCGGTGGCGGTGTTGATCCACACCCCGTTGACGAACACCGCGTTCGACTCGTTCGCGAAGTCCACGGTCATCGTCCCCTCTGGCGTGAGGTGGGCGTCGAGGCCGTACACGCGCAGCGCTGGCCAGCGGTACTCCGCGACCGGGTCCGAAGCCCGGTCGGGGATCTGCTCGAACGAGTCGAGGTGCACGTCCGAAGTACCGTCCGCCGCAGTCGAGACGGTGACCCCACGTGCGGTCGACGGGGAACCGTCGGCAGCGTCGACCCGGTCGGCGGTGCGCTTCGCGACGCCGGTCACCGTGGGCTGCCCGTCGATGAGCACGGTTCCGTCCGGGGCAGTCACCTGCACACCGCTGACGCTCCGGGTGGCCAGGGCGTCGCCGTGGGCCGGGGTCGGCTGCGGCGCGGGATCAGGCGTCGGAGCCGGGGTCGGGGTG